>NC_007948.1:953571-1271428 GCF_000013865.1 Polaromonas sp. JS666
GCACCGGGACTGCGTGGCCGTCTGCAAGGTCGCCGGTGCGATCGACTTCAACCGCGAAGCGCAGGCCGCCACCGAGGCGTTTGACCTCGTGCTGGACCTCGGCCGCCAGCCGCTGATTACCCTGCATGCGCCACCCCAAGGCTACTTTGCATGCGATGCCTCCGCCGGGCTGGCCTTGCCCGGCCTGCTGCCGACGGTGGTCAAGCTGCGTGACCTGGTGGGCGAATTTGAAAAACCCAAATTCTTTGCCTACAAGCAAAAGCTGTGCGCCCACAGCCGCAACGAAACCGTTGGCTGCAACGCATGCATCGACATCTGCTCGGCCGGCGCGGTCAGCAGCCAGAAAGAGCGCCAGCAGATCGTTGTCAATCCCAACCTGTGCATAGGCTGCGGCGCCTGCACCACCGTCTGCCCGACCGGTGCGCTCACCTACGCCTACCCCCGCGCCAGCGAGCAGGGCGTTCGCTTCAAGACCCTGCTTGCCACCTACGGCCGGGCCGGCGGTGCGCACCCGGTGCTGCTGCTGCACAGCCAGGGTGCCGGCCAGCAGGCCGTCGAGGCGCTGGGTCGCGCCGCCCAGCTGCACAAAACCGTTCAGGGTGTGCCCGCCAACGTGATCCCGCAGGCCTTGTGGCATACCGCCAGCCTGGGTCTGGACGTCTGGCTGAGCGCGCTGGCGTTTGGCGCCGAACAGGTGGCCGTGCTGGTCACGGACGAGGAGGCGCCGGCTTACCTGGAAGGCCTGGCGGACCAGATGCGGGTGGCGCAGGCCATTCTCGGCGGCCTGGGTTACGCGGGCGTTCACTTTCAGCTGGTGCGCGTTCCGCCGGGCGCGGATGCCCAGGCGCTTGTCGGCCTGGATGCCAGCCTGCAAACCCTGGCGCGGGCCAGGCCCATGGTGCCCGCGGTCACTGCCCGCTTTGCGGTAGTCCAGGAAAAACGCAGCACGCTGGATATGGCTCTGGACCACCTGATTGCCCACGCCCCTGCCGCCCTGCCCGAAGCGATTGAGCTTCCCCGTTCAGGTTCGCCGTTTGGCAGCCTCGTCGTCAACACCGATACCTGCACCCTGTGCCTGAGCTGCGTGAGTGCCTGCCCGGCCAGCGCGCTGCAGGACAACCCCGAACGCCCGCAACTCAAATTCATTGAAAAGAACTGCGTGCAGTGTGGTTTATGCGCGGTGACCTGCCCTGAAGACGCCATCACGCTGCAGCCGCGGCTGTTGCTGACACCCCAGCGCAAGGAGGCGCGCGTGCTTAACGAGACGCAGCCCTACCAGTGCATACGCTGCGGCAAGCCCTTCGGCACGCTCAAGGCCATCGAGTCCATGCTGGGCAAGCTGGCGGGTCACGCCATGTTTCAGGGTGCGGCCGCGGACCGCCTCAAGATGTGCGGCGATTGCCGGGTCATCGACATCTACTCTGCAGACAACGAACTCAAGATCACCGATATCCGCTAGGCGACACCCACATGATGCAAGCGCAACTCGTACCTTCCACGCTGGATGAAGAAACCGCACGCGCGGAAGTCTATGGGCTGCTCGCGGCCCTGTTCTACGCGGCGCCGTCAGCCGAACTGCACGGCAACATTCGCGTCGCTGTCACCGAGGCACCTGCTGCCGGGGCCGTGCTCGAAAGTTCCTGGCAGGAGCTGGTCGCGGCGGCGCGTGAGCAAAGCCTGGCCGACATCGGGCAGGAATACGATGCCCTTTTTGGCGGGGTGGGCAAGCCCGAGCTGTACCTCTTTGGGTCCCATTACCTCAGCGGCTTCCTGAATGAAAAACCGCTGGCCGCTCTGCGCACCGACATCGCCGCACTGGGCTTGGCGCGTGACGAGGCCATGCCGGAAACAGAAGACCATGTGGCGTATCTGTGCGAGGTCATGCGCTACCTGATTGCCGGTGACGATGTCGAAGTCGCCAACCTGACACGCCAGCGCGAATTTTTTGCGCGGCATGTCCAACCCTGGGTGCCCCTGATGTGCGACGCGATCATGCAACACCACAAGGCCCGGTTTTACCGCGCGCTCGCGGCCTTCACGCAGGCCTTCATCAGCGTTGAATCGCAAGGGTTTGACATGCTCGCCTGAGCGGCATTGTCCTTCGCCACGCCTGACCCCGGGTGGCCTGTCGTAAATTGAGGCGCTGGCCCTCTCCGGGGGATCCGCGAGTGTCGCAAAGACGCTAAGAAGGCCTATCGTTTTCCCTATGCTGCGTATTTGCGCGATGTAAAGCATTGTGGTGTACAACGCGCTGACGTACAGTGTGTATGCAAACCGTTGCATACATGCCAGCAAGCTTCCTTGGAGACAAAGATGCAGGACAGCCAGCCAAAGCCCTCGCGCCGGGGCTTCTTCTTCGGTGCAGCCGCCACGGGCGCAGCGGCCGCCGCCATCGTGGCCTTGCCGGGTGTACCGGCACCACAAACCGCGCTCCAGGAAGCCAAGCCGGCGCCTGAAAAAGGCGGTGGTTACAGCCTCTCCGATCACGTCAAGCGTTACTACAAGACCGCGCGCGTCTGATCCACCCCCGCTTTCATTTCTACGGGAGAGCCTCATGCTGCTCACGAAAAAATCTCACGGTATCCACGGCGATCCAGCGCATCGCGCCGGTTCTGCACGCTTTGTGCAAAGCCTTTCACGGGGCCTGTCCGGCGCGCTGCCGACCATGGACCGCCGCGCCTTCCTGCGGCGCTCGGGCCTGGGCGTTGGGGTCGGTCTCGCGGCCACGCAACTGACACTGGTCAAAAAGGCCAAAGCAGCCACGTCTGCTGCCGGTGACGGCAGCGGAAAAATCGAAGTCAAGCGCACCGTGTGCACCCACTGCTCGGTAGGCTGTGCGATTGACGCCGTGGTTGAAAACGGCATCTGGGTTCGCCAGGAGCCGGTGTTTGATTCGCCGATCAACCTGGGGGCCCACTGTGCCAAGGGCGCTGCGGTGCGCGAGCACGGGCATGGCGAGTTCCGCTTGCGTTACCCGATGAAGCTGGTCAATGGCAAGTACGAGCGCATCACCTGGGATACGGCGCTGGGCGAAATCAGCGCAAAAATGCTGGAACTGCGCAAGGCCAGCGGCCCTGATTCGGTTTACTGGATCGGCTCTTCCAAGCACAACAACGAGCAGGCGTATTTGATGCGCAAGTTTGTGAGCTTCTGGGGCAGCAACAACTGCGATCACCAGGCGCGCATCTGTCACTCCACGACCGTGGCCGGTGTTGCCAACACCTGGGGCTACGGCGCCATGACCAACTCGTACAACGACATGCAAAACAGCAAGGTCGCCTTGTACATCGGCTCCAACGCCGCCGAAGCCCACCCGGTCAGCCTGCTGCATATGCTGCATGCCAAGGAAACCGGCTGCAAGATGATCGTGGTGGACCCGCGCTTTACGCGCACGGCCGCCAAGGCCGACGAATACATCCGCATCCGCTCGGGCTCGGACATCCCGTTCCTGTTCGGCATGCTGTACCACATCTTCAAGAACGGCTGGGAAGACAAGAAGTACATCAACGACCGTGTCTACGGCATGGACAAGGTCAAGGAAGATGTGATGGCCAAGTGGACGCCCGACAAGGTGGAGGAAGCTTGCGGCGTGCCCGAGGCCCGCGTGTACATGGCCGCTGAAGCGATGGCCAAGAACCGGCCGTCAACCATCGTCTGGTGCATGGGCCAGACACAGCACACCATTGGCAATGCCATCGTTCGCGCGTCCTGCATCCTGCAGCTTGCCTTGGGCAACGTCGGCACATCTGGCGGCGGCACCAATATTTTCCGCGGTCACGACAACGTGCAGGGCGCCACCGACGTCGGACCCAATCCTGACTCGCTGCCGGGCTACTACGGCCTGGCGGAGGGGTCGTGGAAGCATTTCGCCAAGATCTGGGGCGTCGACTTCGACTGGATCAAGGGGCGTTATGCCTCGCCCGCCATGATGGGCAAGCCCGGCATCACGGTGTCACGCTGGATCGATGGCGTGATGGAGAAAAATGAACTGATTGATCAGGACCCCAATCTGCGCGCCGTCGTGTTCTGGGGCCATGCACCCAACTCCCAGACCCGGGGCCTGGAGATGAAGCGCGCGATGGACAAGCTGGATTTGCTGGTCGTCATCGACCCTTACCCTTCGGCCACCGCGGCCATGGCAGCGATGCCGGGCAAGGCTGAAGACCTCAACCCGAACCGCGCGGTGTACCTGTTGCCGGCGGCCACCCAGTTTGAGACCAGCGGCTCGGTGACGGCCTCCAACCGGTCCCTGCAGTGGCGCGAGAAGGTGATCGAGCCGCTGTGGGAAAGCCGCACCGATCACATGATCATGCACCAGTTCGCGGAAAAGCTGGGCTTTGCCAAAGAGCTTTCCAAAAACTACAAGATGCAGAAAGTCAAGGGCTTGGACGAGCCCATGCCGGAAGACATCCTGCGCGAGATCAACAAGACCTGCTGGACGATAGGCTACACCGGGCAGAGTCCAGAGCGCCTGAAAGCGCACATGCGCAATATGCATTTGTTTGACGTCAAGACCCTCAAGTCCAAGGGCGGCAAGGACAAGGAAACCGGCTACGACACGACAGGCGATTATTTCGGTCTGCCGTGGCCCTGCTATGGCACGCCGGAGCTCAAACACCCCGGTTCGCCCAATCTGTACGACACCTCCAAGCACGTCATGGAGGGTGGCGGTAATTTCCGCGCCAACTTCGGCGTGGAAAAAGACGGCGTCAACCTGCTGGCAGAAGACGGCTCGCACTCGCTGGGCGCCGACATCACCACCGGTTATCCGGAGTTTGACCACCTGCTGCTCAAAAAACTGGGCTGGTGGGATGAGCTGAGTGAGGCTGAAAAAGCCGCTGCCGAAGGCAAGAACTGGAAAACGGATTCATCGGGCGGCATCATCCGCGTGACCATGAAAAACCATGGCTGCCACGTGTTTGGCAATGCGAAGGCCCGTGCGGTGGTCTGGAATTTCCCGGATGCGATTCCGCAGCACCGCGAACCGCTCTACGGCATTCGCCCCGATCTGGTGGCCAAGTACCCGACGCATGACGACAAGAAAGCCTTCTGGCGCATGCCGACGCTGTACAAGACCATCCAGCAGAAAAACATCACCGACAAGGTGCACGAGAAATTCCCGCTGATCCTGACCTCCGGCAGGCTGGTTGAATATGAGGGTGGCGGCGAAGAAACCCGCTCCAACCCCTGGCTGGCCGAGTTGCAGCAGGAGATGTTCATCGAAATCAATCCAAAAATCGCGGCGGATAGAGGCATTCGCAATGGCGAGCGCGTCTGGGTCAGCACGCCGACCGGCGCTCGCCTGAACGTGCAGGCCCTGGTGACGGAGCGGGTGGGACCGGACACCGTCTTCATGCCGTACCACTTCTCCGGGCGCTGGCAGGGGGCTGACATGCTGGCCCACTACCCCAGCGGCGCGCACCCGATCGTGCGTGGCGAGGCGGCCAACACGGCCACGACCTATGGTTACGACAGCGTGACGATGATGCAGGAAACCAAGACGACGATCTGCAACGTCGAACGGGCGTAAACATGGCCCCCACGCTTTTCACTTCGTGTAATACGCGAGGCCTTGCAGGCCGCGGCTCGCGAGACGCTTCGCCTCTGTCGTCCGGCCAAGCCTGCGCAGGCAGGCTTGGAGCCGCGGGCTCCAGCCCCTCGTGGGCCGCTGCGCCTGCGGCCCGGCAAAGCCGGTTCCGAGGCCCCTGTTGGAGCAGAGCCCCACGCCAGCTTCCGATCGCCCTGAGGTATCGAAGGGTGGGTCAGCCCAGTGGAAAAATGATCTTTCAGGAGGCACCATGGCACGCATGAAATTTGTCTGTGACGCCGAGCGCTGCATCGAATGCAACGGCTGCGTCACCGCCTGTAAAAACGAAAACGAAGTCCCGTGGGGCGTCAACCGGCGTCGTGTGGTGACGCTGAACGACGGCGTTCCCGGCGAAAAGTCCATCTCGGTTGCCTGCATGCATTGCAGCGACGCGCCGTGCATGGCCGTCTGCCCGGTCAACTGTTTTTACCGCACCGACGAAGGTGTGGTGCTGCACGACAAGGATGTCTGCATCGGCTGCGGTTACTGCTCCTATGCCTGCCCCTTCGGCGCGCCGCAGTTCCCGTCGTCCGGCACCTTTGGTGTGCGCGGCAAGATGGACAAATGCACCTTTTGCGCGGGTGGCCCCGAAGTCAACGGCAGCCAGGCCGAATTTGAAAAATACGGCCGCAACCGGCTGGCTGAAGGCAAGTTGCCGGCTTGCGCCGAACAGTGCTCGACCAAGGCCCTGCTGGCCGGTGATGGCGATGTGGTCGCCGACATCTTCCGCAACCGGGTGGTGCAGCGCGGCAAAGGTGCCGAGGTCTGGGGCTGGGGAACGGCCTATGGGTCCAGGCAGGCTGGCCAGCCCGCAGGAGGAAAATCATGAGGAGCCTTTTGATGCTCGCCATCGCCATGGCCGGTTTGTCGGCCTGTGGCGAAAAACCGCAAACCCTGGGCGGCGCGAAAAGCGACGTTCCGCCATTTCAGGGTGCTGAAAACCAGTTTGCGGCACCGGGCTGGAAGCAGGGTGACAAGACGAGCTGGGAGCAGGGGCTCAAGGCCCGTGTACAGAACACCCAGAACGAATATTCCAGGGTGAAGTGACCGGGGGCCTTATGAAACACGCGCGGTTAGCTATATTTTTGATGGCGGTTGGCTTTACAGGGCTGACTGGGGCGCAGACGCCTGCGACTCAGCCGGCACCATCAGCCCAGGCATCGGGCGTCGTCACGCCAGCGCCCGCAGCATCTGCTTCGCCTGCAGCGGCTGGCGGGATTCAGAGCCAGAACATTTTTCAGGTCAAGCCTGACGCGAGTGCCGATCCCAAATATGCGGGGCAAACCAACGCCGAGCGCGCCAAGGTCCAGCCCGGCAACAATGCGCCCATGTGGCGCCAGGTCGGCCAGGGCACGACCGGCTACAGCAGTCTTCCCAAAAGTGAAGCGCCCGAAGCCGGCAACCTGATCCAGCCCTTTGTGCAGTACCCCGGCTCGCGCCTGACCAATGCGGGTGAGGCCTGGCGGCAGGTGCGCAACAACTGGCTGATTCCGTATGGTGGTGCGCTGCTGCTGATCGTGGCGCTGGCCATTGCGATTTTTTACTTCAGCAAGGGTTCCATCAAGACCCATGGCGCCGACACGGGCCGCAAGATCGAGCGATTCACGCCGTTTGAACGCGCCGCGCACTGGTCCAACGCCACGGCATTTGTCATTCTGGCCGTGTCCGGTCTGGTGATGGCTTTCGGTAAATTTTTTCTGCTGCCGGTCATGGGGCTCACCCTGTTCGGCTGGCTGACCTACGCACTCAAGAATTTGCACAACTTTGCGGGTCCCCTGTTTGCCGTGTCGCTGCTCATTGTGTTTGTGACCTTTCTGCGCGATAACTGGCCGCAAAAAGGCGATCTGAACTGGCTGCTCAAGGGGGGAGGCCTGATCTCCGGCGCGGAACCGGCGTCCAGCCGGTTCAATGCCGGTGAAAAAGTGATTTTCTGGGGTGGTGTGTTTTTCCTCGGCGTGGTGGTGGTGTCATCGGGCTTTGTGCTCGACAAGCTGCTGCCAGGCCTGGTCTATGAGCGCGCGACCATGCAGATTGCGCACATGGTGCATGCGGTGGCCACCGTGCTCATGATGTGCCTGTTTCTGGGCCACATCTATATAGGCACCCTTGGCATGCAGGGCGCCTTCAAGGCCATGGGCACCGGCTATGTGGATGAGACCTGGGCGAAGGAGCATCACGAGTACTGGTATGACGACGTGAAGGCGGGCAAGATCCCCCGCCAGCGTAGTGAGCCTGCGCCACCTGGCCAGACAGTACAGGTTTAAAGCAGCGAGGACAGCGAGGACGCCATGAAAAAACTGATTCGACTTTTGACCTGGGGCCTGCTGGCAGGTGTGCCTGCGCTCGCGCTGGCCAAGCTGCCGCCCCTGAACGACGAGGCCAAGGCCAAAGCTGCCGAGGCCGCTGCCAAGACCGCGTGGACGGGCAAGATCGAGGCCTACCAGCTGTGCAAGGCGCAGGACAAGGTGGTGGCCAGCTATTACAAATCTGCCAAGTCGGCAGGCAAGGAAACCAAGCCGCCCGCGGCAGCGCCGGCCTGCGCGGACCCGGGCGCATTTGCCTATACGCCGCCGGAGGCGGCCAAGCCCATCGAGGCCGCGGGCGCGCATTCTCCGGCGCCTACCGCCACCAGCCCGCCCAGCACCAAGCAGCCTGATGCGGTGGCCAACCCCGCTAAAAAGCCCTGAAACCTCATGCTCCCCAAAAGCCGGCCCGCGAGGAGTCGGCTTTTTTGTTGTAGTCTTCATTCATGCACCCGCAGCCACCCCGACTTTTGCCTCGCCTGACGCTTGCCCAGGCCCCGCTGACCTGCGAAATCGACGCTGTCAACGAATACGGCGAGCCGCAGAAGGTCTCCATTCCGGCCGAGCGTTCGCTGACGGTGTATGTCGACAAGCGCGAGCTGGTCACGCTCATGACGCTGGGTGCGCACCCCGAGTTGCTGGTGCTTGGCTACTTGCGCAACCAGCGGCTGGTCACGTCGGTGCAGGACATTGAGTCCATCACCGTCGACTGGGACGTCGGTTCTGCGGCGGTCAAGACGCGCCATGGCATTGAGGACATCGAGGAAAAAACCGCCCGGCGCGTGGTCACCACCGGCTGCGGCCAGGGCAGTGTGTTTGGCGGCCTGATGGACGAAGTCGACCAGATCGAATTGCCGGCGGACGCGCACATCACGCAGGGCCAGCTCTATGAGCTCGTCAACACCATCCGCCTGAAAGAAACCACCTACAAGTCTGCCGGCTCCGTACACGCCTGTGCCTTGTTCCAGGTGGCAGGCGACAGCGTCGACATGCTGCTGTTCGTGGAAGATGTCGGGCGGCACAACGCCATCGACACGATTGCCGGCTGGATGTCGATCAATATGCCGGAAACTGCGCTGGCCTCGCCGGTTACGACCGCCCATGAGCGTGATTTTTCCCAGGTCGGGTCGTCGGGAAATGACGGTGCTGCCGCCGGGCTGATTTTCTACACCACGGGCCGCCTTACCAGCGAGATGGTCATCAAGTCGGCCCAGATGGGCGTGCCGATTGTGGTCTCCCGCAGCGGCATCACCCAGATGGGGCATCAGGTGGCGCAGTCCGTTGGCTTGTGCGCTATCGGCCGTGCGACCAACAAGCGCTTTGTCTGCTATGCCAACTCCCAGCGGCTCCATCTGCAGCCCGAACTGGCGGGCCCCAAACTGCGGGCGCCGGTGGCTGAATCCTGAACGACGTCTTGTGACATGGCATGATCCCCGCCATGAGTGAGCAACCCATCCAGTCCACGCTGCCGGGTATTCCGGACACCCCTGCCTTCCCCGGTCAGGCGCCTGATTCGTCCGGCGACCTGCCTGTCAGCCGCTGGCTTGAAGAAGGGCTGCGTGCGGCATTTTTCCGCGCCCCCCGGGTCGCCGGATATGCGCCTGCGCCGTGGCAGGCGGTCATCCTGACCTTGCTGGTGTTGTTGCTGGAGGCGGCGGTGTCACGACTGCAGATCGACGGTCCTGCCCGCTTCAGTGTGCAGGCCTGGCTGTCGGGCTGGTGGACGCTGGTCGCCTTTATCGGCTTGGCCTGGTGGGCTTTTCCGGCAAAGGCCAATTCGGACCTCCCTGCCGTGCCAGATAGCCCCCGCATGGCTGGCGTAGCCACCTGCTTTGTGCTGTGGCTGATCGCGTCCCTGCCCAACACCCTGCTGTACGAGGGCCTGACCGCAGCCATCGTCCATGGCTGGGTCAAGGGCCGGGTGTTCTCGGCGCCCTGGCTGTATTGGGGGCTTTACCTCGTATTCACCGCGTGGTCGCTGGGCGTCAGCTTTTCCCTGATTGTGCGTTTCGCGGGCCGGACCTGGCGCGCGGCGGTGTTTGCGCTGGCCTTGATCGCTACCACGGGCCTGACTGCCTGGCAATTCGAGGCCCGCGCGTGGGAGCCGGACTATGCGCGCAACGCCGCTGCGGCGGACGACAAGCCCCGGCTGCACCTGAGCCAGCAAACCCTGGAGATGCAGCAGGCTCTCTGGCAGCGCACCATGGCCGCCATTGCACCTGAACACCCCGGTGTGGCCGATGTCTACGGGCTGGTGTTTGCCCCCTATGCCTCCGAAGACGTTTTCCTGCGCGAAAGTACCCTGGTGAGCCGCGTCCTGGCTGAGCGCTTTGACGCCGGCGGCCGCGTGATTCACCTGTTGAACCACGGCGGCACCGCAGCGACCCATCCCTGGGCGACCCCGCTCAACCTGCAGCGGGCCATTGACGCGCTGGCGCAGCGCATGGACCGGGACAAGGACGTGCTGGTCGTCTACCTCACGTCCCACGGCGCCCGCGATTTCAAGCTGGCCGCCTCGCACTGGCCGCTGGAGGTCGAAGCCCTGAGCCCCAGCGTGTTGCGGCAGGCGCTGGACAAGGCCGGCATCCGCCACCGCGTGATTGCGGTCTCGGCCTGCTACTCCGGTGGCTGGGTGGACGTGCTGGCCAATGACGACACGCTGGTCATGACCGCCGCGGACGCGACCCACACTTCCTATGGTTGCGGCCGCCTGTCCGAGCTCACCTTTTTTGGCCGGGCGATGTTTGACGAGCAACTGCGCAAGACCCATTCCTTTGAGCAGGCCTTTGCCCGTGCTGTCCCGTTGATCAAACAGCGCGAGATCGACGCGGGCAAAGAGGACGGATTTTCCAACCCGCAGATCAGAGTGGGCGCCAACATCGGCCCGGTGCTGCGTGCGCTGGAGCAGCGGCTCGATGCGTTGCCGCAGGCCAATACGCCGGCCGGCGCCTCATCCCGGGCCGAGGCCGAGAAAGTCCGGCCTTGAACTGGGGACGCACGCTTTGAGGTAAGGTTGCCGCATGCACTTTTTGTTTCTGAAGCTCGGCTGGAGATCGCTGCTGCGCGATTTGCGGGCCGGTGAGTTGCGCCTGCTGATTGTGGCGGTCACGCTGGCGGTGGCTGCGCTGACCGCGGTGGGGTTTTTTGCCGACCGGCTCAAGGGCGGATTGCAGCGTGACGCGGGACGATTGCTGGGCGGGGATGCGGTGGTCCGCAGTGACGGCGTGACTCCGGCCGCGTTCATCGCCAAGGCCCGGGCGCTGGGCCTGCAGTCCGTGTCCACCGTGACCTTTCCCACCATGGGCCGGACGCGCGATGAAGAGGGCGGGCAGGCCAAGCTGGTGGCGTTCAAGGGCGTGCCGGAGGGTTACCCCCTGCGCGGCGCGATGAAAGTGTCAGACAGCCTGGACGGTGCTGGCCAAGACACCCGCGACATCCCCGCGCCCGGCACCGCCTGGGCCGATGCCTCGCTGCTCGACGCCCTCGGCCTGCAACTGGGCCAGACCCTCCTGATGGGCGAGTCCAGCTTCAAGCTGACCCGCATCATCGTGCAGGAGCCCGACCGGGGTGCGGGCTTCATCAGTTTTTCGCCGCGCGTCATGGTCAACCAGGCCGACGTGGCCGCCACGGGCCTGATCCAGCCCGCCAGCCGCACCAATTACCGCTTCGCCGTTGCCGGGGACGACAAGGCCGTCAAGGCCTACGTCAAATGGGCAAGCGACGAGATCAAGAAGCCGGCGGAGCAGTCCGGCATTCGCGGCGTGCGCCTGGAGTCGCTGGAAAGCGGCAGCCCCGAGATGCGCCAGACGCTGGACCGTGCCGAGAAATTCCTGAATCTGGTCGCGCTGCTGGCGGCCTTGCTAAGCGCCGTGGCGGTGGCCATCGTGGCGCGCGGCTTTGCCGCCAAGCACCTGGACGACTGCGCCATGCTGCGGGTGCTGGGCCAGTCGCAGCGCACCATTGCGCTGGCCTACGGCTTTGAGTTTGCGCTGGCCGGCCTGGGCGCCAGTGCCTTGGGCGTGCTGGTGGGTTTTGCGGTGCATTACGGTTTTGTGGTGCTGCTGGCCGGCCTGGTGGAAACGGCATTGCCCGCGCCAACCTTCTGGCCTGTCGCTTTCGGCATGGGCATGGGTCTCACCTTGCTGCTGGCCTTTGGCCTGCCGCCGGTCCTGCAGCTGGCGCAGGTGCCGCCGCTGCGCGTGATTCGCCGCGATGTCGGCAACCTGAAACCGGCGTCCATGGCCGTGCTGGGTGTGGGCGTGACCGGTTTTGCTGCGCTGCTGCTGGCCGCCAGCAGTGACCTCAAGCTGGGGCTGATCGCGGTTGGCGGCTTTCTGGGGGCTGTGCTGGTGTTTGCGCTGGCCAGCTATGCCGCCATCAAATTGCTGCGCGTCAGCGTGAATGAGGCCACCGCGCCGCGCTGGCTGATGCTGGCCACCCGGCAGCTGTCGGCGCGCCCGGTGTATGCGGTGGTGCAGACCAGCGCGCTGGCCGTGGGATTGCTGGCGCTGATGCTGCTGGTGCTGCTGCGCACTGACCTGATCAGCAGCTGGCGCAAGGCCACGCCGCCCGATGCGCCCAACCGCTTTGTGATCAATGTGCAACCCGAGCAGGGCGATGCCTTCCAGCAGGCCCTGCGCGATGGCGGTATCAAAAAGTTTGACTGGTACCCCATGATCCGTGGCCGCCTGGTGGCGGTGAATGGCAAGGCCGTGACACCCGATGACTTTGAGGACGACCGCGCCAGGCGCCTGGTCGACCGCGAGTTCAATTTGTCCAACAGCGCCGTGATGCCAACGCACAACCAGCTGACAGGCGGGCGGTGGACGGCGGGTGAAAAAGACGCCATCAGCGTGGAGGAGGGCCTGGCCAAGACGCTGGGCCTGAAGCTCGGCGACGCCCTGCGCTTTGACATTGGCGGCCAGCTCAGCGAGGCGAAGATCACCAGCCTGCGCAAGGTCGACTGGAGCTCGATGCGGGTCAACTTTTTCGTGATGTACCCGGTGGCGCAGTTGCCGGCCGATGTGCCGGTGTCCTTCATCAGCGCCTTCCGCGCGCCCGAGCCTGCCCTTGCGGTGAACGGCCAGCCCCGTCTCCAGAGCTTTGACAACACCCTCGTCAAGGCGTTTCCCAATATCACCAATGTCGACATGAGCAGCACGCTGGCCCAGGTGCAGCGCGTGCTCGACCAGGTGATACGCGCCGTGGAATTCCTGTTTGGCTTTACGCTGGCGGCCGGCGTGGTGGTGCTGTTTGCGGCCATCACGGCCACGCGTGAAGAGCGCGCCCGCGAGTTCGCCATCATGCGCGCGGTGGGCGCGCGCGCCTCGTTGCTGCGGCAGGTGCAGCGCGCCGAGCTGGCGGGCGTCGGCCTGCTCGCCGGCTTCCTGGCTTCGCTGGTCGCGCTGGCGGTGGGCTGGGGGCTGGCGCGCTTTGTGTTCGATTTCAGCTGGACCGGCTCCTGGACGGTGCCTGTCTTCGGCAGCCTGGCTGGCGCGGCCCTGGCGCTCGCGGCGGGGTGGTGGGGGCTGCGTTCGGTGCTGAACACCCCGGTGGTCGAAACCTTGCGCAAAGCCACCTGACCGGCATGTGTCCTTGCATACCTTCCAGCCGACCCTCACCCCAACCCTCTCCCGGAGGGCGAGGGGGCAAGAAAGTTTTCACTCCCTCTTCCTCTGGGAGAGGGCGGGGGTGAGGGCTCTACATCAAGCACGCAGATATCTCAACTCAGCCACTCATCCAGGCACCCGCATGCAGATCGAAGAAAACCCCCCCGGCAACCCGCCGTTTGAAACCCCGTTCGCCTGGATAGGCGGCGAAGAGCGCGTCAAGGCCCTGGTCGAGCGCTTTTATGACCTGATGGACCTGGAGCCGGGCTACGCTGCCCTGCGCGCGGCGCACGGCAGCACGCTGGACAACGCCCGGCAACGCCTGTTCTGGTTTTTGTGCGGTTGGCTGGGCGGGCCGCAGCACTACACCGAGCGTTTTGGCCATCCGCGCCTGCGCATGCGTCACATGCCGCAGCAAACCGGCGGCGGCGCCATCGGCTCTATCGGCATCCTCGAGCGCGACCAGTGGCTGGCCTGCATGGACCAGGCGATGCGCGAGACCGGCGTCGACGACGCGCTGCGCACCCGGCTCAATGCCTCGTTTTTCCAGACGGCTGACTGGATGCGAAATCGTGGCGAGTGAGTAGTCTGTTAGCCCCCACGCTTTTCACTGCGTGTAATGCGCTGCCCCCCGAGGGGGCCGCTGCGCCTGCGGTCTGGCAAAGCCAGTCCCGCGGCCCCTGCTGGAGGGAAGGGCCCCCACGCTGGCTCGCTGCGTGTAGCTCCCGAGGCCTTGCAGGCTGCGGCTCGCGGGACGCTTCGCTGCGGCCTTTGACGCGCGGCCGCCGGTGCGATGACGTTCGCGCCACGGCAATGCGGCGGGTATGGGTATGAAGCCCCTCTACCTTGCCCTTTCGGGCGGAGGAATGCGCGCCATGGTCTTTCACTGCGGCGTGCTGAAATCCCTGGCGGAGCATGGGGCGCTGGAACACGTGAGCAAGGTCTCCACCGTGTCCGGCGGAAGCCTGCTGGTGGGCCTGCTCCTGCAGCTCAATGGCATGCGCTGGCCCACCAGCGATGAGTACCTCGAGGCGCTGTTGCCGAAGCTGAAGGACGTGCTGACACAGACAGACCTGCAAAAGGCCGCGATGCTGGCCATGCTGCGCCCGGCCAACTGGCGCTTTGCCCTGTCCCGCGCCAACGTGCTGGCTTCGGCCATTGGCAGCACCTGGGGTGTCGATGCCCTGCTCGATGAACTTCCCGCATCGCCGGTCTGGTCGATCAATGCCACCACCGCTAAAACCGGCAAGCGCGCCTGCATTGAAGGCGGCCAGTTGCGCGACTGGACACTGGGGTCCACCCCAATGAAGCGATTTCCGCTGCGCGACGCCATGGCCGTGTCAGCGGCCTTCCCCGGGCTGATAGGCCCTTACGTCCTGCAAGCCGACAGCTTCGACTGGGACCTGCCGATGTATGCATCGGGCGATGAGGCCCGGCCGGCGGAAGACCGCTTCGCCAGAATTCATCTTTACGACGGCGGTGTATACGACAACCTCGGGCTTGAGCCATTCTTTGATGCGGGTTTCGGCCCGAAGCCGAAAGTTGACGGCGTGATCATTTCGTCCGACGCAGGCGCGCCTCTGCCCAAAGGCTTCGATATGGGGCGGCTGAACCTGTTCCGGCTCAAGCGCGTGGCCGACATCATGTCTGACCAGACCCGGGCATTGCGCGCGAGAGGGCTGATGGCCTATGCGTCGAAAGCAAGCGGGCGCGCCGCTTATTTGCGGCTTGGCGCCACCGCCCAGGACATCGCCAGGCGCTCGGGCGCCGCATGCCCCGCCGGCCACTGGCTCGACAAGGAGCGCGTGAAGGCTGCAGCCGCGTACCCGACCTCGCTGAAAAAGGTGCCACTGCAGGCCTACGAGCTCCTTTTCAGGCACGGCTACGAATCCGCCGCCATCGGGCGTGCCGTGTTCGGGTTATGACAGGCTGCCTCAACCCTGCGCCAGCAACACCACCAGCGCCCCGGCGCCGCCTTCGGCCGGCCGGGCCTGCACGAAGGCCAGCACTTCCTGCTTCTGGATCAGCCAGCTCTGCACCTTGCCCTTGAGCACCGGCGTCTTGCCCGGCGAGCCCAGCCCCTTGCCGTGCACCACGCGCACGCAGCGCCAGCCGGTTTTGTGGGCGTCCTTGACGAACTGGGCCAGCGCCTCGCGAGCGTCTTCGCGCCGCAGGCCGTGCAGGTCGAGCTGGCCCTGGATGCTCCAGCCGCCGCGGCGCAGTTTGCGCACCACGTCCGGCCCCATGCCAGGCCGGCGAAAACTCAGGGCCTCGTCGGTATCGAGCAGGCTTTCCACGTCAAACTCGTCCGAAATGGCTTCACGCATCACGGCCAGCTCGTCGCGCTGCTGCTGCACCGGAATGGGCGCGGGCTGCGCCGGCGGCAGGCTGGCCCGGTGGCCCGGATTGCCGGGCAGGTGCCTGGCCGGCAAGGCCTTGACGGGGCCGACGGTGCGCGAGAAGAGTTCTTTTTCGGCTCTGGCTTTGGCCGCGGCGGCCAGGCGCGCGGCCTCTGCATCTGCCGCCAGCCGGGCGCGGGTTTCAATTTCCTGTCTCACGGCCTTCAGGTCTTTGAGACTTTTGATGGCGAGCGCTTTCATGAGCCGGACTTTATAGCAGTCCCAGCTCGGCCATCGACACCGCCTGGGTACTTGTCACCACAAAATGGTCGAGCACGCGCACATCCACCAGCGCCAGCGCGGACTTGAGGGTTTGCGTCAATGCCTCGTCGGCGCGGGAGGGCGTGGCGGCGCCGCTCGGGTGGTTGTGTGCCAGCACCACGCTGGCGGCGTTCAGCGCCAGTGCCCGCACCACGACTTCGCGCGGGTAGACGCTGGTCTGCGTCAGCGTGCCGCGAAACAGCTCTTCCAGCGCAATCAGCCGGTGCTGGCTGTCCAGGAACAGCACGGCAAAGATCTCGTGCGGCCGGCCGCCCAGCTGCAGCTGCAAATAGTCACGCACGGCCTGCGGCGTGGAAAACAGCGCCTTTTCCTTCAGTTCTTCGGCCAGCGCGCGGCGGGCCAGCTCCAGCACCGCAACCAGCTCGGCCCGTTTGGCCGGGCCCAGGCCCTTGATGCTTTTGAGCGCTTCGGGCCCGGTATGCAGCAGCCCGGCCACGCCGCCGAAGGTGTCCACCAGTTCCTGGCCCATCTGCAGCGCATTCTTGCCGGGCAGGCCGGTGCGCAGCAGCAGCGCCAGCAGTTCGGCATCGCTGAGGGCGGCGGGGCCGCGGGCCAGCAGTTTTTCTCGGGGGCGGGCGTCCTCGGGCAGGTCTTTCAGCAGCATGGGGGAAGGGGTCCGATCAGGGAGGGGGAGCGGGGCAAATCCGGCTTTTCTCCCGGACATGGCTTACTTTCTAGGAGGGTAGGGATACCATCTTTTGATGATATCCCCCCCGACGAACCGTGCTTGCGACTTTCACCGCACACGGCTCAGACACGACCCCTGGTTAGCTGACTTCATCGGGCTGCATAGCCCTCCATCAATTCACCAGATTAAAGTCCCCGTGCTGGGACCGGCTTGATAACCTTCAAACCTAGGGCGTGGACACGCCTGTGACAGATCGGGTGTAACAGCACCCGATTGGAAAGAGCATCACTCCCTCCTAGCTGCCGATAGACGATATGGTGGTCGTCCATGTTTTCATCAGCTATGTCTATTTCTTGCTCACAGAGAGCGCACTTACCACCTTGGTCGAACCACAGAGAGGCCCTTTGAGCGCTCCAAATGGTTTCACCCATTCGTTGCACTCGCAGTTTTTCCCCGTAGGTAACCCAGTCGGGGTGGAAAGGGTTGTAATCCCCCTTCACTTTGACGTGGCGAACAATTTTCATGTCCGCCAAGGAATACAGCGGAAGCGGTATTCTTTCGTCACCCCCAGATGGGTCATCTTGCAACCCCGCAAACAGGCGGCGTGAACCACACTGCTTCCAGTAATGGGCATACACCCACTTCCCGGATTTGCGGGGATGCGTGCGTAAACCCCAGCGCGTTAATCTCCAATAAATCAGGTGATCTACTTTGCTGAAAGTCTGCTTTGCAACCGTGCCCTTGTGGTACTGAGCCCAGCCTTTGAGGACTGGATTCAGGCGCTTTATCAGCGTTTCGGTTGGAAGTTTCGAGTCCGATTTGGCGATGATTTTCTTGACCTTGCCATAAAACGCTTTCACGTTTTTCTGACTCGGTTTGATGAGTAGCTTGCCCCCGTATTTGCGGAAGCTCCATCCCAGAAAATCAAAACCCTGGTCAATATGCACAATGCGCGTCTTCTCCGCGGACAGCGTCAGTCCCCGCTCGCGCAGGAATTCAACTATCCATGGTTGGACTGTGTTTTCAAGTAACTCTTTCGAGTCCCCTGTTACCACAAAGTCATCGGCATACCGAACCACGTTCACCTTCCCTTTCTTTGCCAGTGTGGTTCCCAGCTTTTCCCGCAGGAATTGCGTAAGCCCCGGTTCCAGCCCATTGAGGGTGATGTTCGCTAACGTCGGCGAAATGACGCCGCCTTGCGGCGTACCGTCATCCGTGCGCTGGAGCTGACCCGCGTCAACAACTCCAGATTTCAACCACTTGCGCAGCATCACTTTGTCCATGTGGACATTGTTCAGCAACCACTCGTGGTTGATGTTGTCAAAGAACCCTGAGATGTCCGCATCGAGTACCCATGTGGCTGACACCTTTCTGGATAAAGATACAAACAACTGAGACCGTGCATCATGTGTTGATCGGCCTTTCCGAAACCCATACGAGTTCGGATCGGACGCACATTCCACAGCCGGTTCCAGCGCAAGCAGATAAAGTGCTTGCATCGCTCGGTCCTTCATAGTCGGCATGCCCAGAGGGCGTTGCTTTCCGTCGGCCTTCGGGATATAGGCCCGCCTTAGGGGGCGAGCCCGATACCCTTTGGGGTTCAGACAACCTATCGCATTCCATTTCTTTGTTGGCGTGTCCCAAAGTACGCAATCGACGCCACTCGTTCGCTTCCCTTGGTTTTCCGTTACTCGCCTGACTGCCAATGCCTTGGCTTGCCAGGATCGGATCAGACTCCTTCTGAGTCTTGCGACCCTTCGGAAATCCTTCTCCGTTTCTGCCTGCGCTATGCGCATCTGCGCCTTTCCGACGAACTGCATGACGGCCTTCCAATCAATGGAGTGCCATTCACTTGATTCGCCCGGAGACGCAGCATCGTTGCCGATGTGTTCCATACCATTCTCCAGTGTGGTTTGACCCATTGAAGACGGCACTGACCCAGAGGGTCAGATACCCTCTGGGTCATAGTTAAAGTCGCAACGGCTTTACGCTGTCGCACCCTGAGCAAGTCAGCCAGCTTTCACTGCGGGGCAGAACCCCTATGCCATCCATTACAGATGGCCGTTCGCTTTTTGCTCAATCCTCTACCCCCTCCACCATGGCCTTTGATTACTCGCGGGTTGCCAACCCCTTGCGGGGCTGGCGGTGAGTGGGGCTTACCTCGTTTCCCTTTGTGTCCATCTGGTGGCGAACCAGAAGATGGGGTTAGGGACTCTCTTTCCGCCGGGAGTCATACGGGGAACGATGTGCAGCTATTGACCAGCACATCCCGACTCCGTGCCTTTTGGCCGCAGCTCCTCCCTTGCGGGAGAAACAAGTGTTAGCTGCTTACTGCTAACGGCGGTTCAGACGAGAGTTCACATTACATTTCCCTTACCCTTTACCTCGACAACCTTCCCATTTCTTGCTCATGGGATTGGGACTGATTTACATCAGGCTTATGTGCTTACGCACAGGTCGTTTACTCGCAGCTCCGCACCCCCGGATTACTCCAGACGCACGTGCGGTCGAGGTCACGTCGTTCCAGACGTGGTTTCAGTAGGAAACAAGACACAAAGAGCGGTGATCGCTCTCGACCAGTACCCTTGCTACAAATAAATTTGTAGCAAGGCGTAACAAAGCCTTTTCTTGCGAAAATATGTCTCTATTAGGCAACGAATTGCATCCCTTGGGGACGCAATTCACCATTCCCGCACCCCTGAGGGAGCGGGCTGGAGCAGCCAAATAGAGCCATTTGGCTGCTACAAAGTTAACCCCTTTTAAGGGGGCAGGATGGGACCTCCTGAGAGGGAAACCATCCACTGATATAGTCGGTCGATTGACCGAAATGAGGCGACGCGAGTCGCACCAATAGAGGCAGTTTACAAACAGTTGTTGGCCGCCCCCGCCGGCCCAGAGAGTTTTATGCCCCCCGTGGAAACCACCGCTCCCGCACTTGTCCAGCCCGGCTCTTTTTTGACGCTGCATTACCGCATGGCCGGCCCGGACGGCGCCGACATCATCAACACCTTTGGCGGCAAGCCGGCCACGCTGAGCCTGGGCACCGGTGAGTTGTCACCCGCGATCGAGCAGCGCCTGCTGGGCCTGCCCGAGGGCACGCGCACCACGTTCGAGCTGGCCGCCGGTGCGGCCTTTGGCGAGCGCAACCCCACCCTGGTGCAATGGGTGGCGCGCAAGCTGCTCAATGAGCTGGGCGACCCCGACGAGCAGTACAAGGTCGGCGATGTGGTGCAGTTCCCCACGCCTGACGGCATGGGGCAGTACGCCGGCGCCGTTCAGCAGGTCAAGGAGGGCGGCGATGCCGTGCAGTTCGACTTCAACCACCCGCTGGCCGGCCAGCCGGTGGTGTTTGAAGTGCAAGTGATTGGCGTTTTATGAATACCGCAGACAAACGGCTTGACGAAATCCTGCTCGCGGAGCCGCGCGGCTTTTGCGCCGGTGTCGACCGGGCCATTGAAATCGTCGAGCGGGCGCTCACCAAGTTTGGCGCACCGATCTACGTGCGCCACGAAATCGTGCACAACACCTATGTGGTCAACGAGCTCAAGGCCAAGGGCGCGATCTTTATCGAAGAGCTGTCCGACGTGCCGCCGGGCGCCACGCTGGTGTTCAGCGCCCATGGCGTGAGCAAGGCCATCCAGGACGAGGCGCGCGCCCGCGGCTTCCAGATTTTTGATGCCACCTGCCCGCTGGTGACCAAGGTGCACGTCGAAGTGGCCAAGCTGCACAAGGAAGGTTACGAGTTCATCATGATCGGCCACAAGGGCCACCCCGAGGTGGAGGGCACCATGGGCCAGCTCGACAGCGGCATCCACCTGGTGGAAGACGTGGCCGACGTGGCACGCATTACGCCCTCGCAAACCGAGCGGCTGGCCGTGGTGACGCAAACCACGCTGAGCGTGGATGACGCGGCCGAGATCAGCGCGGCCGTGAAGGCGCGCTTTCCGCAGGTGCGCGAGCCCAAGCAGCAGGACATTTGCTACGCCACGCAAAACCGGCAGGACGCCGTCAAGGTGCTCAGCCCGCAGGTGGACATCCTGATCGTGGTTGGCAGCCCGACAAGTTCGAACAGCAACCGTCTGCGCGAGCTGGCCGCCAAGCTGGGCACTGAGGCCTACATGGTGGACGATGCCAGCGAGCTGCGGGAGTCCTGGTTCGAGGGCAAGAGCCGCGTCGGTCTGACGGCCGGCGCCTCGGCCCCGGAGATCCTCGTCAAGCAGGTGATAGACCGCATCCGGGCGCTGGGCGCGGTCTCCGTGCGCAAGATGGACGGCATCGAGGAAACCATCAAGTTTCCGCTGCCCAAGGGCCTGAAGGTCGATGCCCAGGGCCACATGCTGGACGTCGGCGACAGCCAGCTTCATCAATTGACCTGACGCCGGCCATGACCAACCGCCATCAAATCGAGAACTGCCTGGGCGCGTTCAATCAGGATTACCGCCACTTTATTCGTCAAACGCCGCTGTGGAAACTGCCCGGCAAGGCGCTGGGCGTGGCCTGCGCGGAAGTCTGGCTCAAGCTGGAGCACCTGCAGACGGGCGGCAGCTTCAAGGCGCGCGGCATGCTCAACCGGCTGCTGTCCAATCCGATACCGCCCAGCGGGGTGATCGTCGCGTCGGGCGGCAATGCCGGCATTGCCACCGCGGCAGCCGCCAAAGAGCTGGGTGTGCACTGCGAGGTGTTTGTGCCTGAAGTGTCCAGCCCGGCCAAGCGCGCCCGTCTCGCCGCGCTGGGCTCCCGGGTCGTGGTCACGGGCGCGGCTTACGCCGACGCGCTGCAGGCCTGCCTGGCGCGCCAGCAGGAAACCGGCGCGCTGCTCACGCATGCCTATGACCAGCCCGAAGTGCTCACGGGGGCCGGCACGATGGCGCTGGAGATCGAGCAGCAGGGCGGCCTGCCCGATGCCGTGCTGGTCAGCGTCGGCGGCGGTGGCCTGATTGGCGGCGTGGCCAGCTGGTTTGAACAGCGCTCTAGAGTGGTGGCGCTGGAGCCTGAACTGGCGCCAACGCTGTTCAAGGCCCGCGAAGCCGGCGAGCCGGTGGACGTGGCCATCAGCGGCATTGCAGCCGACTCGCTGGGCGCCAAGCGCATTGGCAGCATGGCGTGGGACGCGACCCAGGCCCATGTGCGCGATGCGCTGTTGCTCAGCGACGAATCCATCCGGGCGGCGCAGTTGTGGCTCTGGAACGAACTGAAACTGGCCGTTGAACCCGCCGCCGCGTTGCCGCTGGCCGCGTTGCACAGCGGCCGCTACGTGCCGCGCACCGATGAAAAGGTCTGCCTCATCATTTGCGGCGCCAACCTGGACCCAGCGTCGCTTGTCTGAAGTTAAATTGGCACAAAAGGGGCTTCTAGAAATTCGATTGTCGGGATGCAGGGCAAGGCGCACGGAGCACAGGACACCGGAATGCACTTCGGTGCATGAGGATTCCGAGCACCGCGGAACGCCGCCATGCGCCCGAGAATCGGATTTATAGAAGTCCCGAAATACAATCCCCCCATGCTAGACATCAACCTGCTCCGCAAAGACCTGCCCTCGGCTATCGCCCGCCTGGAGATGCGCAAGAGCCCGCAAGCCTTCCTCAACGTGGAAGCGTTCCAGGCCCTGGAGGCCGAACGCAAAGCCCTGCAAATCCGCACGGAAGAGCTGCAGAGCCAGCGCAACACCCTGTCCAAACAGATCGGCCAGCTCAAGTCCAAAGGCGAGGACGCCAGCGCCATCATGGCGCAGGTGAGCGCCTCCAAGGCCGAGCTGGAGTCCTCCGCGGCCCGGCTCGACCAGATCCAGTCCGAACTGCAGGGCCTGCTGCTGGCGGTGCCCAATTTGCCGCACGAATCGGTGCCGCTGGGTACCGACGAGCAGGGCAATGTCGAAGTGCGCAAATGGAGCCCGATCGAAGGGCCGGGCGGCGAGCCGCCGGCCTTTGCATTCGAGGTCAAGGACCATGTGGACGTAGGCCAGCCACTCGGGCTGGACTTTGAGCTGGGCACCAAGCTGACGGGTTCGCGTTTTACCGTGATGAAAGGCCAGCTCGCGCGCTTGCACCGCGCCCTGGCCCAGTTTATGCTGGACGTGCAGACGCTGGAGCACGGTTATACCGAGTGCTACACGCCCTACATCGTCAACGGCGACTCCTTGCGTGGTACCGGCCAGCTGCCCAAGTTCGAGGGGGATCTGTTTCGCGTGGAAGCTGGTTTGGGTTTGGCGACTGCTCATGACGAGCAGATCGCGGAGTTGACCAAACGCTCTTTGTATTTGATTCCCACGTCGGAAGTGCCGCTCACCAACTTCGTGCGCGACGAGATCGTGCCCGAGGCGCAGCTGCCACTGAAATTCACCGCCCACACACCGTGCTTTCGCTCCGAAGCCGGCAGCTATGGCCGCGACACCCGCGGCATGATCCGCCAGCACCAGTTCGACAAGGTTGAAATGGTGCAGATCGTGCATCCGGAGAAAAGCTACGAAGCGCTGGAAGACATGACCGGCCACGCCGAAATGATTTTGCAAAAGCTCGGCCTGCCTTATCGCGTCATGTTGCTGTGCACCGGCGACATGGGGTTTGGCGCCAGCAAGACCTACGACCTGGAAGTATGGCTGCCGGCCCAGAGCACCTACCGCGAAATCAGTTCGATCTCCAACTGCGAAGCCTTCCAGGCGCGCAGGCTGCAGGCCCGCTTCAAGAACGCCCAAGGCAAAAACGAGTTCGTGCACACCCTGAACGGCTCCGGTCTCGCCGTAGGCCGCACCCTGGTGGCCGTGCTGGAAAATTACCAGCACGCCGACGGCACCGTCGAGGTGCCGTTGGTGTTGCAGCCCTATATGGGCGGCATGACGGTGCTTGCACCGTCGGCTGGGTAATTTCGGTGAAGGCCAAGCTTCGCGCAGTACGCGAAGCGCCAAGCAGCGTGGGGCCCTGTTTTTCCGCAGGGCCGCCCCAAGGAAAAATGCACCCCCTCGGGGGGCAGCGCATTACACGAAGTGAAAAGCGTGGGGGCCGATGTTTTTCCGCAGGGCCGCCCCAAGGAAAAATGCACCCCCTCGGGGGCAGCGCATTACACGAAGTGAAAAGCGTGGGGGCCCTATATACAGAGCCTGCTAGAATTGCGGCTCCACTCAGGAGAGGTGGCAGAGTGGCCGAATGTACCTGACTCGAAATCAGGCGTACTGCAAGGTACCGTGGGTTCGAATCCCACCCTCTCCGCCAGGGAATAAGTAAACACGGGGCCTAGCGCCCCGTTTTGCTTTCCGTTCCCACATAAATGCCCACTATCTGGGAAGTACCACGCGGTCAGCGTCCGCGCTGGGTTATCCGCTACTGGATAGTTGGCAGCGTCTTCTTAACGAGTGCAAAGTAGGCTTGTTGGGCCTTGTCCACGAGCTCGATTAAAAAAGACTTTTCGTCGACATTAGCCGTGCTGAAGGAATTGTTTGGGTCAGTGCGCACATTCCCCAGGCTATCAACGTACCAAAGTGCTAGCCGTTCTTTGCCGGTGTGAGCTGTCGCAGGGAGGGACACCTCCAAGAGAGTAGTAGGTCCATCTGCTAAGACAACAAATCGGAAGTCCAGTTCGTAGCGCATCCCTAGTGCTGACAGCTGGCCTTTGTCATCCTCAGCACGCGTAACCTTGATCGAAGGAAAGTATTCGGTGTTGAAAGCAACTTTCGCCGTCTCAAAGAACTGATCGACCTGCTTCTGGTGGTTCTTGAAGCGATTTTCGTAAGAAGCCAATTTTTGCGCGAGTTGAGACACAGTACGCCCCCTTTGAATTGCAGAGCGCCACAGTATTGCACGGCGCCCTGAAGGAAATAACGGCCAATAACGAGCAGTGGAACAAGAGTTTGACCACTCAGAGGTAGGAACACGAGGCGGCGCGGACGGCGGCGAATGGGCGTAAAAAAGCCCGCTCGGGGCGGGGCTGGCATAAGTTACAACGGATAGAGCGCCGCGATTGGCCGGTTCTGCTAATTCAGCGAGCCTTAGACTGTCTCAAACTGAAGCTGTTGCAGCCCAACCCGCAAGGTTGCCAAGTGCTCGCTAAGCACTGTCCTCGCTAGCTCCTCGGATCCACCTAGCGGGAACGCCCTCGAGATGACGCCGTCAACTTGCTGACCTGCGAGCTTGGCCCATTTGTTGTTGATGCGTGCCTGCACGATGCCGAAGCCCCTCTTTTGCAATAGGCCAAGCACTATAGCCTCGAAGCAATAGATGGAAGTCTCCTCGAGCCGAGTCTTTAGCTGAGCATCCCCGAAAGAAAGTGCCGCCACTTGGTCGAGTGCTCGTTTGTCTCCAGTCACCAAGTGCTTCACGCGCTGGTCATCACAAAGAATGGCTAAGAGCTGTTGCTCTCCAACGTCCAGATTCGAGAACCGTTCAAGAGTGGCAACGTTCGCGGCTGGAATTCTCTTCACCTTCGCCATGAATTGCTCGACGTTCCCTGCAGCCGCGGGGGCCTTGGCGAGCTTACGCTTAAGCATCTGTGGAAGCGCCGGGAGTACCCAGACCTCGTTAGGCGGGCATTGCAGGTACTGAAGGAATTCGAGAAGCAACTCGCAGCAGGCGAGCTTATGGACGACATCGGTGTCCGACAGAATTATCATCGGGCCTACGGAACGCTAATCGGTATAGCCAGTAGCGACCTTCAAGAGATCTAGCTGATCCTCTGAAACCAAATCGCGGTCAATCGCTCGGAAAAATGCCCCATTGATCACGGCGTTGCCCTGCGAAGGCTCGCCCAAGTCGGCCAGAGCGATTGCAGCCATCGCGTAACGATCTTGGTTATGCCCAAAATTCGCGATGATATGTCCGGCATCAACGCGCATTTCCTTGCCCTTGGCAACCGCAGCCTTGTGCAAAACATGCCCGCTCTTGATAACGCCGCCAGCACGGTAGCGAATGTCAGAACCATTCAAAAGGCAGATCGCGTATGCGTCGGCTTCCTTCTCGTCTGCATCGCCGCTGCTGCTATCGATCTTCTCGTCGGCTACAAAACCATCTTGTGCCAGGTGGTTCTTTGCGATATGCCCAAGTTCGTGCGCCAGATGGAAAAGCAAGTGTGCAGGGTGCCCCCTCTTGCTCAGGACGATTGCGAAACGGCCACCGTCTCGCACCACTAATCCCGTCATCTTCTTGCCCGGAAGCTTTTCAATATGAAGGACGGGGATACCTGCGCTGATGCACCACTCCAACAGAGAAATTAGGCTCACACACTGGTGCTTAACAAGAATGACCTTGCGCAAGTCCGACGGATTGACCGGAACCTGCTTCTGTTCGAGCCGATAAGCCTGCAACGCCAACCGAGAGATGCCAGTTGCGTAATTTGCACTGACGGAAACGGTGTCTTCCGAGACGTTCCGGCTGAGCTTGAACTTCCGCAAGCTGGCACGGAATGCGGGCGGGGAACCCTCATCGGCCAAGCTTTGCAGCTCAATATTGAATGCACGGGACAAGTAGAGCTGGGCTTGTTGGAGCCCAGCCGGGTCGGAGGCAACCTCATCCTCCCACCAAGCAGGCAACATTTTTTTGGCGAATGCGGGGGGTATGCCTGCCGAGTCAAGCTTCTTAAAAAGCCCGCGCATAGGTGTATTAGCGGTAGCCATGTTTCGGTAGATCGTCCTTGGCCTGCGGGTGTTCCGCGATGCTCAGGTTAACCATATATTGTAGCCACTTGCGCTTTATAGCAGTATTGGAGGTTGGATGGGGGTTCTTGTCCCATGATTTTTCCAGATGCGGCTCCTCTGCAACGCTTATCCAACGCTACGTTCCGAGATCATTGCCCGCACGCGCCGCTACTGCTCTTGCAGGCGCAGCCACTCACGCGCTTCGTCAATCGTGTGTAGCTCAGCCAGATTCGAGCCGCGAGAAAACAACCGAACGTGCGGCCGTCCCTCGGCTTTCAGTGTTGGCGAGAAAAACGCCAGCACACCGATGCGGTGCGCTTCGGCTGCGAGCTGCGCCTCGGGCGAATCGGCTGGGCGCGGCATCAGTCGCAGTACCTGATCTCGCCGTCGTCGATCTGCACGCCGGTGCGGCCGCCGGCCAAGTCGTACAGCCGAATGCGTTTGCCGTCTTCGGCGATGGCGTCAGAGTGCAGGCCGATCACGTCAATCGGTGCGACAACATCGCATAGGCCCAGGCCGTTTCGAAAATGGCGAACGAACTCGGCCAGGTCGTTATCTGTCAATGCGTTCATTTCGCGTCCCTCCCACGCTTCACCGCCAGCGTCCAAGCAGGGCCATCACCAGGGCGGCAGGCCGTTTTGTAATTGCAATGCCATAGAGAGCCGTCGTGCGTGACGAATCGCCCCTTGTCGTAAACCTTGCCGGTTTCGTGCGGGCCGTCATAGCTGAAGGGCTGCTTCTCGATTTCGATCAGGCGCGCGCTCAGCACTTTGAAGGCTTCGTGCTGCTCTTTCAGCTTCGCCGTGAGCATCTCGGCCACTTTGACCAACAAGCCCAGGGTTACCGGCGATTTCGAGTCTCGCAGTTTCGGATCGTCCAGTTCCATCAGTTCGCTCCATAGGGAACATGGGTGATGACCACGGCTGCACCTGGCCGGCCAAGCTCCCACTCGATGTGTCGCTCTGCCTTGATCCCGGTGGACTCGGTTTGCCAGAGGGGAACGAGGGTTGTAGCGGCGGTCGGCGTGGTGCCATCGCCCGTCGGCGTAGTGTCCATTTCCACGGCGCCCTCGTTGCTTTGGCTCAGGGTCACAGCGCCCTCAGCAATCAGGACTGAGCTGGCGTCGATGAGGGTGATCGTGGTGCCGTCCGTGGTGATCTCGACGCTTTCGCTAGTCAGGAAGGGCAAGCCGGCCAGCTCGCCGCCGCGTGCGCCTACGT
This sequence comes from Polaromonas sp. JS666, assembly GCF_000013865.1. Taxonomy (NCBI): domain Bacteria; kingdom Pseudomonadati; phylum Pseudomonadota; class Betaproteobacteria; order Burkholderiales; family Comamonadaceae; genus Polaromonas; species Polaromonas sp. JS666. The sequence goes on from NC_007948.1 coordinate 981,219, forward strand.
TGCAGGCCACTCCCAACGAACCATTCATGAGCCCGATTGCCGCGCCGGCCCGGGGATGGGCGACCCAAACCGCGTTGACCAAGGAGCCCGTGAAGGCTTCGAGTGCGTTTGCGATGTCCGCTTTGAACGCTGCAGCATCGGTGCCCGAGGCGGCGATTGCGGGTGCCCCGTAGGCGATCCCGGCCGGCATCTTCCCTGCTACACCGGCGTTCAGGTAATCGATGAAGGCCAGGTCGGTGGCTGTCGCCACTGCCAGGGCCAGGTCGCCGCGCAATATGTTGTCGCCACCGGCCGCTTCCAGTAGGTCGTTGCTGACCACTACCAGCGCTCCGACGCGCATGCGGGCCTCGAGCTTCGTTCGATCAAATGCCATGGAGCTCAGCGGAGTAGCCCGGCCTTGGGCGACCCAGTAGCCGGTCGCTCCGCTGCTCTGTTTCACCACGGGCGCATTCACTGGAACCCGTCGCAGGTTCTCCATTCGCCCGATGATGGTCAAAGGCTTGACGATTTCAAGGAATTCAGCGACCGCCGACTGGGCTTCGAGCTCGCTGCCCCAGGCACCGCTGGCCGTGCTGCCGCCCGCAACCGCTGCGCGCACGATGGTGGCCACCTCGCTGGTCTTGCCCCACCGTGTTTCAGCGATGCGCAGTGCGCCGACAGGTCCCGACGCGTCCTTTTGCGCCAGTAAGTTGCAAATCAAGGCGCGCACGATTGCACTGCCGCGTGGTGAGTATTCCATGGTGTCCTTTCGTTAATCTATGCGTCTATTGGGCCGCCGTGCGCCGCGGGAGTCCATGACGATGGATGACGTTCAGTTGCCCCAGGCGCCTCTTTTTTGCTCGATCCACAACGCGAGGTCGAATAGCCGATAACTGACCTTGCCGCGCCCAATGGGAGCGCCGTAGGCTTCAGGCGCGCGCCCTTCGTGCCGCATGTTTTTCAGCCCGCCGGCAGTTATGCCCAGCAGTTGCGCCGCGTCCTGTTCGCTCACCCTCTCATCGATGCTCACGAAAGAGCCTGCCTCCCGGCACTTCGCCTGCAGCAGCAAATGCGTGGCTTCAGCACGAGCTTTCAAATCATTCGCGGTGTCGAATGCGTTGTGCAAAATTCAGCCCCGCGTGTGCCGGCCGTGGCGCGAGAAGCGGTTGCCGCCTGGCGTGTCTGGCCCGCTGGGCGGCACCTTGCCCTGAGAAACCGGCGTCAGTCCGAAGTCGTTTATCAAATTGCGGTACTGGGCTTGCAGGGCTGCCGTCGGCGGTATGCCGGACGCCCACGATTGCGCCAGACGGCCGAACAGACAGCACGCGTGCGCAAGCGGGCTCAGGCTTGCTTCGGTCAGCAGCTTGTTCGCCACCAGAATGAGCGCCAGCCGGTTCCATTCCTTGACCGCGTGGGCATTGACCAGCCAATCGGGTGCGGCCGGCACGGTGGCCACAGGTGGCAGCGTTGCCACTGGCGCGGCCTTGCTCAGCCGCCTAGATCCAGTGATTAGCTTGAGAGAATCGGGTTTTCCAGGGTTAGGCATGGTCAAAATTCCAAAAATCTGATGCAGGCTTGTAAAAAAAAAGCTGTCGGTACGGTTTACATGCTGGTCGGCCACAAACCTCTGATGCCCGCCCCGGGGGGCTACTCCAGCGGCCACCCGTCCAGGCCATTTGAATTACCTGCCATTTGATTTCCAATTCAAAAGGGGAATTTTTTGTCCAAATGAGGATGGGGCTGGTCCTGACTTCGCGAGGTCCTGGAACATCACACGGCCCCCGGGGTCTGGTAGTGGTCACGCCCGTTCCCATTTCCCACTCCCCTAAAGGGAGAGTGGGAAGAATGGGAATCCCATCGGCACCAGATTGGGAAGAAATGGGAAGAATGGGAAACCTCAGCGAAGCCATATCCAGTCCTCTTTGCAATCCAGGACATGCGTAGCGATCAACCCGGTTATGGCTAGGCGGGTGCGTTCTGGCCGGCGCTTTGCCTCAACCGCTAGGCTGTCCTTGGTGGCCGCGATTGCGTCGTCCAGGCGAATGCAAGGGCGGGTAGGCGGTGCACCGGCCATGCCGAAGTGCCGTGAGTCCCTGAAAAGCGGGTTCAAGGCGTCGTAGATGATTCGCTGATTGCCGCCCTTCGGCAGCCGCGGGCGGTGCACTACAGGGGTGTCATCCGAACGCACAGCGCAGGAAGTCACAGGCTCACCATCATCGTCATCGTCCAAGTGAACGACTTCGAGGAAAAAGCCGTGAGGTTGGCCGTCGGCGCCGTCCTTGGACTTTGCTAAGGTCCATTCCCTGCGATCATCAGTCCGTGTGACCTCAATGGCCGCGTCCAGCGCAGCGTGCAGACTTGAATGGCCGCGCATACCCTTGGCGGCATCTTTACCGGTGTGGTGCACCAACAGCAGCAAGCCCCCGAACATGCGCTGCAGTTCGTTGCAGTGGTCCAGAATGATCCCCATGTCGCGGCTACTGTTCTCATCGGTGCCTGGCGCGGCGCGGTTGAGGGTGTCAACCACTACGACATCGGTCCCGCCAGCGTGATCAATCGCCGCAGCAAGGGCCAGACAGTCGGCGCGATCATTGAGCCTGAAGGGCTGGAACACGAACTGCACCTGCTCTGGAAATGGCCTGTTGTGAACAATCTCCCACGCTTCGACTCGATTGCGAAATCCTGCTTCCCCTTCGAGGACAATAATCACGACACGCAACGGCACGCGAACCTTGTGCCCGAACCAATCGCCCATCTCGGTCAGCGCCGCTACCAAGTCGAGCTCAAGAAAACTTTTCCCGGACCCGCTGGGACCGTAGATGGCGGCGCAACCAGTCGCCGGTAGCACACCGTGAATGGCCCAAGTCAATCGCGGCAATCTGTGAAGTTCGGCCACGCTGAGAAGCTGGAACCGCGGGGCGCGATCAGGTGCCGGCTCAGGCGCTGGTGAGGCTTGCTTTTTCGGATGGAACGGCACGCTGGGCGGCACCTCCAGCCCTTCAAACACTTCCCCCAAGCCGCTCACCGCTTAGGCCTCCAGCCGCGCGCGATCAGACGTTCCCGGATTTCCTGCCGGAGATAAGCCTCTACCCACTCGCGGTGTTCTGGCCACTTGTTGCCGAGCGATAAAGCGCTGATCTCGCACTGACGCTTAAACCAGGCTTCGGCTTTGGCTCGGATGACGGCCGGCGTGTCCTGCTGCTGAGCGACTGTCATGCGGTCTTGCCGGTTACGGCATCCAGCCAGGCTGACACAGCATCCAGTGATGGCAATTCGCGGGTCATGGCCCAGCGGCTGACGATGAAAACTTCCCGGCCTCTGTCATCCTCCAGGCGATGAAGGCTCACGCCAGCGATTGCGGCCCGGGCTTGCTGGGTGGCGAAGGCTTTGTCCGGGTATTGGGTGCCGCTCATGCCGCCACCTTGGCGCGCTGCTCAAACGCTTCGATAACGGTCATCCGCCAATACGGTGTTTCCGGGCCAAATGGATATTCGGGCTCCGGGATCAGCTTCTTTTTCAACCGGTCATAGAACGTGCTGTTGGGCATGTCCCAGCGCTGACGAAGCTTGGGACCGCGGATCCAGGTTTGGGCGGTTGATGCGGTTGCAGTGGTGTCCATTGGTTCCATCCGTATTCGGTTTAGATGGATGGACTTTAAAAACGCCTTATCGGGTAAACCTAGTTATTTTTCTCTCTTCTTGAGTTCGCTGATTCCGTCCTGAATCTGCCGCCACTTGACGGGGGTGTGCCCTTCACTCTCCCACTCTGACGCAATGTCTTCGTATCGCTCGCGGGCGGTGAGACTCGGGTGCCTCACCCTTTTCTGTTCGTATCTTTGGCGCCATTCCTTCCACACGTCTTCCTTACGAGGGCGACCGCCAGCCTTGCCGCGCATGGATCGATACAGAATCTCAACTGGTCGAAAGATTTCCTCTGGCGTAGCGCCGTATTCGACATCAAAGACGAGGTCTTGAAAGAGAGAAACCACCGCTGAGATGGGAGGTGATTTAAGGATGATCGGATCCATTCTCGCTTTATTTATCAACCGGCGAAGCTGCTCCAAGGCCTTGCCGTCGTCGCTGTTCTGTATCTCATGCAGCTTGTCCAGCAACTCCTCTGCACTCAAGCCCAGGTCATAGATGGCGCGGGATGTTGGCGCTTCGGGTTTTACCTTGATGGGTTTCTTCGGCGTGCTCATCTACTCCACCAGTCGCAGGTGCCCGTATCGCCCCCAATTTTCCGGGCTATGGCTTCAGGCGTAAAAACTTGAATTTTGTCTGTTGCGGATTGCATAACACCCCCTCGGTCCGCCCTGAAAAGATGCCAGCCCAGCCCGTCAGGGAAACGGGTTTTCGGGGAGCAGCCTGAATTGGTAAATTCGCGCGGTTCCTATGCCGCCGCACTCTGTGCGCCTGGCGCCCCGCTCCCCAAACATGTGCTCAAATTTGCTGGCCATCAGTGCGGCTTCCTCTGGGTTGTCGACCAGATCACCCAGGATATCTTTCGCCATTTTCCGGTCAGTCTTATCCATGGGCCGCAGCAGTTCCGCCAGCTGAAGGATCACGGCTGTTTTCACCTTTTTCACCTACCAGAGAATGATCGTTTTGTGGAGTCAATGGGGTCCCAGTTGTCACCGGGGCTCACTCCGTCTACTGCCATGCACAGAATGTCTGTAATGGCTCTTAAATAGCCCTCGCGATGCGCTGGGTCAGGATTTTTAAGATTCTCCTTTAGGCTTTTGGCCACAAGCTGCGTTATCGCAAAATAATCACGATCTTCCTCTGCTTCAAGATCTATTGTTTCATCACTCACCGCCCTGATGTCCCGCATCAGCGCTTGCAGGGCTAATGAACCGGCTCGCACCGGATAAGCTGGGTCGGTTGTTTGGATTAAAGTATTGATAGCCATGATTGAAGCTCCGTTTCAGTTTTGGTTAGGGGTTGGATGGTGTTAGCGCACCTACTGGCCCCGTCTTATTTGCCCTGGATAAACCGCGCCAGGGCTTCGCGCTTATCCTTTTCGCTTGAGCGGTACCACCGTCCCTTTGTTCACCGGCGTTTCGCAGAAATCTGCCCAGGCCTGCATCATCTGCATGCGCTTGGCCAGTAGGTCGCCTCGACGATAGGCCGCCTCCACCTTTGACTCGATGGTGTGCGCCAGTGCCTTTTCGGCAAGCTCCCGCGGGAAATTTGTCCGCTCGGACGCCCAATCCCGGAATGTGCTCCGAAACCCGTGGGGGACGGCGTTGACCTCCATGCGGCGCATGACCGCAGAAAGGGTCATGTCGCTCAGCACCTGCCCTTTGATTCCGCAGAAAACCACGTCCGAGCCCTCGAAACGGGGGATTGATTTCAGCAGTTTGATAGCCTGCTTTGACAGTGGCACGCGATGCTCTTCGCCGGCCTTCATGCGTTCGGGCGGCACAATCCATTGCGCGGCCTTGAGGTCAAATTCGGACCACAGGGCCCCTCGCACCTCACCGGACCGCGCGGCCGTCAGTATGGCGAACTCCAGAGCCCGGGCGCCCATGCCCGGGACACGACGCACGGCGGCAATGAAGCCGGCAAGGTCATCCAGCCCTACGGCGCTGTGATGCTCCACTTTTTTTACCTTGGATGGCTTGGGCAGCACTTGATCCAAGTGACCCTTCCAGCGCGCGGGGTTGTCCCCGGCGCGGTATCCACGCACAGCCGCCCAATCGAGCACCGTTTCGATGCGTCCCCGCACCCGGGCGGCCGTTTCGGTCTTCGTTTTCCAGATAGGCCGCAACACCTCCAGGACATGGGCCAGGGAAATGTCCCTAACGAACAGGCCGCCAATGAATGGAAAGGCGTAAGTTTCAAGGGTGTTGTGCCACTGCTGCCGGTGTTTTGGATTGCGCCACTCGTCGCCGCGATCCTCGATGAAGGCGGCGCTGCAGTCCTTGAAGGTCTTGGCTTTGGCCTGGTCGGCCATAAGCAGCGCCTTCGCTTGCCGGCGCTGCTCGATAGGGTTGACACCCTGCAGGATCTGGTCGCGCGCGCGGCGGGCGGCATCCCGGGCCCCGGCCAGGGTGACATCGGGGTATCCACCCAAGCCGATGTCTTTGCGGATGGCGCCGACCAACACCCGCAGGATCCAGGAACGGTTACCGGACGGCTTAACCCAGAGGTGCAAGCCCGCCACACCACCCACGGCATAGCGGCCAGGCTGAGTCAAGCGACTCACCTGCAAGGCCCCCAGTTCAACCGCTTTTTTTGGCATCTAACCGTATCCAATCCACATTAGTTACCACAATATAAACTCTATTGTGTTGGATTGCAATGGATGGTGCCGTAACCCTACAAGCTGATTTTCAGAGGGAGATTACGATTTATATGAAGTCCTTCGGACACAGTTGGACGGTGTTTTTGCAGACACCCTCTCCGCCAGAAATGCATCCAAGAACATCTCAGGACGTATCTAAAATGCCCTGAAAGCCCCGCCCGCCGGGGCTTTTTTGTTTCAGGTCGTCTCGCATCGTCTTTTGACACCTAAGTTTTTTTGGGGCGTAAAGCAGGGAAATTCCCCGCCTAAGCCAGAAAGTCCCCAAAATGGCCTTGACAGATACAGCATGCAAGAACGCCAAATACCCTGAGGGCGAGGCCCGAGAGCGCTACTCGGACTCTGGCGGTTTGTACCTTGTGGTGCCCACCGGTGGCAAGTATGGTGTTCTATTGAAGAACAGCAAGGCACGGGGCGGAACCAAGCAGCTGATCTGCGCGTCCTGTTTCCTTAAAGGTGAAAGGGTGGTGGTTGCATGAATAAATTTGATAGCCTCTTGGCTGATTCGGCGATTGGGAGTTCTTTCTATGTCAGCCCCCATATATTAGGAATGGATGGTGAAGGCTTTCATAAGCTGGTTGAGGCTTGGGTCGCAGCTGGCGGAGGAGATGGTTTTACTGTTTCCGACGCTGGCAAAGAAAGTGCGAGCGGTGGCCATCAATATGTCATCGTCAAGATCACCCGAACCGTATAAGCTTGGAAAGATGTGGCACGGACACATCACGAATGTCGCTAAATACGTCGACGATCAACGCGCAAAAGCTATAAAGGCCTTGAAGTATTCAGCCGTTGGTACCGGGGCCAAGTGAAGCCAGCTTTGCTTGTATTGGGTCTTCCGTTGCAGCCACCTGCAGCACCCACTTTGCCCACTCAGCTAATGCTGAAGCAGGACTGTGCCCAGCGAGCCGGAGGATTTCGGCAACATATTCTCGAATCTCCCGAGCATGCTGCCACTTAGCGGCTTCAGCCAGAAGCCGCTCACCTTCTTTTGCCCTATCGTGACGCCGCTCAAACTGTGACCCCGACTTGGAGAGCCTGAAAGCACATGTGTTGGCCTTTGTCTGCGCCTTCAACTTTGCCAAACATCTCGAGGCGCTGAGATGGAAAACGCCTTATCAGATCAATGTTGATCCGTGTCGAAGTAAGAGCCTAGTAACTTCACTTTTGCTCCCTGTTGCTGAAGTTCAGCGAGCGCATTCGCCACTTTCTCCTCCAAACGACTACCAACGATATCTATATAGAAGTTGTAGTCCCAAGCCCCCGACTTGACAGGCCGCGACTCAAACCTGGACATCGAGACACCATGTCGAGCGAAAGGCTCAACCACACGGAAAAGAGCGCCCACCTCATTCGGCACCGACACAATGATTGATGTCTTACACCCGACCCCGAGAGCTTCTGATGCGTTGTCTTTGCGACTTAAAACAAAAAATCGGGTGCGATTATTCGGATCGTCCTGAACGGCATGAAAGGCAGCCAATAGTCCGTATTCCTCAGCCGATCTCAGACCGCCAATCGCAGCAGAGGTTGGGTCCTGGGCTGCAAGCCTTGCGCCTTCCGCATTACTTGACACCGCTTCTCGTATCAAGTGTGGCGCATTCGTGGACAACCATCCATGACACTGCGCAAGCGCCTGTGCGTGTGCGCGAACACGAGTAACACCATGGAGCTGTCCAGATTGCGTTAAAAGATCATGTCGCAGTAACAGCGACAATTCACCGCATATTTGAAGCTCTGTTTTATATAAAAGATCAAGGGTCCTTGGAACGGCTCCCTCCGTGCTGTTCTCAACAGCTACGACACTGTGGCTAGCCAATCCCGATTCGCACGCTTCGAATATGGCATCCAGCGAAGGTAACAACAGGCGTTTGCTACTCGATCCGAAATACAGGATCGCAGCATCTTCACTATAGGTGCCTACAGGTCCCAGGCAAGCGATCAAATTTGCTGCAGCAATTCGCATTTGCCCATGGTCGATGTCCGTTCCCAATGAAGCGGCTCTGAGCCGGCCAACGGGTGCGGGCTTGTTGATATCGGATACGTTAATCATGGGGATGGCAGGGGATTCAGCACGGGCTTTCCCGGGTGAATGAATCTCTTAAAAGAGTGGTTTGCGCAGCCAGAATTCCAACGTCAACACCTACCGCGGTGAAAGTGGTTCCAAGTTCAATGCATTTCTTGGCCAGGGCTTTGTCGCCCGTCAGAATGCCGGCGGGTTTACCGTGCTTCCTGATGGTGGCAATGGCGTTTTCGATGACTGAAACTACATCCGGGTGCCCAGGCTGTCCCAAAAGTCCCATGCTGGCCGCGAGATCGCCCGGTCCGATGAATACCCCGTCAACACCCTTGACACTGGCGATTGATTCCAGTTGGCTGATGGCTTCGAGTGTTTCGACCTGAACCAGCAAGCACAGTTGCTCGCGGCACTCGGCCGCGTAGTTCTTGATGCGCCCAAATCGGGTAGCCCGGGTCAAAGCCGACACCCCCCGGATGCCGCTGGATGGGTATTCAATACTGCGCACGCCCGCTTCAGCTTCTTCAGCGTTCTGGATATAGGGCAGCAGCAAGGTCTGCGCACCAATGTCCAGGTACCGCTTTATCAGTACCGGATCATTCCATGCAGGCCGGACAACGGCAGACACCGGATAAGGTGCGACCGCTTGCAACTGTGCCAGCACGCCGACAACATCGCTTGGCGAATGCTCTGTGTCGATCAGCAGCCAGTCGAACCCGGAGCCTGCAAGCAACTCAATGGCGTAGGGACTGGACAATGTGCACCAAAGCCCGAGCTGCTGTGTACCCTGAAGCAGGGCTTGTTTGAAGTGATTTATTGGCAGTTGCATGGCGCGCGACCGCTCACGAAAATGAGAGGCCGATGGAGCCCAGGGGGCCGAAGTCTGCATGGATGGTGTCACCAGCCTCAACCGCGGTTGGCCGGGTAAATGATCCGGCCAAAAGGATGTGCCCCGCCTCCAGCGTGATGCCGTGTACTGCGAGTTTGTTGGCAAGCCACACAATCCCCATTGCGGGGTGACCCATGACTGCCGCCGAAACGCCGGACTCCTCAATGACACCATTCTTGGACAGCGTGGCGCCTATCCAGCGAAGGTCCACATCCATGGGCCGGACGACCCGGCCACCCGTCACCATGGCAGCTGCCGCGGCGTTATCTGCGATGGTGTCGCAAATTTCGCGTGGAACTTCGGTGCGGTAATCAATGATTTCCAGTGCCGGCGTGACATATGCCGTTGCATCGAGCACGTCATAAACGGTGAGGTTCTTGCCGCCGAGCGGTTTGCCCAAAACGAAGGCCAACTCGACCTCCAGCCTCGGCATATGGAATCGTGAAGCGGGAATCTTTGCGCCGTCCGGATAAAGCATGTCATCGAGCAACACACCGTAGTCGGGCTCCGTCATCTTGGAGGCCCTCTGCATGGCCTTGGACGTAAGTCCAATTTTGTGACCGACAACGCGCGCGCCCGCTTTCACACGGGCCGCTGTCCAAAGTTGCTGAATGGCATATGAATCTTCAATCTCCATCTCCGGCCAGGTCTTGCTGACCTGCTGGATGGGCTGACGGTCTTTTTCGGCTTGCAGCAACGCATTTGCGGCGTCCTGACGTTGTTTGGCATTGATCATTGTCTGGCTTTATATGTGTGCGACGAGGCGTCACGACGCCCCGGAGCAAAAAAAGAGAATTTCAAACTTCCGTTGCAAAGGAGAATTGAAACCACACGCGCTCGCCCGCGTGGTGGCTGCATCGCTGGCTGCTCGAGCAGGACGTCGACAACATCGTGGTCGACTCTGCCGGCATTGAAGTGAACCGGCACGCCAGGCGCGTCAACACCCACCGGCTCGACGGGGACAAGCAGCTCCCGATGCTGCGGTCGGTGCTGCACGAGCCCTCGGCCGGGGATGAAGACGCGCGGCGCGCACAGCCTCAGCTGCCGGGATCGGTGTTCAGAGGGATCGATCCTTAATGCCGGCCTTGGCGTAAAGCTCGTTCACGTGTTTTTTGACGCTTTCCGGCGTCGTGTCGTCGACTGGCATGTGCGCCCAGCCCAACTTCTCGCGGGCGTACTGGCCGATCTCCTCGTCCTGGGCGCTAGTCGCACCGCTGATGCCATAGGCGCCAACCATGTCGTTGCCCTTGAACACCGGCGTACAGCCGCCCGAGGCGACTACCTGACCGTTGGTGAAGGCCGATGCGTTTGCCAACATCTGCGGATTGCGCTCCTTGAACCATTGTTGAATGACCAAGCCGTCGCTAAAACGCGGGCTCATCGAGCGGAAAGCCGCAGCGGTGAATGCCTTGGCACGGGCAATATCCGGGGTGATGAAGCCTGCATCGTCCATGCGCTCCAACGCGATCAGGTGCCCTTCGGGCCCAACGATGGCGACGGAAATGGGCACACCCATATTGACAGCTTTCTCGGTTACCGCCGCAATGAATTCGCGGCACTCGGTGGCGTGTAGTTTGGACATTTCTGTATTCCTTTTGAAAAAAGCTTGTCTTACTCGGGCTTGATGTCTGCCTGTTTAATGAACTTCGACCACCGCGCCATCTCGTTCTGCAGGAAGCGGGACAGCTCTTCATCGCTGGTTTTGAGCGTGTCGATTGCCTGCGCCTTGTAGATCGCCTGGACCTCGCTTGAATCGAGCGCCGCGTGGGCCGTGGCGCGCAGCTTGCTGATGACACTGGATGGTGTCTGGGCCGGGGCCACCAGCCCCATCCACACAGAAGTGTTAAAACCCTTCAGTCCCAGTTCGTCGAGCGTGTAGAGTTCCGGCGCGCTTGACGTCCTGCTAAGGGTGGTGACGGCCAGCGCTACCAACTTGTTCGCCCGGACGTGCGGCAGCACGGTCGAAGCCGGTGAGAACATGAGCTGCACCTGGCCGCCAAGCAGGTCTGTCACCGCAGGCGTGCTCCCCCTGTATGGGACGTGGACCATCTTGACGTTGGCCATGAGCGCGAACTGTTCACCCGATAGATGGGGGGAGGTGCCGACGCCGGATGAGGCATAGGTCAGGGAGCCGGGCTTGGCCTTTGCGAGCGCAATGAGCTCGGCAACGGTCGTGACCTTCAGCGAGGGATGAACCACCAGGACATTGGGAACGTTCCCGATCAGCGTGATCGGCTTGAACTCCTTCAATGGGTCGACCGCATTGGCGCCCGGAAACGCGCCGTTGATGATGTTGGCGACCGTGATCGCGAAGAGGGTGTAGCCATCGGGCTTGGCCGTGGCCACTGCCTTGGCGGCGATGTTGCTGCCCCCGCCAGACTTGTTGTCCACGATGAAGGGCTGGCCCAGGCGCCTGGACATCTGCTCTACCAAGGTGCGCACCGCCGCGTCTGTTGCTGTACCTGGAGGAAACCCCACCAGCACCTTCACGGGCGCGCTCGGATAGGCATACTGTGCTGTGGCCCATGATGGCAAGGTGCCGGCAGCAAGCGCCGGCACGGAGGTGAGAAGTTCACGGCGTTTCATGTCTCTGGTCTTTCTGTTATCAGTGCAGATCGGGTCTTTACCGCCCTGCACTGGTAGTGATTAGAAGATCAAACGGGCTATATTTCAAACGAGACTTTCTAATCAAATGATAGGCTCCGCTCATGAATGTCACTCTTCGCCAGATCCAAGCCTTCGTCCTGGTCGCCCGGCTTGGCAGCTTCACCCGGGCCGCGCAGGCGATGCACCTCACGCAATCGGCCCTCAGCTTGCTTGTGCGCGAATTTGAAGGAGCTATCGAGAGCCGGCTGTTCGACCGGACTACCCGAGCCGTCACCCTGACGGTGGTGGGAAGCGACCTCTTCCCTCGGGCGGAGCGTATCCTCGCTGACCTAGAGTCGGCTATTTCAGGTGTGGACAAGCTCATGGCGAGGGAGCGCGGGCGCGTGGTGGTGGCTGCTCCACTGCTTCTGTCCAGCACCTATCTTCCGCCGCTGCTTGCGGCCTTCTTTGCGAAGTACCCGGGCATTGAGGTCGTTCTCCAGGACACGCTGCCCAGTCAGGTTCTGCCGCTGGTGCGTGGCGGTGCGGCCGACGTGGGTATCGGCACGTTCGCGTCCGATGAAGTCGACGTCAGGCGTACCTTGCTCTTCTCGGAAGCCATGGTGGCCGCATTCCCCGTTGGGCATGCGTTCAGCCGCCTGCAGAAGTTGACCTGGGCGGATGTCGCGCAGGAGCCGGTGCTCGCATTGAGCCGTGGCAGCGTGTTCCGCGATCTCACCGAAGCTGGCTTCGCGGCTGCCGGGTTGATACTGAAGCCCGCGAGGGAGGCTAACTATGCGGGCTCTCTCATCGGAATGGTCGACGCAGGGCTCGGCGTCGCCATCCTCCCCGGCTACGCAGTGAAGCTGACAGACCCGGCGCGGATCGGATGGCACCGTGTGGAGAACCCGCTGATCGACCGGGAGGTTTCACTCGTGCAACGAGCAGGCGTTTCGCTCTCCCCCGCGGCACAAGGTTTCGTCGATTTCATTGTGGCGCCGCAGGCATCACAGCATCCGAGACCCAGAAGGCGGCGCCCGGCAGCGTCTTGATCCGGTCTTGGTCGTCGCGTGTGAAGACCAGCGATCGTCGGCCAAATGATCAAAGAAAAAAGCACTCTCCGGAGTGCTTTTTTCTTTCTTCCCCTGCCAAATCCAAATGCGCCGGTCAGCTCTTCATTTTCTAGCACGATACCAATGCGGGGGCGCGATGTCTGCGCAAAAACAAGTGTTGCTTCCCTTCTACCAGCGGTCGATGGTCTTTTACAAGCGGGTTTCATATCACGACTACGATGGTATTGCGAATGATATTGATGAAGCAACTCGTGTCTCAAGAGATTTGGGACCGCGAAAACAAGACACTGATCATGAGAAATCACGGTCTTCTTACGGCAGGGGAAACTGCATCGGAATCGTTAACGCTAATGCGTTACTCACCCTTCATCTGGAAGGTCGAGCCTGCGCGAATTAAAGTGCCGCGAGGTCATCCCGAATTTTTCTTGCTCGCCTGCAACGCTGCTCCTGGAGCAGGTGCCCGATTGCGCCATGTGCGGCGGTAAGTTCCCACCGCGATGGCGAGCGCGACGACGATCAGAATCGCCGCGACTGCGAACGTGAATCGCATGCCGGTGGCAACGGCCTCGGGACGCGCCGTTGTGATGTCGGTCGTTGCCGATGCGAGCGCGAACACCGCGCCCATCACGGATGCGCCGGTGATGAGCCCGAGATTGCGCGACAGGCTGAGCATGCCGGAAATGACGCCCCGCTGGTCCGGACGGATATCGGTCATGACGGCGGTGTTGTTGGCCGTCATGAACAGCGCATAGCCGACGGTGATGACGACGATGGGCGCGATGTAGCCGGGGATGCCGGGCGTCGCCGGCACCATGGATAGCACGAAGGAGCCGGCCGCTATGGCGATGAGCCCAACGATGGTCATGCGTTGTGCGCCAAAACGGTCCGCCATGCGGCCGGCCGGCACACCGGCCAGCGCGGCGGCAAGCGGGCCGACCGACAAGACGAGTCCGACAAGTGCCGCGTTGAGCCCGAGCGCACGGGAGAGATAGAACGGCCCGACCACCAGCGTTGCCATCATCACCGTCGAGACGAGTGCGCTCATGGCGAGGCTTGCACTTAAGCCTGGGTCGCGGAACATCGCCAACCGGATCAAAGGGGATGCGGCTCTTGCCTGGGCGCGCACGAAGAGGCCGACGCCCAGGGCAGCAGCCAACAGCAGCGCCATGTTCAGCGGACCGAAACTGCCGCGCCCGTCATGATGACGAATGGTCATGGCGAGTGCATAAGCCGCGAGCGTCAGAGCCAGCAGCAGCGTGCCCGCATGGTCGAAACCGGCGCTATCAGTCTTCGGCCCCCGGCGATCAACGGGCAGGTAGCGATGTGCGAGAAGAAAAGTCAGGATACCCAGCGGTACATTGACGAAGAAGATGGCCGGCCAACCGAGTCCGGCGATCAGAACGCCACCAAGCGATGGACCGAGAGCGGTGCCCATCGCGGACATCGTTCCGAGCAGGCCCATGGCGCTACCGGTCTTTGCCTTGGCAACCGTCTCACCGACAAATGCCATGGTGAGGGCCATCATGACGGCTGCTCCGAGGCCCTGTGCCGCCCGGGCGGCAATCAGCAGCCAGAGCGTGGGCGCGATGCCGCACAGGCTTGATGCCACCGTGAACAGGAGGATGCCGGCCAGCAGCAGCCGCTTCCGGCCGGTGATGTCACCGAGCCGTCCGACGCTGACGATCAGGGTGGTGATGGCGAGGAGATACGCGAGGACGACCCACTGGACTTCCTGGAAGGAGGCGTTGAACGCCTGTGCCAAGGTCGGCAAGCCCACATTGGCGATGCTGGTGCCGAGCGAGGACAGCAACATGGACAGCGAAAGGGCGGCGAGTGCCCACCGGACCGAAGGTGTCCGTTCCGCGCTTCCGGCACTTCCAACGACCGCCCCATCTCGTTTTGCAATGATTGACTTCAACATGAACTCCGCTTTCTGCTCCGTTTGCTGGCGACTCCGAAATGGAGCTGCCTGAAGCGTAGTTCTTTGCCTGGCATAGCGGAAGGCGCACCATTTGCACTTTATTCGTGCGTTTAACGCCATGTCACGGCCAAACTGCGCTATGGTCGATGCATGGCGACACCCGATTTCAACTTGCTGGTCACCCTTGATGTGCTGCTCGCGGAAGGCAGCGTTGTGCGCGCGGCCCGGCGCTTGCGGCTCAGCCCGTCGGCGATGAGCCGGGCGCTGGCGAGGTTGCGCGAGACGACGGGCGATCCGCTGCTGGTCAGGGCCGGGCGCGGCCTCGTCCCCACACCCCGGGCGATAGCACTGCGCGAGCAGGTCGGCCAGCTCGTGCAGGACGCGGAAGCGGTTCTGCGCCCCGTGGAGAAGCTCAAGCTCAAAAAGCTGGTCCGAACCTTCACGCTGCGGACCCGCGAAGGCTTTGTGGAGAACTTCGGGCCGGCGCTCATTGCCCGCGTCGGCCAGGAGGCGCCCGGCGTGCGGCTGTGCTTCGTGCAGAAGCTGGACAAAGACAGCACGCCGCTGCGCGACGGGACCGTCGACCTGGAAACCGGCGTGGTGGGCAGGGCGACGGCTCCTGAGCTGCGCGTGCAGGCCTTGTTCCGGGACCGCTTCATTGGCGTCGTGCGAGCGGGGCACCCGCTGAGCCAGGGCGAGATCACGCCGGCCCGTTATGCGGCCAGCAGGCACATCGGCGTCTCGCGGCGGGGTCTGGGCGCGGAGCCGGTGGATGAAGCCTTGGTGCCGCTCGGGCTGCAAAGGGAAATCGCCACCATCGTCGGCGGTTTTTCGGCCGCGCTGGCGCTGGCCCGGGCCTCAGACCTGATCGCCACTGTTCCCGAACGGCATACCGGAAACCTGCGCGCCGGTATGCACAGTTTTCCCCTTCCGGTCGCCACGCCGGAGATCACGGTGTCATTGCTCTGGCACCCACGGCTGGATGCCGATCCGGCGCATCGCTGGCTGCGCGGGTGTGTTCGGGACGCCTGCGCGGACATCCGCTGAATGGAAAAGTATGCCGGAGTCAGAGTGTCATAGCGTAGACGTGGTGCTCATCATCGTCGGGCGTGGCCCGCCACAGACAGGTTCACAGACAGGTTTAAAGGAAAGGCCTCCAGGGAAGTACGGAGAACCCGCCATGCACCTACTCGGCCATGAAGCCGACTCCCTCTGCCTACCCCTGACTACCCATCTGCATGCATGTTGAAGATGAGGCCCCGCAACCACTGATTGGCGGGGTCTTTGTGGTACTTGGCATGCCAGAACAGATTGATGGCAATCTGCGGAAGCTTGATGGGGTGTGCGACGTATTTCAGGTTGAAAGGTGTGGCCATCCGTTCTGCGAGGCGTTCCGGCACGGTGGCCACCAGTTCCGTTGACTGGAGAATGTGACCCACCGCCACAAAATGCGGTACGGTCAACTTCACCTTCCGCTGTGGTGAATTTTTGTCCAGTATTTCATCGACTATCCCGTGGCCTGTACCTGCCGAAACAATCGCCACATGGTCCGCTGCAAAAAAATCTGACGGCAGGATTTTTTTCTTGTCCAGCGGGTGCCCCTGCCTGAACATGCAGACATATTGCTGAGTGAACAATCGCTGCTGGAAGAAGCCGGCCTTGAGCTGGGGCAGCAATCCGATGGCCAGATCGATATGGCCTGCCTCCATGGAGTCCTTCAGGTTAGTGCTGGTATTACGTACTGTGCTGATCGACACGGCCGGCGCCACCTTCTGGATCTTTTCCATCAAAAGGGGCAGGAAGTAGATCTCGCCGATGTCGGTCATCCCGATTGAGAAGGTCCGCTTGCTGGTGGCGGGGTCGAATGAATTCCTGGCGTTGACCGCGCCGTGGATCATGCCCAGCGCGTAGCCTATCGATTCGGCCAACTGGTCGGCGAAAGGCGTGGGCTGCATGCCACTGGACGTGCGCAGGAAAAGTTCGTCGCCAAAAAGCTTGCGCAGGCGCGCCAGCGCGTTGCTGACAGCGGGTTGCCCGAGGCCGAGGTTCTCGGCGACTTTCGAGACTTTTTTTTCCGTCAACAACTGGTTGAAGATGACCAGCAAGTTCAGGTCGATGTCCTGGAGTTCCATCTGCGTCTCCGATCTACGTCTGTGCGTAACTATTGATTTAAATGATGTAAAACATTGATGTCATTGTATTGACTGATTATGCACTGCGGCCGAAGATCACCGCCATAGCAGCCACGGTTTCCGCCGTCGTCGCAAAAAGCAATTTCTCCACGAGACAAGACCCAACTGATGGAAATTTTTGTACGTCCCCTCCAGCGCACGCTGAGCGTTACTGCCGGCGTCAATTTGCTGGACGCCCTGCGCGCGAACGACGTGCCGGTGTCGTACAGCTGCATGGCCGGGCGTTGCGGCACCTGCCGCTGCAAGGTTGTCGAGGGGCATGTGCTCGATTCGGGCCGGGAAGCGCAGCGCCCGCTGGTGACTGAAGACCGTTATGTGCTGGCGTGCCAGACCTTTCTGACTGAATCCTGCACTGTCGAAATCCCCGAACCTGACGAGGTCGTTGTCCATACGGCAAAAATCGTCAAAGCCACTGTTGTGGCGGTAGAAGACCAGACCCACGACATCAAGCGAATCCGGCTGAAGGCCGCCAAGCCACTCGGGTTTTCACCTGGCCAGTATGCGCAGCTTCAGTTCACGCCTGACCACATCCGGCCCTATTCGATGGCCGGCCTGTGTGCGGAGGATGAGCTGGAGTTCCATGTGCGCCTGGTCCCCGATGGCCGGGTCACCGGCTACATCGCCAACACGCTGAAGGTCGGCGACGCGGTGCGCGTCAGCGGCCCGCTGGGCTCGGCCTACCTGCGCCGCAAGCATGAGGGCCCGATGCTGTGCGTGGCCGGCGGCACAGGCCTCGCGCCTATCCTGTCGATCATCCGCGGCGTCATTGCCGAAGGCATGCGCAACAGCATCCATCTTTATTTTGGTGTTCGCTCGGAACGCGACATCTACGGCCGCGAATGGCTGGCAGAGCTTCAGCGCCAACATCCGCAACTGCATGTGCACGTCGTGGTCACGTCCGGCCAGGTGCCCGGGTGCCGCACCGGCCTGGTCACAGAAGCCATCGCCCAGGACTGGTCCAGCCTCGAAGGCGTTCGCGCCTACCTCTGCGGCGCGCCGCCCATGGTGGAGGCCACGACCTTGCTGGTGCGCCAGATGGGCGTGCTCGCCGAACAAATTTATGCCGACGCGTTTTACGCCAGCGGCACTTGAAAAATCAACAGGAATAGCCATGAACGCCAGAAATCTCGACCTCGAATCCCAGCTGAGCCGCAAAGCCTATTACGACCGCATTGGCGCCGACAACATGACGCCGCTCTGGGAAGTGCTGGGCGCGCTGGTGCCGCACTCGCCCAGGTCGCCGGCGGTCTCGCATCTGTGGAAGTACGCCGACGTGCGCGACCGCGTGATGGAAGCCGGCACGCTGATCAGCGCGGCCGAGGCTGAGCGCCGCGTGCTGATCCTGGAAAACCCTGCGTTGCGCGGCCAGTCCTGCATCACGCAGTCGCTGTATGCGGGCCTGCAACTCATCATGCCGGGCGAAGTGGCGCCGGCCCATCGCCACACGCAGTCCGCGTTGCGGCTGGTGCTGGACGGCGAGGGCGCCTACACCGCGGTCGATGGCGAACGCACGACGATGCGCCGCGGCGATTTCATCATCACACCGGCCTGGACCTGGCATGACCATGGCAATCTGGGCGACCAGCCGGTGGTATGGCTCGACGGCCTGGACATTCCCATCGTGCGCTTCCTCGATGCCGGATTTGCAGAGAAAAGCGACAGCGACTACCAGGCCGTCGTCCGGCCGGAAGGCGATGCGCTGGCGCGTTACGGCTCCAACATGGTCCCGGTCGATTTCTACCAGCAGCCGGCCGAGCCGACCAAGGTGTTTGTTTATCCCTGGGAACGCACGCTGGCCTCATTGAAAGCCATAGCCGCCGGTACGCCCGATGCGCACTTCGGCTACAAGCAGCGCTACATCAACCCGGCCACCGGCCGTTCGCCGATGCCGACAATCGCGGCGTTCTCCCAGCTGATTCCCGCAGGTTTCGAGACGCGGCCTTATCGCTGCACCGACGGCACGGTGTACGTGTGCCTCAGCGGCAGCGCCGAAGCGACTGTCGAAGGCAAGACCGTTCGCCTCGATGAGAACGACGTGCTGGTTGTGCCGTCCTGGCACAACCACCAGTTCCGCGCCGGTCCCGAGGCCGTGCTCTTCAGCTATTCAGACCGCCCCGTGCAGCAGGCCCTCGGCCTGTGGCGCGAACACCGCGCCTGAAAACCCTTCAACTTTTGCTACTTTGCTACAGAACACCATCACATGAACTACGCCATCGAACCCGCCGTCATCCCCACGCTTGCCGTAGCAGGCATCAGCGAACGCTTTCCCGTCAACCGGATCTTTTGTGTGGGCCGAAACTACGCCGCGCATGCGCGCGAGATGGGCAAAGACCCTGACCGCGACCCGCCGTTCTTTTTCATGAAACCGGCCAACGCCGCTGTCGATGCGTCGTCGCCTGTCAGCATTCCCTATCCGCCGAAGACGAAGAACTTCCACCACGAAATTGAACTCGTCGTCGCCCTCGGCAAGGGCGGCCGCGACATCGCTGTGGCCGATGCGCTGGACCACGTCTACGGCTACGGCGTCGGCCTGGACATGACACGCCGCGACCTGCAACTCGACGCGCGCGACAAGGGCCGCCCCTGGGAATTCGGCAAGTCCTTCGCGCTGTCGGCACCCGTCGGCGCGCTGTCACGCGTGGCCGACAGCGGCCATGTGGCTGAAGGCGCCATCAGCGTCACAGTCAATGGCAGCGCCCGTCAGTCGTCGGACATTGCCAAGCTGATCTGGTCGGTCTCGGAATGCATCGCCTACCTGTCCGAATACGAAACGCTGGAGCCCGGCGACATCATCATGACCGGCACCCCCGAGGGCGTGAACGCCGTGGTTGCGGGCGACGTGATGCAGGGCGACATCGCGGGCCTGGCCGGCATCACGGTCACGGTGAAGGCCTGACACGCGGGCGCGGAAAACGGAAAACGGACAACGGACAACGGAAACCAAGGAGACAGCGATGACTGCATCGACCACCGCATCCACCGGAACCTTTCCCATCAAGATCCATTGGGAATCCGAAGGCACCAGCCGGATTCCCTTCATGGCGTACACCGACCCGGACCAGCACAAGAAAGAGCTCGAACGCTTCTTCTACAACAAACACTGGAACTACGTCGGCCTCGATGCCGAGATCCCCAACGCCGGCGACTTCAAGCGCACGGTGGTCGGAGAGCGCTCGGTGATCATGGTGCGCGACGCCGACGGCGGCGTCAGTGTGGTCGAGAACGTCTGTGCCCACCGCGGCATGCAGTTTTGCCGCGAACGCCATGGCAACAAAAAAGAGTTTGTCTGCCCGTACCACCAGTGGAGCTATACGCTCAAGGGCGATTTGCAGGGTGTGCCGTTTCGCCGCGGCGTCAAGCAGGACGGCAAGGTCAACGGCGGCATGCCGGCGGACTTCAAGACCAGCGACCATGGCCTCAACAAGCTCAAGGTCGCGACGCGCGGCGGCGTGGTGTTTGCCAGCTTTGACCACGAGATTGAATCGCTCGAAGACTTCCTGGGACCGGTCATCCTCGGTTATTTCGATCGCCTATTCGACGGCCGCGAGCTGAAAATCCTGGGCTACAACCGCCAGCGCATTCCGGGCAACTGGAAGCTGATGCAGGAGAACATCAAGGACCCGTACCACCCCGGCCTGCTGCACACCTGGTTTGTCACCTTCGGCCTCTGGCGCGCTGACAACAAGTCAGAACTGAAAATGGATGCACGCCACCGCCATGCGGCCATGATTTCCACGCGCGGACAGGCGGGCAAGGCCGATCAGGTCACCCAGGTGTCCAGCTTCAAGGAGAGCATGGAGCTCAACGACCCGCGCTTCCTCGACATCGTGCCCGAGCCATGGTGGGGCGGCCCGACCGCGGTGATGATGACGCTGTTCCCCAGCGTCATCCTGCAGCAGCAGGTCAACAGCGTATCGACGCGCCACATCCAGCCCGACGGCCACGGCTCCTTCGATTTCGTGTGGACTCATTTCGGCTTCGCGGACGACACGCAAGAGATGACGCAGCGCCGGCTGCGCCAGGCCAACCTGTTCGGTCCGGCCGGCTTCGTGTCGGCCGACGACGGCGAGGTGATCGAGTTCTCGCAGCAAGGCTTCGAGCAGAAGCCTTACCACCGCACCCTGGCCGAACTGGGCGGGCGCACTGTCGAGGACACCGACCACATGGTCACCGAAACACTGATACGCGGCATGTACCAATACTGGCGCGAAGTGATGGAGGCTGAGGCATGAGCGCCGCCCGGCCGCCCGAAGGCGTTCGCACCGCAGTGCACAGCACGGAGGTTATCTAATGAGCACCGCTGTCGACATCAATTTTGAAGACTACCTGCAGGTCGCGCAGCTGTATGCCGATTACGCTCGGGCGGTCGATTCGGGCGACTGGGATTTGTGGCCCGAGTTCTTCACCGAAAACTGCACCTACAAGCTGATCCCGCGTGAAAACCATGAACGCGGCTTTCCGCTGGCCACCCTGTTTTTTGAAAGCAAGGGCATGCTGAAAGACCGCGTCTATGGCATCCGCGAGACGCTGTTCCATGACCCTTACTACCAGCGCCACGTCGTCGGCGCGCCGCTGATCCACAAGGCCGACAAGAACCGTTTCGAGGCCGAGGCCAACTACGCCGTTTTCCGCACCAAGCTGTCGCAGGAGTCGACCGTCTTCAACGTCGGCCGCTACATCGACGTGATCGAGCGCACGCCCGAAGGCCTGAAGTTCGCGTCACGCCTCTGCGTGTACGACAGCGAAATGATCCCGAATTCCATCATCTACCCGATTTAAATCATGAGCGATTCCAACTGGCTTGACGCCACCGAAGAAGACGGCGTGCCCGAAGACGATGTGATCGGCCTGCTGGTCGGCGGCCGGGACATTGCCTTCTACAAGGTCGATGGCAGTATTTTTGCCACCGACAACATCTGTACCCACGGCCATGCGCGGCTGTGCGACGGCTTCCTTGACGGCTATGAAATTGAATGCCCGCTGCATCAGGGCAAGTTCGACGTGCGCAACGGCCGTGGCACCTGCGCGCCGGTTACGGAGGATGTTCGCAGCTACCCCGTGCGCATCGAAGGCGGGCGCGTATTTGTGCAGATGTCTGACTGACCCGCAGCTGCCCCATCCTTCCCTCACCCTATCAACACAACATGAGACAAGAGAACATGACCACGACACCCACGACCTCCTTTCGCCGCACCGCGCTCGCCGCCCTGGCGGGTGTGGCACTTGCAGGCGTCAGCCAGCTCGCCGCAGCCGCCACCATCGGCATCATGGCGCCCCTGTCCGGCCCGCAGGCCATCGTCGGCCAGGACCAGGTCGACGGGTTCATGCTGGCGGTCGGGCAACTGGGCGGCAAGCTCGGCGGTCAACCCGCCACCATACTGAAGGAAGACGACCAGCTCAAGCCGGAAATCGGCAGCCAGATCGTGCGCAAGTTCATCGGCAAGGACAAGGTCGATGCCATTGTGGGCCTGAGTTTTTCCAACGTGCTGATGGCGAGTCTGCCGCGCATCGCCGAGTCGGGCACGGTGGCCATCGCCACCAATGCCGGCCCATCGCCGTTGGCCGGCGCGGGTTGCAAGGCCAATGTATTTTCTGCCGCCTGGCAGAACGACGGCGCCGCCGAAGCCATGGGCAAGTTTGCCCAGGATAAGGGCCTGAAAAAAGTCTACCTGATGGCGCCCAACTACCAGGCCGGCAAGGACATGATGACTGGCTTCAAGCGCTACTTCAAAGGCCAGATTGTGGATGAGGTTTACACACAGGTGAACCAGCCCGACTACTCGGCCGAACTGGCGCAACTGCAGTCAGCCAAGCCCGACGCGGTGTTTGTGTTCTACCCTGGCGGCATGGGCGTCAACTTCATCAAGCAGATGAGCCAGGCTGGCCTGATGGCCAAGGTGCCGCTGTATTCCGTCTTCACTGTCGATGGCACGACCTTGCCGGGCCTGCATGATGCGGCGGTGGGCAGCGTCAGCGGTGCGATGTGGGACGCGGCGCTCGACACGCCGGAGAACAGGAAATTCGTCGCCGACTTCGAGCGCAAGTACAAACGTACTCCCAGCGAATACGCGGCGACGGCCTACGACGCGGCCAATATTCTGAACATCGCGCTCGGCAAGGCCAAGGCCGGCGACGCCAAGGCGCTTGCCGTCGCGGTCAAGGCGGCCGGCAGTGAGTTCAAGTCGGTGCGAGGCCCGTTTGCGTTCAACAATAACAACCTGCCGGTGCAGAACTACTATGCGTTCGAAACCATCAAGAGCGGCAGCAGCGTCGTCGGAAAGCTCGTCGCAACGCCGCTGACCCGGCAGACCGATGCCTACCACGCACAATGCGCGCTGAAGTGACACCATGAACAGCACGCTTGTTTTCGCGCAGCTGCTCAACGGCCTGCAATACGGCGTCCTGCTGTTTCTGCTGGCTGCAGGCCTGACGCTGGTCTTCGGCATCATGAGCTTCGTCAACCTGGCGCACGGCTCGCTCTACATGATGGGCGCGTACTTCGCCGCCACGGCCTTCCAGTACACCGGCTCCTTCGGGCTGGCCGTGCTGGCGGCCATGCTGGGCTCGCTGCTGCTGGGCCTGGCGCTGGAGTTCGTCGCCGTGGCGCGCCTGTACCGCCGCGACCACCTCGACCATGTGCTGGCCACCTTCGGCCTGGTGCTGTTCTTCAATGAACTGGTGCGCATCATCTGGGGAGCGCAGCCGGTATTTCTGCAGGTTCCGGAATTCCTCGGCGGCGCCATCGACATCGGCGGCTTCAGCTACCCGGCCTACCGGTTCGCCATCATCGTCGTCGGTCTGGTCGTGGCGATCGGTTCCTGGCTGCTGATCAACAAGACCCGCGTGGGCATGCTGATCCGCGCCGGCGCCGTCAACCCCGCGATGGTGGCGGCCCTGGGCGTCAACATTCGCCTGCTCAACGCCATGCTGTTTGCGGTCGGCGCCATGCTCGCGGGTCTGGCGGGCGCGATGGCCGGACCCATCCTGTCGGTGCAGTCCGGCATGGGCGAGTCGGTGCTGATCACCACGCTGGTCGTCATCGTGATCGGCGGCATCGGCTCGGTCACCGGCGCGTTTTACGCGGCGCTCATCGTCGGCATCGTCGACACCATGGGCCGCGTATTTCTGCCCTTCCTGCTGCGCCAGGTCACCGAGCGGTCGTTCGCCGACGCGGCCGGCCCGGCGCTGGCCTCCATGCTGGTGTACCTGCTGATGGCGGTGGTGCTGGCGTGGCGCCCGCAAGGTCTTTTTCCGGCGAACAGGTGAAGGTGATGGCGATGACTCCCCTTATTTCACGGCCCAGCGCCTGGGTTCCCCTGCTGGCGCTGCTGCTGCTGGCGACCGTTCCCTTTGTGGCGCAGGCCACCGACCAGCAGTTTTATGTCGCGTTTTTTGCGCGCATCATCATCTACGCGATTGCGGCCTGCGCGCTGAACATCGCGCTGGGTTACGGCGGGCTGGTGAGCTTCGGCCATTCACTGTTCCTCGGACTGGGCGGCT
The DNA here is from genome assembly GCF_000013865.1 of Polaromonas sp. JS666. NCBI lineage: Bacteria > Pseudomonadati > Pseudomonadota > Betaproteobacteria > Burkholderiales > Comamonadaceae > Polaromonas > Polaromonas sp. JS666. The sequence continues at coordinate 1,005,676 of NC_007948.1, forward strand.
ATGCCGTCGGCCTGGCATCTTTTTATGGGGTCGGCAACGGCTGGGTGCACCTGGCGTTGACCCTCGGCGTGTGCGGCCTGGTGGCGCTGGTCACCGGCGCCATCAGCCTGCGCACCACCGGCATCGCCTTCATCATGATCACGCTGGCCTTCGCGCAGATGGGTTACTTTCTCTTCGTCAGCCTGAAGCACTACGGCGGCGATGACGGCATGCCCATCGCGCAGACCAGCCGCTTCGGCCCGCTCGACCTGTCGTCCGCGACCAATGTGTACGTCGTCGCCTTCGTCGTGCTGGTGCTGTCGATCTGGTGGCTCGCCAGGCTGCGCGTCGCGCCCTTCGGCATGGTGATCCGCGGCGCCAAACAGAACGCACGCCGGGTCAACGCCGCCGGCATCCCGGTGCTGCGTTACCAGTTGCTGGCCTATGTGATGTCGGGCATGTTGTGTGGCGTGGCCGGTCTGCTGCTGGCCAACCTCAATGCCTTCGCCTCGCCCAGCACCCTGGCCTGGGCTGTTTCCGGCGAGCTGATCGTCATCGTCGTCATCGGCGGTCTGGGCACGGTGTTCGGTCCCTTGATGGGGGCGCTGGTCTTCCTGGGTCTCGAAGAGATCCTGAAAGGCTTCACCGATCACTGGATGGTCATCTTCGGCCCGCTCATTGTCATCGTCGCCCTCCTGGGCAAGCGCGGCATCATCGGCCTGCTGCAGCGTTTTGACTCGCGGGGAAAGCTGCCCGCCAAAATAACCACCACCACCACCACCACCGCAGCGGCTGTGGCGGCGACGGGTGTGGCGACTGGTGTGGCGAAGGGAGCCCTGTGATGGCCAGCGTACTTCGCACCGACTCCCTCACCAAGCGCTACGGCGCGCTGCTGGTCACCGACGCGGTGTCGCTCGACATCGGCGAGGGCGAGCTCCACGCCATCATCGGCCCCAACGGCGCCGGCAAGACGACGCTGATCAACCAGCTGTCGGGCGAGCTGGCGCCGAACAGCGGCAGCGTCTGGTTCAATGGCGCCGATGTGTCCGCGCTGACTATCCACGAACGCGCGGTGCGCGGCCTGCTGCGGTCGTATCAGGTCACCTCGATTTTTGAGGACTTCACCGTGCTGGAGAATGCCACGTTCGCGGCGCTTGGCTCGCGCCAGCACGCCTTCAAGTTCTGGACGCCGATGCTGGCCGGCAAGGAGGCGCGCAGTTTCGCCGAGGAAGCGCTGGAGGCGACCGGCCTCATACACCGACTTGCTGTGATGGCCGGCGACCTCGGGTATGGCGAGCGACGCCAGCTGGAACTCGCGATGAGCCTGGCCGCGGGGCCGAAGTTCCTGCTGCTCGACGAGCCCATGGCCGGCATGAGCGTGCAGGAGTCCGCCGCCGTCGTCGCCCTGCTGCAGCGCCTGAAACGCCAGTACACCATCCTGCTGGTCGAGCACGACATGGACGCGGTGTTTGCGCTGGCCGACCGCATCAGCGTGCTGGTCTACGGCAAGATTCTGTTCACCGGAACGCCCGATGAAATCCGCAACCACCCGGAAGTGCGGGCGGTGTACCTCGGCGAAGAAGAGGCCGAAGCATGACGCGCACGAGGACCCCATCATGAAGCCGTTTTTATCCGTCAAAGGCCTGCAGGCTTCCTATGGCCATGCGCAGGCGCTGTTCGATATCTCCTTTGAAGTCGGCACCGGCGAAGTCGTCACGCTGCTCGGCCGCAACGGCATGGGCCGCTCCACCACCGTCAAGTGCCTGTTCGGCATGCTGCCGGTGGCGGCAGGCAGTGTGCACGTGGCCGGCAGTCGCGTCGACCAGTTGCCCTCGCACCGCATCGCGCGCCAGGGCCTGGCGCTGGTGCCCGAGGGCCGGCAGGTTTTCCCCAACCTGACGGTGGAAGAAAACCTGGTCGCCACCGCCCGCGACGACCAAAAAGGCCGCGGCAAGACCTGGGACCTGGACCGTGTCTACGCCTTCTTTCCGCGGCTGAAAGAGCGTCGCGGCAACCTCGGATCGCAACTGTCTGGGGGCGAGCAGCAGATGCTGGCCATCGGCCGCGCGCTGATGACGAATCCGCGCCTGCTGGTGCTCGACGAGGCCACCGAGGGCCTGGCGCCGGTCATCCGCCACGAGATCTGGCGCGCGCTGGCCGAGCTCAAGCAGGACGGGCTGTCGCAGATCGTCATCGACAAGAATGTGAAGGCGCTGATGGGGCTGGCTGACCGGCACTTCGTCATTGAAAAGGGATGCGTCGTCTGGCAGGGGACCTCTGACGACCTGCGCGGCCAGCCTGAAATCGTGCACCAATATCTCGGAGTCTGAATGGGCCGCATCCTTCACACCTACTTTCGCAGCTCGGCAGCGTACCGCGTGCGCATCGCGATGAACCTCAAGCGCCTTCAGGCCGAGCATGTGTTCATTCACCTCAACCGCAATGGCGGCGAACAGTTTGGCGAAGCGTTTCGCGCCATCAACCCGCAGGCCTTGGTGCCGGTGTTGAGCGAGGAGGGCGTGCAGATCAGTCAGTCACTGGCGATCATGGAATACCTCGACGAGGTGTATCCGCAGGTGCCGCTGTTGCCGCCATCGCCGGCTGACCGGGCTTTTGTGCGCCAGTTGTCGCTGGGCATTGCCTGCGACATTCACCCGATCAACAACTTGCGGGTGCTGAAGTATCTGACCGGCTCCATGGAGATTTCGGAAGAAAAGAAAAGCGAATGGATCGCACACTGGATCACCTTGGGCCTGGAGGCGATCGAAGCGCAAATTCAGCAGCGCGGCCGCACCGGCGCCTTCTGTTTTGGCGACACGCCGACAATGGCCGACTGCTGCCTGGTGCCGCAGGTTTTCAGCGCCCAGCGTTTCAATGTTGATTTGTCGGGCTGCCCGACATTGACGGCGATATTCAACACCTGCCAGGCACTGCCTGCTTTCGCTGCGGCGGCTCCTTCACGCCAGCCCGACGCCGAGTGAGGTGCGGCGGCGAGTCCGCTACTTCAGCTGCGCCAGCTGCTGGTTCGCCATCGTGATCCATTCCTTGAGGTAGATCTGGTAATGCGCGTCGTCATGTCGCCAGAGACGGTTTAGGCCCATGCCCCGGACGAGGTTCAGGCTCAGGTTCAGCAGCACGCGGGCCCGCTTGGTGGGTACGCCGGCTTTTTTGAACACACCCATCCAGATGTCGTCGCAGGTGACGCGGTAACGCTCCATCACCGGCAGGATCCTGGTCATCAGGTCCGGGTCGGTGCGTGCGACGACGATGCTTTCGAGCGCAGCCAGGAAGGGCCAGTCAAAGTAGACGCTCAGGCAGTCGGTGATGAAACCTTCAATCGGCTTTTCAGCCGCACCGGCGGTCTGCGCCATGCGCTGTCCGCGCACGATGGCTTCCTCATACACCATGGCCGTCGCCTCGACGACGAGCTCGGCCTTGTTGGCATAGTGGTGCATCAGCGCCCCGTTGGATACCCCCGAGGCCTTGGCCACCTCCTTCATCGTCAGGCCGCTGTAGCCATCGCGCAAAAGCACTTCGATGGTGGCGGCCAGCAGCTTTTCCTTGGTAGTGCGGCTGCGGTCCTCCTGGGTGCGACGGACCGCTTTCACTGTCTTCACAGTCGCCGTTTTCTTCGCAGGTTCGAATGCCGGCGATGCGCGTTTGATCTGGGGACTGGCCATCCGGTAAACCTTTTGAGTGTTGATGGGTGCGAAGCCGTGATTATGGACCCCGTATGCGGGTCAACCCCTAGAAAATTCTTCTCGTTAACTTACAAACCGTGCGCTCGGTATGTGAAAATTCAGTCTGAAATTATTCTTTAACAAGGAAGCCTTCATCAAAAATGCCTGGTACGTGGCCTGCTGGGGCAACGAAGTCAAGTCCGGTGAGATGTTTCATCGCAAACTGCTCAATGAAATGGTGGTCTTTTACCGCAAGGAAGACGGTACGGCCGTCGCGTTGCAAGACCGTTGTCCGCATCGCTTCATTCCGCTTCACCTGGGGAAAATCGTCGGGGATTCCATCGAATGTGCCTACCACGGCCTTACCTTCGACTGTTCGGGCAAGTGCGTGAAGAACCCGCACGGCGATGGCAAGGTGCCAGCGGCAGCCAGGGTGCGCTCTTACCCGGTGGCCGAAAAGCACGGCATGCTGTGGATCTGGATGGGCAGCCAGGCCGCGGATCCCGTGACCATTCCCGACTACAGCGTGCTCGAGTCCGAAGCTGGCTTTGCCACCAGCCGTGGCTACCTCCACATCGAGGCCAACTACGAGCTGATGGGCGAAAACCTGCTTGACCTGAGCCACATCACCTATCTGCATGACGGCTATCTCGGCAGCCCCGAACAGGTTGGCGCAGACCAGGTGCTCAAGGAGGAGGGCGGCAAGATCCATTGCGACCGCTGGATGCCCAACATTTCGGTCCCCCCCATCTTCGACATGGTGTATCGCCGCGACGGCAAGCCGGTGGACATGTGGACCCACATGACCTGGATTCCGCCAAGCTGCTTTCTGTTGGACTCCGGCGTGCATGAAGTGGGCGGCAAGCGCGAGGACCACGGCTGGTATTACGGCGTGCACATCCTCACGCCCGAGTCGGAGAAAACGGTGCACTACCACTTCGCTGCCGCGATGCCTCCGGGCACCAGGATGACGCCCGATGAGACCGCGAAGTTTTCCGCCTTGCGCCGTCACGCATTTGAGGCCCAGGACAAACCCATCATCAACGCACAACAGGCGGCCATTGGCGACAACGACTTCTGGGAGATGAAGCCGGTGCTGTTGAGCGTGGATGCGGGCCCGGTGCGCATGCGCCGGGCCATCGAACGCATGACCAAAGAGGACGCCGCCATCGAGACACCAGCGGTGCCCATCAAGGTGGTTCGAGCCGCACCCGCGAGCGTTTGAAACCACCATTTCACGAATTCATACACGGAGACAACCATGAAAAAACATGCGATTCAATGCCTGGCCGGCGCAGGCCTCATGCTCTCGCTGGCCACGGGCTGGACGCAGACGACACCGATAAAGATCGGCTTCATGGGGGAGCTGTCAGGCCCCACGGCCGGCGTAGGCCAGGACCAGCTCGACGGTTTCAATTTGCTGCTCGAGCGCAACGGCGGCAAGCTGGGCGGCGTGCCGGTGCAACTGGTCAAGGAAGACAGCCAGCTCAAGCCGGACGTGGCCAACCAGGCCGCGCGTCGCCTCATTGAAAAAGAAAACGTGCCCATCATCACCGGCGTGTCTTTCTCCAACATCATGATGGCCGTGCACAAGTACGTGACCGATAAGGAGGTCTTCCTGGTTGGATCGAATGCGGGTCCGTCGCAGATCGCTGGCAGCCAGTGCTCACCTTACCAGTTCATCACCTCCTGGCAGGGTGACCAGGCGGCTGAGGCCGTGGGCCAGTACGCAAAAGACAAGGGCTATAAAAAAGTCTTTGTGCTGGCGCCCAATTACCAGGCAGGCAAGGACATCGTTGCGGGCTTCAAGCGCTATTACAAGGGGCCGCTGGCAGACGAGGTCTACACCTCGCTGACGCAGATGGACTTTTCGGCCGAGCTGTCGCAGGTCTCCGCAGTCAGGCCTGATGCGGTATTTGCATTCTTCCCCGGTGGTCTGGGCGTGGCGTTTGCCAAGCAGTACGCCCAAGCCGGCATGTCGAAGAACCTGCCTTTGCTGTCGACCTTCATTGCCGACGCGCTGTCGCTGCCGGCCATTGGCGATTCGGCCATCGGGATCGTGAGCGGCGGCTTTTGGGCGCCTGACTTCCAGAATGCTCAGAGCAAACAGTTCGTCGAGGAATTCGAGCGCAAGTACAAACGCATACCTTCGAACTACGCAGCGCAGAGCTATGACGCAGCCCAGCTACTGGACTCGGCCATCGGCAAGGTCAAGGGTAATGTCACCGACAAGAAGGCATTCATGGCCGCGCTGAAAGCGGCCGATTTCAAGTCACTGCGGGGCGACTTCAGGTTTGGCAACAACAACTTTCCCATACAGGGCATGCACATCATGGAAGTGGCCAGGGATGGCAGCGGCCGCCTGAACCTGAAGTCGGTTTCCACGCCGTTCAAGAGCTACCAGGATGCCTACGCGTCCCAATGTCCCCTGAAGTGATGTGCAGGTCATGAGTGCCAATGAGATTGCTGTAAAAGTCGCGAGGAAGGTTCGCGAGGCGCAGGACATCAATTCCTATGAATTGGTGTCCGTCAATGGGCAGGCGCTTCCCGCGTTTGAAGCGGGTGCGCATGTGGATGTGCATCTCCCCAATGGCCTCGTGCGGCAATACTCCCTGTGCGGAATGCCGCACCAGAAGGACCGTTATCGCATCGCGGTGCTCAGGGACCCGAAATCCCGTGGAGGGTCCGAGGCGGTCCATGACCTGGTGCACGAAGGCGATACCCTGCGCATCAGTGCGCCGCGTAATCTCTTCAGGCTGGCGGCGGGGGAGCAAACCAGCGTTCTGCTGGCAGGCGGTATCGGCGTGACGCCTTTGCTGGCGATGGCATATCACCTGCACGCGCTGGGCAGCGCCTTTGCGCTGCACTATTTCGCGCGATCCAGAGACCGCGTGGCATTCCTTGCCGAACTCCAGAACAGCGGCTTTGCCAGAAATGTGGTGTTGCACCTGGATGACGAGGCTGTCGCGGGCGCCAGGCCCTTACGTTCACTTCTCGAAACCCTGCAGCGCGATGCGCATATTTACACCTGTGGCCCTACTGGTTTCCTGAACCACGTTCTGGAAACGGCCTCCGCGCTGGATTGGCCCGGCGGCCAGGTGCACTATGAGACCTTTTCGCCGCCGCAGCCGACAGCCGGCGATTCCTTCGAGGTTCGCATTTCGAGCACCGGACAGTCTGTAGTGGTCGCTGCCGATGAGTCGGTGGTCAGCGCGGTCGCACGGCTTGGCATAGAGATTCCGGTTTCATGTGAGCAAGGTATTTGCGGAACCTGCCTGACACGCGTGGCAGAAGGCGTTCCGGATCACCATGATCAATACCTGACAAACGAAGAACACGAGAGAAACGATCAATTCACCCCATGCTGCTCAAGAGCCCGATCGAAGGTGCTGGTCCTGGATTTATAGCTTTTCATTTACAAATTCCGAGGCGTTCGTCGTGTGCTTCGTGTACGTTTCGCAGTCCGAAGTGACGCGATAGCTCAGGCGGGTCGCCTGGTCGCGGCTTTCCACGAAACTGCCAGCCTCCAGCGCATCCATGGCGTGTTGGACTGTGCGCGGTGTATGGGTCGGCTTCCAGTGAGGCGTGAGCATGTCCAGCGTCCACCAACCGCCGTCCTCGCGCAGCCGCAGCCACAAGGCGCGCACGTCTGGAGTGATGGGGTCACCCGTGGTTGACATCTGGTTCTTCCCTGAAGTGCCCGGTGCGGTTGGCGGTAATTAGTGATGTGCGATGTTGTTTTGCCGAGCCTCTATGACTGGGAATGGGGAGTGCCATCGTTGAGTGAGCCGAAGTTGCCGACAGTCAGCTCGTGCGTGATGCGGGGTGCTTGCTTGCGCTGGCGCGGCATGGTCACCGTGATCTTGCGGGTTTGCTGAAAGGCAAGAGCACGGTCAGCAGGATTCAGGTAGCGCGAGGGCCACAGATCTTCCGGCTTTGCATCAAGTGCTTTCGCCACCAATTGCTCGGCCGCCAACCAGGGGCTGGTCAGCACGCGCTGTATATGGCTGTAGCCGTTCTCAAGGGCTATTTTTCGAAGGCTGGTGCCGCGCTTGTGCAGAGCAGCAATGACATCGGCGGGGTGCATATCTTCTTGTATCGGCGTTGATTTATTTGTGCGCATATCCATTATTTTCAGCACAAACAAAATGAAGTCAACAAATTTTTGCTGAAGAATTTGTTTCGATGCTGGTGTTTTTATGATTTTGCGGTGTTTTTTATGGGTTGTGTTTGCTTTTTTGTGTCTATAGACACAGAATAGTGTTCATGAGCACAAAAGAAACAGCACGACCCCGGCCCGATGATGCCGAGCCGTATTCCTTCGAGCCAGCGCCGCCGGTCAGCGTTGAAGAGCCGATCGCCTGGTATCTCCATCAGGCTGCTGCGGCCGCGGACAAGGCTGGCCTGAAAACGGTGCGGACCGAAGCCAGAACAGCCTTCATGCGCCAGTTTGGCCAGCGCTGCAAGGTGGCGCGGGGCGCAAGGGAGATCAATGACGTGGCGGCCACTGTCGGCGTTCACCGCAACACCATCTGGAACATTGAGCGTGGTGACAGTCTGCCGGACGCGTTCGAGCTTGAGGTGCTTGCCAAGGAATACAACACGACCCCCGCGCATTTGCTGGGCGATGAGCGGCAAGGCAAGGCCCGGCTCACCGCCATGGTGCCTAACAGCGTGCATGCGGTGCAGGTGGACGCATTTATTTATGTGCCATTGTTCGACCTCAAATCTTCGGCCGGCAAGGACGCATTCAATGACATCGAATCGGTGATTGCAATGCGTCCCTTTGACGCCCGCTTCATCAGATATGACCTGGGCATTGCCCACAACGACATTGCCATGTCCATGGTGGTGGGTGTCTCCATGGAGCCGTGGCTGCACTCAAAAGATGCTGTCCTGACAGACTTGCAGGACCACGATGCCCTTACCGAGGGCATTCATGTTGTCAGGCTCGACGGCGCCTTGCTTGTGAAAAAACTGCAGAGATTGCCCGGGAAGATACTGCGTGTGAGCAGCTACAACCAGGCCTATGAGCCGTTTGACATTCAGGGCCATGAGGACCCCGACCGGGATTTTTCGGTGCTTGGCCGGGTACGTTGGGCCGGGGTGACTTTTAACTGATGGCTGTGGGACGGAGGCAGCGCATTTGAACATTGTCAGCTGCGCGCAACGCTGTTTGTTGGCCACTGGAGCAGTAAAGGTCTGCCAATAGACATGCGACGGTAAACTGACAGCCATGAGTCCCACCTCTGTGAACGACGCCGACGGGAGCGTTCAAACCAGGAGCGCTCCGGAGATCCCGCGCGAGGCTTGGGTCGAAATGGAGTTGATCCATACGTTCATGCGGTATGCGCGGCCCTCACTGCATGCGGCATTGGCCCTGATTGTCGTTATCGTGATGATCCTTTACGGGCATGTGGAGCCTGTCGGCCTCTGGCTATGGGCGGCGGCGGTCACGGCTGCGACCTTGGCGCGCTTCTGGGTCATCGGCATCTACCACCGCACAATGCAGGGGGTCAGTGGTGCGCCGCTGCACGCTTTCATGGCGCGCTTCGCCTGGATCTGGCCTTTAAGTGCCGTGATCTGGGGAAGTTCCATGTTTGTGTTCTTCCTGAAGGCGCCTATCTATGACCAGTTCATCTGCATGACTGTTCTGGTTGGCATGGCCGGTTTTGCCGTCGGAACTTTCTCCTCCCACCTTCGCTGCTTTTCCGCTTATGTCAATGGACTGGTGGCGTCGGTTCTGGCTGCACTGGTTTACCAGCTGGTGGTGGAGCGTGGCATCCCGTCCACGTTCAATACCTACGGCATGGTGGCGCTGGTGCTGATTTACTGGGCCGTGATCCGCATTTCGGGCAAACGGTTTCATGAAGTGCAGCGGGCCAATCTCGCATTGCAGTTTGACAATTCGAAATTGATCACTTCGCTGACAGAAAAGAGCCGGGCCGCACTGGAGGCGGTAGAAATCAAGAACCGGTTTATCGCCAGCGCCGCCCATGATTTGCGGCAGCCGGTACACGCGCTGGGCCTGTATGCGGACTGGCTGGCTGCTGAACCGCAATTCGTCTCGCAGATCGCGCCAAAAATCGTCCGCTCTACCCGGGCAGTCGAGGATTTGTTCAACTCTCTTTTCGATCTTGCCGGACTGGATTCGGACCCCTCGAGGGTCAACCTGCAGGATGTTGATCTGGCGGGCCTTCTCCAGGACCTGGAGGTGCAATACACCCCCCTGGCTGCGGAGCGTGGCCTGCGGCTGCGAACCCGGGTCGTGCCCGGCCGCGTGAGGTCTGACCCGGTGCTGCTCAAGCGGCTGCTCGGCAACCTGCTGTCGAACGCCTTGCGAAACACGCACCAGGGCGGCGTTCTGCTGGCAGTGCGGCGAAGACAGGGGGTGCGCTGCATCGAAATCTGGGACACCGGCGTGGGCATTGCCCAGACTCACCAGCAGGCGATCTTTCAGGAGTTTTACCGAATTCCCCAGCAGGGTACGGAAGAAGGCTTCGGCCTGGGGCTGGCCATCGTCTCCCGCCTGAGCTACGTGCTCAACCACCCGGTGGGCATGTCATCCCGGGCGGGCCGGGGCAGTGTGTTCTGGGTGGCGCTGACGAGTCCTGGCGATGACGCCGGAGGTGCGAGCCCGGCGGCTACAGCAGGCCCTGGGTCCGGGCGAGATGACTGGCCTGCGAGCGGCTCTTGACGTTCAGGCGCCGGAACAGGCGCCACAGATGCACCTTGACCGTGTGCTCGCTGATTTGAAGCTCTTCTGCGATGTCGCGGTTACTCATGCCCTTGTCGAGCATGACCAGCAGCTGCTTCTGGCGCTTGGAGAGCTTTTCTGTCGGCGTGGCGGATTCGGGCTCCAGCTCCTCGTTCAGGAAGACGCGCAGCACATTGGAGATCTCGGTGGCGCCTGCGGATTTTTGAATATAGGCGTCGGCACCGGCTTCGATCGAAAGGTCTTCATAGTCCTGGGCCGGTGCAGCCGAGAGGACCACCAGCGGAACATCCGGAAACTGCCGTTTGAGTTCGCGCACCCCGGACACGCCATTGGTGTCGGGCAGCTTCAGATCCAGGCAGATCAACTCCGGCACGCCATGCTGTTCTACGGCGGGCATGACAGCAGCCAGCCGGTCCAGCTCGGTCACAGTGGCCTTGCTGCTCAAACGGCGTATCAGCATGACAACCGCTTCCCGCATCAGGGGATGGTCGTCTATTACAAAAATGCTCATTAATTCAGGGTTGAAGTATCGACTCGATGGTTACTGAGCATAACTGGTGAACGTCAAATTCAGGGTATGGAAAATCCTGAAATTGCGGTATTTCTTCTCACCTGTGCTTCAAAAAACAACATTTCAGCGAGTCGCCAATTTCTTTTTGGGCGGTCACGGCAATGTCCGATTTCTGCCGTCCGGCAGGCGGTGAGGCGCAACGCCTCGCTGGCCGTCCTGGTCCCCGCGTCTTCGGTATTCAGTGCGCGATAGCCGCGAAAAAATGCAAAGCTGCAGCCACGTCACTGGCAGAAATTTCGGGTGCGGCGGCGACCTTGTCCTGGAGCGCGGGCAGTGCGGCAGGGCCTTCTTTTTGCAGGGCTGCAATGGCTTGCGCTGCGTCACGCGGCGAATCAAAACCCTGGCTTTGCAGCAGCAGGCGGGCATCGGCGTCCAGCAGCTTGAAATAAAACCGGCCGTCCTTTTCGCGGTACTGCTTGAAGGCTGGCGCAGCAGTCCTGGCCGCTTTGTGTTTGGGGGCGGCCACCGCGCCTGAGCCCAGGCTGCGCAGCCCCACTGCCTGGCGCAGCTCGGCCATGAATGGTTTTGCCACGGCGCGGGCTTTCTCGGCGCCAGCCAGCAGCACGGCTTCGAGGCGGCCGGCATCGTTGATCAGCGCCAGATACTGTTCGCGCATGGGCGCCACTTCGCGGTCAATGCGCTCAAAAAGCATCTGCTTGGCATCGCCCCAGGCAATGCCGTCGGCATAGGCCTGGCGCATCGCGGCTGTCTCGTCCGCGCTGGCAAACGCCTGGTAAATCTGGAACAGCGCGGAGCCTTCGACGTCCTTGGGCTCGCCCGGCGCGCGCGAGTCGGTCACGATGCCGCTGATCGCCTTGCGCAGCTGCTCGCGCGGCGTGAACAGGGGAATGGTGTTGTCGTAGCTCTTGCTCATCTTGCGCCCGTCCAGGCCCGGCAACAGGGCCACGGATTCTTCAATCACCGCTTCCGGCAACACCAGGTGCTCGCCGTACAGATGGTTGAAGCGCTGCGCCATGTCGCGCGCCATCTCGATGTGCTGGATCTGGTCGCGCCCCACCGGCACCTTGTGCGTCTTGAACATCAGGATGTCGGCGCCCATGAGCACCGGGTACATGAACAGGCCCGCCGTGACATCGGCATCCGGGTCAATGCCGGCCGCCGTGTTCTTGTCGACCGAGGCCTTGTAGGCATGGGCCCGGTTCAGCACGCCCTTGCCGGTGACGCAGGTCAGCAGCCAGGTGAGCTCGGGAATTTCCGGAATGTCGGACTGGCGGTAAAACGTCACGCGCTCCGGATCCAGCCCGGCGGCCAGCCAGCTGGCGGCAATCTCCAGTGTGGAGCGCTGGATGCGCGCGGGCTCATCGCACTTGATCAGTGCATGGTAGTCGGCCAGGAAGTAAAAACTTTGCACGTGAGGCAAGCGGCTGGCGGCCACCGACGGCCGGATCGAGCCCACGAAGTTGCCCAGGTGGGGCGTACCCGTGGTGGTGATGCCGGTCAGGAACCTCTGTGGTGAGGCGTCAGGGGTAGAACGCGCGCCGGCGTCAGTTGTTGGGTTTGTCATCATCATCGCACCAGCATGGCCAGGGGCATCAACACGGTTTCCAGAAAGGTGTAGGTCAGCGCCATCAGCGGGCGCATCCAGAGATTGCTGATCACGCCGGCAAGCACCAGCGCCATCACCACAAAAAAGCCCCAGGGCTCGATGCGCGACACCAGCACCGCCTGCTTGTAGGGCAACAGGCCCACCAGAATGCGGCCACCATCGAGCGGTGGCAGCGGAAACAGATTGAAGACAAACATCACCACATTGACCAGCACGCCCGCCTGGCACATCCGGATGAAAAACGGTTCGGTGATGTCGGCGCCGCGCAGCAAGTACAGCAGGATGCCCCAGAGCAAGGCTTGAAGGAGATTGGCGCCGGGACCGGCCAGCGCCACCCAGACCATGTCGCGCTTGGGGTTGCGCAGGTTGCCAAACTCCACCGGGACCGGCTTGGCGTAGCCGAACAAAAATGCGCCCGATGTGGCCAGGTAAAGCACCAGCGGCATCACGATGGTGCCCAGCGGGTCAATATGCTTGATGGGGTTGAGTGTCACGCGGCCCTGCACCCAGGCGGTGTTGTCACCGAAATGGCGGGCTACATAGCCGTGCGCCGCTTCGTGCACCGTGATGGCGTACAGCACAGGCAGCGCATAAATGGCGACGGTTTGAATCAGGTTGGCGATGTCCATGCCCGGATTGTCTCAGACGCGCTTAAAGGCTCTAACAGGGGCTCACAGGCCCAGCGCAGCCAGGTCGCCGCGGCCCTGGCGGACCACCACCGGCTCGCCGCCCTCGCCCATGGGGGTGAGGTCGATCACGGTGGTGGGCGCCTGGTGGCAGGCGCCTGCATCAATCACGGCGGCCAGTTCATGCTCCAGCTGGTCGCGGATGTCGCGTGCATCGTTGAGTGGTTCGTGGGGCGGATTGTCGGGGCCGGGCAGTATCAGCGTGGTGGCCAGCAAGGGCGCGCCATGCAGCTCCAGCAGGGCCTGCAGGGTCTTGTGCCCCGGCACGCGCAGGCCTATGGTCTTGCGCGACGGGTGGCTGAGACGCCGCGGCACTTCCTTGCTGGCTTCCAGGATGAAGGTGTAGGGCCCGGGCGTGGCCGCCTTGAGCAGGCGAAACTGCTTGTTGTCGACGCGTGCATAGTTGGCCAGCTCGCTCAGGTCGCGGCACAGCAGCGTGAGATGGTGCTTGTCATCCACCCCGCGAATACGGCGCAGGCTGTCGGCCGCGGCCTTGTCGTCCAGGTGGCAGACCAGCGCGTAGCTGGAGTCGGTGGGTACGGCGGCGACGCCCCCGCGCGCCAGCAGGTTCACCGCCTGCTTGAGCAGCCGCAGCTGGGGGTTGTCGGGATGAACTTCGAAAAACTGGGCCATGGCGGTGTTTCAGGATTCAGGGGGGGCAACAGGGACCCGGGTCTCGCGCACCGAAAGCCACGCGCCGGCCGCGCCGCACGTCGCAATCAGGGCTATGCCGAGTATCGACCAGCGATCGGGTACATGTGAAAACGCCAGCCAGCCGCCTATCATCGCAAAACCGATCTGCGTGTAAAGAAAGGGTGTCAGTGTCGACGCGGGTGCGCGGCCATAGGCCAGGATCATCATGAAATGTCCGACTGTGCCCATCACTCCCATGAGCACCAGGCCGCCCCACAGCGTCCAGGAGTCCAGCCAGGTCCAGGCAAATGGCAGGGCCAGCGAAGCGATCAGTGTGCCCACCCAGCCGGTATAAAAATGCATGGTGACGGGGTCCTCGGTGCGGGCCAGCCGGCTGGTCAGGATCTGGAACCAGGCATGGGTGGCCACCAGCGCCAAGGGCAGCAGCATGGTCCAGTCAAAGGTGTCGTCGCCAGGCCGGATGATGATCAGGGTGCCCAAAAAACCGCCGATCACCAGCGTCCAGCGTAACGCGGAGACCCGTTCGCCCAGCGTCAGCGACGCGAGCAGGGTGATCACGAGCGGCGAGATCATCACGATGGCCGTGAATTCGCCCACCGGCATGTACTTGAGGCTGAAGAACGCCAGCATGCTGGAGGTCAGCAGCAGCACACCGCGCAGGCATTGAAAGCGCGGGTGGGCCGTGCGCAGCAGCGAGCGGCCGCGCACCGGAAGCACCGCCACCGTGGTTGCAACCGCCTGGAACGCGTAGCGAAACCACAGGGCCATCAGCACCGGCACACTGGCGCTGATGAATTTTGTGGTGGTGTCCAGCAGGGCAAAGCAGGCCATGGCCGCCACCTGGAGTGCGATGCCGGTCAGAGCGTGGGGAGCGGTTCTTGCGAGGCCGGCCATTACTGGATCCGGTCCGCCAGCAGGTCCCACACGGGGGTGAGCTCGCCTGGTAAAAACGGCAGGGTGCCGAGGTCGGTGTGGCTCTCGTCGGGGCTGTGAAAGTCGCTGCCGCGCGAAGCGGCCAGGCCGAATTCCTTGGCCGTCCCGGCATATTTCACGTATTCCTGTGGGGTGTGGCTGCCCGTGACGACTTCAACCGCCTGGCCGCCATGCGCCTTGAACTCGGTGAAGAGCGCGTACTCTTCATTGGGCGTGAACTTGTAGCGGCCCGGGTGGGCGATCACCGCCACGCCCTGAGCCTTCGTGATCCAGCCCACCGCATCGCGCAGATTGGCCCAGCGGTGCGGTACATAACCAGGTTTGCCTTCGGTGAGGTACTTGCGAAAGACATCGGCTGTTTCGCGGCATATGCCGGACTCCACCAGAAAGCGGGCAAAGTGCGTGCGCGAAATCAGCTCGGGGTTGCCGACGAACTTCAGTGCCCCTTCGTAGGCCCCTTTGATGCCTACCTTGGCCAGGCCCTCAGACATTTCCATGGCGCGCTGTTCCCGGCCGCCCCGCGTGTTGCGCAAACCCTGCTGCAAGTCTGCATCGTCGGCATCAAAACCCAGGCCCACAATGTGCACGGTTTCGCCGGCGAAGGTGACCGAGATCTCGGTGCCGGTGAGGTAATACAGCCCCTGCGCCCTGGCGGCGGCGGCGGCCCGCTGCTGGCCGCCGATCTCGTCATGGTCAGTCAGTGCCCACAACTCCACGCCATTGGTTTTGGCGCGCTCTGCCAGGGCCTCCGGGGTCAAGGTGCCGTCTGATACGACGGAGTGGCAATGCAGGTCGGCATTGAGGATGTTTTTGAGGGTCACAGCCCCATTTTAGGCTTTGCGAGGTGTTGATGCAGCCCGGCCTCGATTAGGGCCTGCTCACCCACTGGGCAAGTCACCAGTGGCGATCTGGCGTGGCAGAGTCCGGCGCCATCATTGCATCATTGATGAGCTGATCGAGCGTCACGGCGCGGGTCACCCGGCGCCCGCAGCCCGGGCTGGTGGATTTTCTGCAGCGCATTCATGCCGGGCCCGCGCACCAGCGTGCACTGGAGTGCGGCCAGAAGTATGGAATCCCGAAGGAATGCCGGTTATTGAAGGCATGGTTCAAGGCTGCAGCCCGAGCGCAGTGAGCTCCGGTGAGAGTTTGTCCCAGGGTACGTCGAAGCCTGGCTTGCTGCGCCGCGATGGCGGTGCGTGGCTGCGCAAGGCCCAGTGGGCGCCGGCGAGCACGCTGTCGATGAGCGGCACGCTCACGCCGGGCTGCAGGGCCGCTGCCATGCCCGCCAGGCCCGCCCCGCCCAGGATGACGGCCTGTGCGCCCAGCTGGCGCACCGCGTCGCGGCAGGCCTGGGTGAGCAGGGTGCGCGCGGCGGCAGGGTCAGCCGCAAGTTGCGCACCGGTCGGCGCGACGGTGTGGATGCCGGCCAGTGAAGGCGCATGGCCGAGCGCCTGGGCCAGCCGCTGCAGCATCGGGCCCCAGCGCTCGCCCCCGGTGACGATGGCAAAGCGGCCGTGGCGCGCCGCCTCGGTGAACGCCGCCTCGGCCAGGCCGGTGACCGGCACCGGGCTGCTTTCGCGCAGCGCCAGCAGGCCGGGGTCGCCAAAGCAGCCGATCAGCACCGCGTCAGGCGCCTCATCCACTCCGGCCAGGGCGGCGGCCCAGGTGTCCAGCGTGGCATGGGCAGCGACCGCATAACTGGCTTCGTCCGAAATATAGGGTGCGCCGAAACGCGCGGTGACGGTGCGCACCTGCACATGCAGACCGGCGGCCGCCTGCACATGGGTTTGCAGCAAGGCGCTGACCGAGGCCGACGTGTTCGGGTTGATGACCAGCAGTTTTCGCATTGTTAAGAATTCACCCCTGTCCAGGCTCACTGCGTGTAGCCTGTTCTCCCCTCAAGGGGACGGCGCCTGGGGCCGGCGAAGCCGGACCCTCGGCCCCCACTGGTGAAATACCTCCACCGGACGCACCCACAGAATTCTTCATGCAAGCATGAGCCGCGGAACCGGCTTTGCCGGGCCGCAGGCGGGCGGCCCCCTCGGGGGCAGCGTAGTACGCAAAGCGACAAGCGTGGGGGCCATATCAACCAAACAGCGTGGACAGGTCGGGTGCGTCGTCCGCAGGTGGCGTAAATTGCAGCTGGGACTCCAGCCGCGTCAGGTGCTCGCGCATGTGGCGCGCGGCTTCCCGGGCGTCGCGCAGGCGGATGGCGTCAAGCAGCGTGCGGTGTTCGCGGCAGCCGCAGGCGGCGGCTTCATCGCGGCTGCGTTCATGGGCCGTGCTGTAGGTCATCAGAATGAGCGAGGTGCGCGACGTGAGCTCGCGCAGGATGCGGCCCAGCGTCTGGTGGCCGGCGCGCTCGGCGATCTGCAGGTGGAAGTCACCCGACAGCCGGATTGCGCGGTGCATGTCGCCGGCCAGGCGCGCGGCTTCCTCGTCGTCGATGCAGCGCTTGAGCTGCTGCATGTCGGCCTCGCTGGCGTTGGCGATGAACAGCTCCACCAGCGTGGGCTCGATCAGCCGGCGCACTTCGAAGACCTCGCGCGCTTCCTGCTCGGTGGGCTGGGCGACGGTGGCGCCGCGATTGGGTATGAGGGTGACCACCTGCTCATTGGCCAGCCGCACCAGCACCGGGCGGATGCGCGTGCGCGACACGCCGAATGCGCTGGCCAGTTTGTCTTCCACCAGCTTGGTGCCCGGCGGCAGGCGGTGGTCGAGAATGGCCGAGATCACGCGTTCATACATCTCGCTGTCGGTCAATGGCGTTGTGGGCGTTGCCTGGCTCATCGGGTGCCTTTCTTTTGCCGCCGGTCCAGCCACCAGGCCAGGCCCAGGGCCAACGCCATGACGAGCAGCGACACCACGGTGGTGACGGTGCCCAGCGCGTAGATGGACGGCGTGGTGACGGTGGTGGTCAGGCCCTGCAGTTCCAGCGGCAGGGTGTTCACATCACCAATGGCCTGCGAGGTGCGGGCGATTTCATCCCAGCTCAGGGTAAAGCCAAACATGCCTATGCCCACCACCGACGGCGCAATCAGCGGCAGCACCACATGGCGAAAGCCCTGCCACGGCGTGGCGCCCAGGTCGCGCGCGGCTTCTTCATAGGCGGGGTTGAAGCGGTTGAAAACGGCAAACATGATCAGGAGGCCAAAGGGCAGCGTCCAGGTCAGGTGCGCGCCAAGCGCCGACGTGAACAGCCCGAGTGCGGTGCCGTAGCCTTCCAGCGTGCCGGTCATGCCGAAAACTTCAAGCACCTTCTTGATGCCGGTGTCGAGCAGCCGGAACTCCAGGCCAATGCCCAGCGACACAATGATGGACGGCATGATCAGGCTCGCCACCACCACAAAAAACAGCGTGTTGGCGCCCGCGAGCTTCTTGCGGAAAGCCAGGCCGGCCAGCACCGACAGCACGACGGTAAAAGCCATCACCGCCAGGCCCAGGCCCAACGAGCGCCTGAGTGCCGTGCCGATGTCCACCACGCCCAGCCCCTCGGCCAGCTTGTAAAACCAGTGCAGCGACACGCCGCGCAGCGGAAAGGTGAGCCCGCCTTCGGGGCCCTGAAAGCTCAGCACCACGATGACGAACATGGGCCCGTAGAGGAACAGCACGAACAGGGCGAAAAAAGCGGCCAGGAACCAGAAGCCGGCGGTGCGTTTGTCGCTGTTCATTCAGAGTTCCTTGCGGATGTCGACCATGCGGGTCAGTGCCCAGATGATCATGAGCACCAACGCCAGCAGGATGACCGCATTGGCCGCGGCCAGCGGGAACTGCAGGTAGGACGTCTGCACCTGGATGATCTTGCCGATGGAGGCGATCTGCTGGCCGCCCATGACACCGATGGTGACGAAGTCGCCCATCACGATGGTGATGACAAAAATCGAGCCGATGATGATGCCCGTGCGCGACAGCGGCACGATGACGTTCCACAGTGTTTGCCAGGCCGAGGCACCGCTGTCGCTGGCTGCTTCGATCAGGTTGCGGTCTATGCGCATCATCGAATTGAAAATCGGAACGATCATGAACATGGTGTAGAGGTGCACAAACGCCAGCACTACCGAAAAGTCAGAAAACAGCAGCCACTCAATGGGCTGGTTCACCACGCCCAGGCCGGCCAGGCTCTGGTTGACCAGGCCGTTGCGGCCCAGCAGCGGCACCCACGAGATCATGCGGATCACGTTGGAGGTCCAGAAAGGAATGGTGCACAGCACGAACAGCAGCGTCTGCACGCCTTGCGAGCGCACGTGAAAAGCCAGGAAATACGACACGGCAAAGCCGGTCACCAGCGTGATCAGCCAGACCAGAAAGCTGAACTTGAAGGTCGACAGGTAGGTCTTGAAGGTGACGCACAGGTCGGAGGTGTTGCCGCAGCCTTCGAAGATGGAAAAATAATTCTTCAGGGTGAAGCCGGGCAGCAGCTCGTATTCGTTGAAATCCCAGAAGCTGACCATCAGGATCAGCGCCAGCGGAATGAGGAAAAAGAGCACAAAGACCGTCGTCAGCGGCATGGCCTGCCACCAGGCGGCAAGGCTGCGGCCCGGCGCGGGCGCGGGCGCGGGTGAAGGCAAGGAGGCGGTAGGTGTGCTCATGTTTTGGGGTCTTGTTCCCTCTCCCCCAGGGAGAGGGTTAGGGTGAGGGCAAGTGGCGGGCGCTGCCTGCCCTCACCCCCGCCCTCTCCCAGAGGGAGAGGGAGTAAGCGTGAAATGCCGGTCAGGCTGCTACGAATTCATTCCATTTCTGGACCATGTAGTTGTTCTCGTCCATCACGGCGTTCCAGCAGGCGATGCCGCCCATGCGGGTTTCGTAGCTGCCGCCGTCGCGCACCGAACCGGTCTTGGCCAACACGTCGCCATTGGGGCTCTTGATGTCTTGCGAGGCGGGCTTGCCTTCCATCCAGTAGGCCCATTCGTAGGCTTCCATCCTGGCCTTGGCGGTTTCCAGCACGGCGCTGTAGTAGCCCTGGCGGTTCAGGTAGGCGCCGGCCCAGCCGTCGAGGAACCAGTTGATGAACTCATAGGCGCCGTCGAGCTTCTTGCCCGACAACGTGGCGGGCAGGCCGAAGCCGGCGGCCCAGGCGCGATAGCCTTCCTTGAGCGGCTGGAAGTTGCAGGCGATGCCCTTGGTGCGCACGGCCGTGACGGCGGGCGACCACATCGACTGGATCACCACTTCGCCCGAAGCCATCAGGTTGACCGATTCGTTGAAGTCCTTCCACAGCGCGCGGAACTGGCCGGCCTTCTTGGCCTCGATCAAGGTGGCGATCGTCAGGTCGATCTCCTTCCTGGTCATGTTGCCCTTGTCCGGGTATTTGTAGATTCCCTTGGCCTCGACCACCATGGCGGCGTCCATGATGCCGATGGAAGGAATGTTCAGGATGGCCGCCTTGCCCTTGAACTCGGGGTTCAGCAGCTCGGCCCAGGAACTGATGGGGCGCTTGATCAGGTCGGGTCGTATGCCCAGCGTGTCCGCGTTGTAAACCGTGGGAATGAGCGACATGAACTGCGTCGGGCTCTTGGCAAAGACCTTGCTTTTTTCGCCTTCCAGGTAAATCACTTTCTTGGGCGCGGTGCCCTGGTCGCCCACGGCCTTGCCCGCCACGGTGCCGGTGGTGAACAGCGTGGTGATCTTGTCGGCGTTCTTGATGCGCTTGGTGTCTATGCCCTTCAGGTTGCCGGTGGGCACGATCTTCTTGAGCGAGAAGTACTCGGTGTCGATCAGGTCAAAGCTGTTGGGCGCGGTCACGGCGCGCTTGGTCACGTCATCGGTGGTGACGGCCACGTACTGGATGGTGATGCCGGTGTCGGCCTTGAACTTCTCGGCAATGGCCTTGTCCTGGTTGACCGCGGTGCCGAGGTAGCGCAACACGATTTTTTCCTGGGCATGGACGGCAGGGAAGATGCCCGTGGCCAGAATGCCGGCCGTGCCCTTGAGTAGGGAACGGCGCGGCAGGCCGCTGATGGCGGTGTCAGTGGCGGTACCTTTTTGATCAGGAAGAGCGTCGGACATGGTGAAAACTCCTGGTGGCTTGGTGAAATCTTCTTGCGAAGGGACGGTTGAAAACAGGGAACACAAAAACGGAGGTCAGGAAACTCGGGTGCGCCAGGCAGGGCAGCAACTTGAGGGCTAGGCCCAATACGGTTCAGTTAAGGCCTTGCCCCTGGTTTGTCATCCAGGACTTGATCCGGGATCCATGGATTGCGGGTCAGGCCCGCCATGACAAGTCAAGGTTTTGGTCATTCCGATTCAGGGTGAATAACTTAACTGAACAGTAGTGGAGTAGTGGGGCTAGGCATGACCTGCAGCCTGTGGGCCGCCTCGGGCGCCCACGACAGCTGAACGGTGTCGCCCGGCGCATAGGGCCGGGCCGCAAACGCCGCTTCCGGCACCATCACCGACAGCTCGGCCGTGGTGTGGGCGGCGGGTGACACACCCGGGTTTTGCAGGCCCAGCAGCACATAAGGGCCCTGGTATTCGACATCGGTGACCACGGCGCGCCGGTTGTGGGGCGCGTCGGGCGCCGCCTGGCCGGCCGGGGTGACCTGCATGTGGTCGGTGCGCACACCTATCTTGCCGGCCGGCGTGTCGAGCACGTTGTGCCCGCCCATGAAGCGGGCAACGAATTCACTCGCGGGGCGGTTGTAGATTTCGTGGGGCGAACCCACCTGCTCGATCAGCCCGTGGTTCATCACCACCATGGTGTCGGCCAGCGCCATGGCCTCTTCCTGCGAATGGGTGACGTGAATGAAGGTCAGGCCCAGCTCTTTCTGCCAGCGCCGCAGCTCGGCACGCATCTGGATGCGCAAAAAAGGGTCGAGCGCCGACAGCGGCTCGTCGAGCAGCAGCACACGCGGCTGCGTGATCAGCGCGCGCGCCAGCGCCACGCGCTGCTGCTGGCCGCCCGAAAGCTCGGCCGGCTTGCGCTCCGCCAGGTGGCCCATGGCCACCCGGTCCAGCAGGTCTTTGGCCTGCTGGCGGCGCCCGGCCTTGTCCACGCCTTTCATCTTCAGGCTGAAGGCCACGTTGTCGAGCGCAGACAGGTGCGGAAACAGCGCAAAGCTCTGGAACATCATGGCCGTGCCCCGGCTGGCGGCGGGCAGGTCGGTGATATTGCGGTTTTCCAGCAGGATGTCGCCGCTGGTGACGGACTCGTGGCCCGCCATCATGCGCAGCGTGGTGCTTTTGCCGCAGCCCGAAGGCCCCAGCAGGCAGCAGTAGCTGCCACTGGCAACGCGCAGGTTGATGCCGTCAACCGCAGGCTTGTCCTGCGGCGCATACCGTTTGGTCAGCGCGATGACCTCAATGGCGGCGGGCGGGGGGCTGGCAAGGGCGTTCATGCCAGCCCTTGATGCAAGGGTTGTGCCAGTTTTGTATGCGATTTAAGTCGAGATTGTGTACAAAATGCCTGATCTTGGTGCTCAGCCGCCCATGGCGCGTGCTATTCCGGTGCGTTCCTTGCCCGCTAAAGGCCTGAAATTTCCTGAAGTTGCTATCAATTTAATGGCTTCTTGTCCCCGTTTCGTCTGGGCAGGAGCCTTAAAACGCTTAAATCTCGTCGCTACTCAGGCCCGTATGCCATCCCCGTCTTACCCTTCCCGCCTTTGGGGGAAGGAGTAAGAGGGGGCAAGAGGAGCAAGAAGATCAACAAAGAAGATCAAGAAAGAAGAGGAAGGAGGCTCAGGGGGAACGGATCAAGGCAATGGCGCTATGGCCTGAGCAGCCGCTAAATTTCAGCCGCTTCCACCAGAAACCGCACCCGTTTCACACCCTGCCACTCATCGGCATCCAGCCTGAAAGCAAGCTTCACACGTGCGGGCAGCGCCGTGGTGTGGCCAAACCAGATGCCGTCCACCGGCTGGCCCTGGTGTTTCAGTTTCAGGGCCAGGTGTTTTTCACCGACCAGCCGCTGCGACACCACCTCGACTTCCTCGCTGAATGTCGGGGCGGCAAAGCCCTGTCCCCAGACTTCCCTGTGCAGCGTGTCGACCACGTCGGTGCGGCGGTATTCGGCCGGCAGGGGGCCGTCGGTGTCCAGGCGGCGCGTCAGCGTGGCGGCATCCAGCCACTCGTGGGCGACTTGTTGCAGCGCTTGTTCGAACTGCTCAAAGCGCTCTTCGGCAATGGTGCAGCCGGCCGCCATGGCATGGCCACCAAAGCGCAGCAGCACACCCGGGTGGCGCTTGGCCACCAGGTCCAGCGCGTCGCGCAGATGAAAGCCGGCGATCGAGCGGCCCGAGCCCTTGAGTTCGTGTTCCTTGCCCGGCGCCTGGCTGGCGGCAAACACAAAGGTTGGCCGGTGCAGTTTGTCCTTGATGCGCGAGGCCACGATGCCGACCACGCCTTCATGAAACTCGGGGTCAAAAATCGCGATGGCCGGCGGCGGTTCTTCATCTTCATCAATCATCGCGTCGGCCGCCAGCTGGGCCTGCTCGCGCATGCCCGCTTCAATGTCGCGCCGTTCGCGATTGATGCCGTCCAGCATGCGGGCCAGTTCGTCGGCCCGTGCCGCGTCGTCGGTCAGCAGGCATTCAATGCCCAGCGTCATGTCGCTCAAGCGGCCGGCCGCATTGATGCGCGGGCCCAGTGCAAAGCCGAAATCGAAGGTGGTGGCCAGCGCTGCATGGCGGCCGGCTGCGGTGAACAGGCCGGCCAGGCCGGCCGGCAGCGCGCCCGCGCGAATGCGCTTGAGTCCCTGCGCCACCAGGCGGCGGTTGTTGGCGTCCAGCTTCACCACATCGGCCACCGTGCCGAGCGCGACCAGCGGCAGCAGCGTGTCCAGCTTCGGTTGAGGAATAGCCCCCACGCTTGCCACTTCGTGTGCTGTGCTGCCCCCCGAGGGGGCTGTCCCGCCTGGGGGCGGCCCGGCGGCGGGACGGCCGAACACGCCACGCTCGCGCAGCTCGGCGCGCAGCGCCAGCAGCACATAAAACATCACGCCCACGCCGGCCATCGATTTGCTTTCAAAGCTGCAATCGGGATGGTTCGGGTTGACGATCACGTCGGCGGCAGGCAGCACCACCTGGCCGTCCTTCAGCGCCGGCAGGTGGTGGTCCGTCACCAGCACCTGCATGCCCAGGGCCTTGGCGCGTGCCACGCCCTCCAGGCTGGCAATGCCGTTGTCCACGGTGACCAGCACATCCGCGCCGGTGGCCTTCACGCGCTCGGCAATCGGCGGCGTGAGGCCGTAGCCGTCAATCACCCGGTCGGGCACCAGGTAGCCCACGTTCTGTGCGCCCAGCAGGCGCAGGCCGCGCAGGGCCACGGCGCAGGCGGTGGCGCCGTCGCAGTCATAGTCGGCCACCACGCAGATTTTTTGCCCGGCGGCCATGGCATCGGCCAGCAGCCGCGCGGCTTCCCGGGTGCCGCGCAGCGAGGCCGGCGGCAGCAATTTGCCCAGGCCGTCGTCGAGTTCGTCCATCGAGCGGACGCCCCGCGCCGCATAAAGCTGCGCCAACAAGGGGTGAACGCCGCCCTGCTGCAGCGCCCAGACGCTGCGCGGTGGCACATCGCGTACCTGTATTTTCATGGTGTGATTCTGATGGTCATTTTTATAGCTGCTTGAGCACTTCCACCGGTAGGGCGGGGGTGAAAAGGCTTGAGATTCTGGCCAGCAGGCCGGGCCGGCTGCTTTCATAGGTGTGGGCGCTGCGTTCGCCGCACAGGGTCAGGCGCACGGATTCGCCCATGCGCTGGCGCGTCAGCAGGCCGGCGATTTCACCCGCGTCCAGAGCGGCCCAGGCCTGGGCGTAGGCGGCCCAGTCATCATGAAAAGCCGCCTGGGCCAGGCCCCGCGGCACGCTGACCTGATCATTCACCCCGGGCGCCGGCAAGGACGGCAATGCGCCAGTGCCGCTGAGCCAGAAGGAATTGACCGGCAACTGGCGCCGTGCGGCCCTCTCGTCATTCAGGGGGTGCGTGTAAAGCAGCATCTGCATTTCGTTTTGCAAACGCCGCAGGGTTTTGGCCCCCACGCTTTTCACTTCGTGTAATACGCTGCCCCCCGAGGGGGCTAATTTTCCTTGGGGCGGCCCGGCGGAAAATTCCTCGGCCACAACACCCTTTGCACCGGGCAGCCAGGCATCCACATTGCGGCCCAGCACCCGGTCCAGCGAGGCCGTGGGCAGCGTGCGAAACAGCTCGCCCTCCGCCAGCCAGCGCTCGGGCTCCAGGTAATGCAGCGTGATGCCGTCGGTTTCAAAGTAAGGTTGCATGGCCGCCAGCAAGGCGCGCGATTCGTCCTCGCGCAGCGCCAGTGCGGCCGGGTCGGTCAGCGTGGCATGTTCGCGGCCCATGGCCCAGTGGCAGGGCGTGATCCAGGCCCAGGCTTTGTTGCCCAGGTCATGCAGGTGCTCCGCCGCGTCCCTGGCCGCCCAGGCAATCAGGCCGTCCGGCGTGCCGGCGGCAAGCAGGCCCTGCGCCCGGCCGAGCACGCGTTCGTGCGGCGGCGACAGCGAATAGGCCTCGCCCATATCCGCGTGCACCTGTTTCATGCCGCGCAGCAGCTCGCCGAGATGGCGCGTGCTGTCGCGTGGCAGCGCCTGCATGGCGGGCAGCCACGCCTCTGTGCTGCAGGCCGCAAACGGAATCAGCAGGTGAGGGGGTGCGCAAGCTGGCGGGGATGAGGAAGGGGCGGGCATGGGGCTATTGTCCGGGATGCAACAATACCGGTCATGCAAATCCCCTATGAGCTGATTTTGGGCTGGCGCTACACCCGCGCTGGCCGGGCCACACGGCGCAACGGCTTTATCTCCTTTATTTCGGGCGTGTCCATGCTGGGCATTGCGCTGGGCGTGGCCGCGCTGATCATTGTGCTGAGCGTGATGAACGGCTTCCAGAAGGAAGTCCGCGACCGCATGCTGGGCGTGATCTCCCACATCGAGGTGTTCGCGCCCAATGGCGCCGCGCTGCCCGACCCGCAGAAAACCCTGGCCGAGATCAAGGCCAACCCGCAAGTGGTGGGCGCCGCCACCTTCATCGCCGCGCAGGCCCTGCTGGCGCGCGGCGAAGACATGAAGGGCACGCTGGTGCGCGGCATCGATCCGGCGCTGGAAGGGCAGGTCACCGACCTCGCGGTGCAACTGAAAGACACGGCCTTTCCCAAACTGGTGAGCGGCGGCTTTGGCGTGGTGCTGGGCGGCGAACTGGCACGCTCCATGGGTGTGCGTGAGGGCGACACCGTCACGCTGATCGCGCCCAGCGGCCAGGTCACGCCCGCCGGCGTGGTGCCGCGCCTCAAGCAAATGACGGTGGTGGGCACCTTCGACTCCGGCCACTTTGAATACGACTCGGCGCTCGTCATGCTGCACCAGGACGACGCCGCCCGGATTTTCCGGCTGGAGGGCCCGACCGGCATCCGCATCAAGCTGAAAGACCTGCACCAGGCGCGCGAAGTCGCGCTGGAGCTGTCCAGAAGCCTGACCGGCGACCTGCTGATTCGCGACTGGACGCGGCAGAACAAAACCTGGTTTGCGGCGGTGCAGCTTGAAAAACGCATGATGTTCATCATCCTGACGCTGATCGTGGCGGTGGCGGCCTTCAACCTCGTCAGCACGCTGGTGATGACGGTGACCGACAAGCGCGCCGACATCGCCATCCTGCGCACCCTGGGCGCCAGCCCCCAGAGCATCATGAAGATATTCATGGTGCAAGGCGCCCTGGTCGGCGTGATCGGCACCTTCTCGGGCCTGCTGCTCGGCCTGGGCATTGCCTTGAATATTGACGTCATCGTGCCGGCGCTGGAGCGGCTGCTCAATGCGAGCTTCCTGCCCAAAGACATCTACCTGATCAGCCGCATGCCCAGCGAGCCGCAGTACGCCGACATCATGCCGATTGTCGTCATCTCACTGGTACTGGCATTTCTGGCCACCATCTACCCCAGCTGGCGCGCCAGCCAGGTGAACCCGGCCGAGGCCCTGCGTTATGAATAAAGACAACATGGATTCACTCCGCGAGGCCTCGCTCCCCAAGGCTTCACCCCCCGGCGCTTCACTTCCCGGGGCTTCACTCCCTCTCCCCCTGGGAGAGGGCAGGGGTGAGGGCTCCCCGCTCCAAAACAAAGTGGTGCTCAAGGCCAGCGGCCTCACCAAACGCTTCCACGAAGGCCCCATCGACCTGACCGTGCTGCACGGCGTAGACCTGCAGGTGCACGCCGGCGAAACGCTGGCCATCGTCGGCGCATCCGGTTCGGGCAAAAGCACCCTGCTGCATTTGATGGGCGGGCTCGATGCGCCCACCAGCGGGCAGGTCGAGCTGATGGGCCAAACCCTGTCGGCGCTGTCAGCAGCCGAACAGGGCAACTTGCGCAACCTGCACCTGGGCTTTGTCTACCAGTTCCACCACCTGCTGCCCGAGTTCAGCGCCCTTGACAACGTCGCCATGCCCTTATGGATCAGGCGTCAAACCCCCGCGCAATCTGCGCAAACAGCTACCAACATGCTGGCAATCGTGGGCCTGAAAGACCGCATCCATCACCGCCCGTCCGAACTCTCAGGCGGCGAGCGCCAGCGCGTGGCCATTGCACGCGCACTGGTCACGCAGCCCGCCTGCGTCCTGGCAGACGAGCCGACCGGCAACCTCGACAGGTCTACGGCCGACGGTGTGTTTGAACTGATGCTGCAACTGGCGCGCGATTTCGGCACCGCGTTTGTGCTGGTCACGCATGATGAAACGCTGGCAACGCGGTGCGGGCGGCGCTTTGGGCTGGTGTCGGGGCGGTTGTCGGAGTGGGGTTGATGAGTCTTACTGAACCAGTAGATAGTCGCGCCTGAGAAACTCGATTTTCAAATGGCCCGAAGTATCCTGCGGCCGTCCCAGGAGATTGCGTTGTTCAAGAGCTGCTGCAGCATGATGCCCAATTGAGCGCAAAGAGGCCGCAGCTTCTTGAGGATCTTGCGCATGTTGTGCCCGGCACCGCACAGCAGCGCATTCATCGCGTCGCCTTCGATGGGGTTGGCTGCGATTGCAGCCTGCCAGTGCCTTGAGCCAGTGGTTCAACCGACGCTTTGCGGCAGGGGGGAAACGCATGCGCCGTGTAGGCATCGTGGCGCTGGCGCGGCGTCTGTCCATCGCCCTTTGGCGCTACCTTGAGCACGGCGAGATTCCGAACGGGGCGGTGCTCAAGCCAACCACAGCTTGAGGCCAATCAGCCTGAACCTAAACAAACGGCTTGACATGGGACGCATCATGATCAAAGGGCGACGCGCCCGCGATAAACGCGGGTCACAGAACCGTGACCGTCGCAACAGATGGGGCGCGCCGATAACTGGGGTTTGCCAGCGCGCTTTGTGTGCATGCTGCATTGAGTGCTGGGTAAATACACCCTGCACGGATAGAAGTTCGTCCGAGCACTGGCTTGAACGCTCATCACACCCCGACCTTAGATCAGAATGCATCGGCCACTTCGAGCCACGCAAAAACGGTCATCAAGCACGTCCGCCAATGGGTTCCATGGTCAGGGGACCATGAACTTCAACTGATGGATGCTGTCATCAAAAACGGCTTGACAAAAGAGTCCCCATAGAACATGCGTTTATCTGCAGTGTGTGGAGATGCTTGCACGACGCGATGGACTCATAAACGTCAGATACGCGCTACTCGTTGAGCTGAATTCAAGGGAGCAAGCCGCGAAGAAGCCTCCTACAAATAGACTAGCCAACTCCTTTCGGTTTCTGTATGAGACCGATGTATGTCGCGCTATGACAACGCACCTGTTAGTCCTGACAGGGGTGCTGCAGAGAGGAATGCGTTGACGGTGGCATGATTTAACAAACAGCAGACTCGTCAGGTCGGGTTCAACGCTAACGAAGAACGAAAAATAAAAGTAGGGAGTGGGATGGGGAAGAGCTATAAAAATAGTGGCATCGGGAAGCCACGGTGTCTGCCGCCAGTTTTGGCGAGCCGTGATTGGAATACCGGTCACTTCACGCCGTCATCCGTCATGTCATTGAGGTGCTGGCAATGTGGCATGCCGAAAGTAGGCCGCCGAGAACGGCTTACCCCCAACCCGATACCAGGATCGTCCGGTAAGCACGCGGCGAACGCAAGTAAGGTGTGTTTGCTTGCATCATCAGAAGTGCCGATGCGACGAAGCCACTCGTTGGGGCGACGAAATCAATGGTTATCAAGATCGCCCATTGGTGCGATGCGCCGGACTGAGAGGCGCGAGGCATGAAGTATTTATTGCGAAAGCGCGCTGTTGCGATTGCACGTGTCCTCATTGCCGCTGCGCTCGGCCTATATACAACTACAACTACAACTGCTTATGCGCAAGAGCGCAGTGCTGCGGCCGGCAGCCAAAGTGCAGTTTCTGGTCAAATTGTCTTGCCCTCAATGCCAGACGGCTTGTACATGACGACTTATCCAGGCGGGGCGATGCCCTTTCTGCTTGTAGATAAGGGCCAATGGGTCGACCCCTATATGTGGGTGCAGCGCAACGGTATCGAAGCGCTGAACATGCAGTTTGTACAGGGCCGAAAATTTGAAGTATTCCACATGCACACATGGCGAGCCAGCATTGACGGCGTGGTGCTTCACAGTATGGGTCCGCAGCAATTGCTGGCGCACGACCAATTGAAGAACTATGCGAAGTTCGATATCAAATCCCTGCCGCCAGCCATCAGCGATCAGCGATGTAACTTTGGGGGGGATGGGGCAGATAGGTGGCGATGCGAATCGACCACGATCTCAACCAAGTTTGGACCTCCTATGCAGTCGTGCAGTACAAGTTCCACTTCAATGGGGTGCGGTACCGGAGTGTCCGCTCCTGCAGCGGCGTATCAGGAATTGGCGAAAAAAAGGCTTGCCCTGGGCTTTTTGAAAGTGGACGGCGATGCGATCAACAGGCAAATTGATGCGGAATTCAAGAGGGTTGCACCGTCCTTCACGGCACGAAACCGAATCAGGGCGGACCTGTACCCAATGGACGTTTTCTACGGCCCTTCAAAGCAACGCCTAATCGCCGGATTTATAGAGCTTAGATTTAGGACCAACGCCAAATGGAAACCACGTTTTAGCGGAGAGCCAGAACCCGCAAGCAAAATCGAACTCGGGTTTATCTGGGACATTGACCGCGCCCGTTTTCTTTACTTGCAGGACAAGCCGAAAGTGCTGAATGCCAGTCTCATGCGCGCCTGCGAGCGCCCCAATCTTGATGCCTGCCCCCGTGCAAGGCCGTTGGGCATGTGGGCCATCGGAGACAAGCTCTATGTCGTGTGGCAGTACTCCCAAATCATTGGCATGCGTGCATACAAGAACCCGCCATCAGCTGGTGCCTACGAGTATGAACCCAAGGATGAGTTGGCTTTCCCAGAAGTCAAGCAGCTTGCAGTGATGGAGATCCAGTTGACTGACCGTGGGAGCAAGGAGCTGTTTGCTACCACGCCGTTCCTGTCGTTTTCTCCCTATTGAGGAATCCAGATGGCTAACCCATCCAGTTTTCAGCAACTGCTGAACAACATGCTGCCACCCAAAATAGTGAACGGCATCACGTATGTTCCCCGACTGACCACAACCGGCGGTGAAGCGGGAACGCAAGTTTTCGGGGCCGCCCGTGACGGCCGGTTCCACGGCGGTATCGATGTCATCTACGGTGAGCTGCAACCGAACAAAACGGCTACAAACAGCAGCGTTCCAACCGTCAGGGATGTCACCACCCGGCATGCGGTCAATCAAAACGTCCTCATTGGCGCTCCGGTCGACGGCACGCTGAGAATAGTGACCGAAAATCCAAAATTGCCGGCCAATAAAATCGCAGTTATTAAGGGCACGGATGGCGTGGAATACGTCATCAGGCACATGAGTAACCTGCCTATTGGCTTGGATGGCCTGACCCTTAAGGCCGGCACGGTCATCGGCACCATGAGCAACGTTGGTACGGGGCCGGTACACGACCACATGTCTGCGTACACCTACACCGAGATCGACGGCAAGAGGCAGCGCGTAGCCGTTGATCCGTACACCTTGTACAAAAATAACTTCGACTATTCGAAGACCGACATGATCCTGCTCGTGGATCAAAAGGGTGTGGGCTACAGCACCGTTGGAAGTTATCGCCCAAGCGAATTGGTAAGCGAATTTCAACGAAACCCTGTTCCGGGCAACACCTACAAATACGAAGGCGCCTCCCTCACCCCTGTCCGGATCGGCGGCATCAATGCATTGCGTGAATATCTCGTAGGCTTGGAAGGCGGTGGGGATTATCGTGCGGTCAACAGTGCCGGCGCCTTGGGTGCATATCAGATGCTGCCCGATGCGCTGCAGCAGACGAAATATCAGGATAAAAATGGCAATTGGACCGGTAAAGATGGGGTTTGGAGTAAAGATGATTTTCTGACCAACAAAATTGCTCAGGACAACGCTTTCGCGTTGAATGTTGAAGCTGTTAAAGGTCAGTTAAAGAGCAATGGGGCATGGGCTCATTTGGGGGGAACTCTTTCCGATGGCACCGTGTTAACCGAAGGTAGCTTGATTGGAGCGGGCTGGCTTGGTGCGGGTAATGTCGGTAAATACCTGAATCCGGCGGACGGATTCAATCGAACAGATGGAAATGGAACAAGCGTGGGCTATCGCCTGCGTTCATTTTCTCGATTTGACCCGTCGTTACCAGAAGACGATCGCTCAGTGTCTGCGCAGGTCACCCCCACCGGTGGCCACTGGGAAGATCGCACAGCCTACGACCTGATGACCGGTCTGCCTGTTGGTCCGGAAAACAAAGTCTGGATCGGTGATCCAACCAGCGCTTCAACCGCCCCTGCATCGGCCACCCCGGTATTTTCGTCAACTGCTGCCAGTACACCATCTCCAGCAGCCACGAACCGTGATATCACACACCACGGGGATGACTCAACCACCATTAGCTTCATCGCGAAGGCGGATAGCACCAACGGAAGTATCAAGAAAGGCGACACCGTTACGCAGGTCTTCGATCCTGAAGACAAGCTCAGTTACTACAGCGTGACCCACACTGAGCGAGGGGAGACCACGGTAATGGAGAGCATCCCCAACCCCATCGAGGGCGAAGCCGCTACCACGTTCAGTCAATGGGTCGGCAACACCTTGCAATTTCAGGGACAGTGGGATCTTGCCGGAAATCGCGTGGGGGATCGCTACACGGTGGGAGGGGTGACATACACCCGCAGCGGTGGTTCGGATGGGCAAACTCAGTGGCTCGATCCGAATGGCCTGAATACTGGTGAGCGGATTCAGCAAAGTTTTGATCAAGAAACACAGCGTCTAATCAATTTGCACCCAGCTGCCGATGGCGAGGAAATCACCAGCTTTCGCACTTTGAGCCCTGATGAGCTCAGAGCCCTGGAAACCGGTCTCAATCAGGCCATCACGAGTGGGCCCGGCACTGTGTACGCTGACGCCGGTACCTACACCGGCAACGCTGTAGTTACCGATGGTGGCTCTGGCGCGGACGAGCCTCTGAACGTCGCCGATATTCCGGCCCGCGATTTGGCGAGTCATTTCACTGGCAACCACAACGCAGGCACCTATGGTGCGGGCCAACTCGCCGGCTTTGACGTCTTGCCCTTCAATGGCACCAGCAGCTTTTTGGTGAACGCCGATGGCGACATTGCCGGTGAGATCAACCAGCTGGCCAATGGCTACCACCAGATCAAGGACTTGGGCGGCAGCAGCGTGTATGTCAGCGCCACGAGCCAAGTCCTCACATCCGACAGCTACGAGCAAGTCCAATTGGAAGCCCAAGCCGGCCAGGCCGCCAGCGCCGTCGGTCTGATGAACAGCATCATCGGCCTGCAGCACTGGGACGACATGAGCGACCTGCAGCGCACTGCTGCCGTGGCCAGCATCTACAACGCTGTAGAGAAGATCGCAGGCAATGCTCTGCCTGGCGACCTGGGAACGGCGGCCTCGGTGCTGGGCCTGCTCAACGCTTTAGATCAGGGCAACGCAGGTGGCGCCTTGTACAGCGGCCTAAGCTTGGTAGAAAACCTGACCTACGACGCTGCCACCAAGATGGGCCTGGTCAGTGACACCTTCGGTGGCAACTTCTTGCCCGGCTTGGGCTTGGTGCTTGCCCTGGACTCGGGCGACCCCGTTGCCGTCCTGGCAGCCGCCGCCAACTTCATTCCCGTTTACGGCCAGATCATCTCGGTGGCCATCACCATCTGCGGCAGCCTGTTCGGCGACGAGCCCGACATCCCCATGCGCGAAGGCTTGGCTCATGCCGAATGGGATGGCGCGGGCAACACAGTTGTCATCACCGACCAGGATGCGGAAGGCGGTGGCGCTACCGCCACTGGCTGGATGCAAAACCTGGTCGATGGTCTGCAAGCCCAGCTCGCAGGCGTGAGGGACGAAGCCGGTAACAGCTACGCCCTGATCCCCAACCTGCTGCCTGCCATAGGCTACCAGTACGATCCTGACGGTTTTAATTTGGCCAACGGTGCCAAGGGATTTGTGTATCTGAAGTGGCTGGATGAGAGCGGTCAAGCCCAGATCCGTTACTACGACGGCGCCGGTAGCCGGGGTGACGGCACCGGTGAAACCCTGGCTGGCGACTTCATGCGGCATGCCCAAGGCGCGATTGCCCCGGCATGGCAAGTACAAACCGTGCTGGCGCATTGGCAACAAGGCCAGGGCATTCAACAGCCGGGCGCACAAGCAGGTCTGCCGCAGGAGTTGGCTGACGGCATGCACCAAACAATGCAAGCCCTCACGCTTGCATTGCCGGTGGAGCCTGCCCTTCAAAACGCCCTCATAGACATTGACGGTGACGGCTACCTGGAGCGCAGCCAGTGGTTGGCCGCCAATCAGAGCGCATTGGCTATTGATGCCAATGGCGATGGAATCATAGGCACAGGCGAATTGCTGAACCTGGGCAGCAGCACGGCCTTGAACAGTCTGAACTGGCTTGATGCAAATAACGACAAGCTGCTTGATGCACGCGACCCTGCATTCGCAGCCCTGCGTTTGTGGATGGACCTTAATGCCGATGCGAGCAGCAGCAACGGTAGTGGCAACAACGCCGCGGAAGTTCGTACCCTGGCCCAGGCAGGCATTACTGCCATCGACTTCGGCAGCAACCCGCCCGCCATCGTCAAGGCCGACGGAAGCCGCACGCCACTGACGGCCCAAACCTTGACCGGTGACATTCTGGGTGTGGCGTACAAAGCCGTCGCGGGCGGCGTGCTCCAGTGGGATGAGCAAACCCATGCACCAGCCATCGCCACGTTGCATGCGGTCAATACCCGACAGTTTGACGGGCAGGCGGCGCATATCAGTGGCGGAGGGGTGACAACTGCGGCAACAGGCGCAGCAGCATCTGCAGTGGATGCCGGCGATAGCCGTCTCACCACCACGAGCGCACGCACCATCGCCACACAAAGCACTCAAACCAGCACTGCGATTGGTGCGGGTGATGCAAGGATGCATGGCGGTACAGCAGGGCGGGCTATTAACGGCCAACTTGCCGGGCAAACACAAGGCGCAGCGCAAGTGCGCAGTAACGCAGCAGTCGACGGCCTGGCATTCATACCCCTGGGCGCAGCCAGCCTGGGCGGTGAGATCAGGCAGGCAACGGAGGCGATGGTACGCAGCGCCAATATAGGCTTGCTCGACACAGCGTCCGTCGCAATGCCCCTGACTGCGGTAGCCCTGGGCGCCGTCGCAGCGCAGTGGCCTACACTCGCAAATACCTCTGCGAGCTCTATCACCGCGACCGTGCAGCCTGAGCCTGCCGTCGCAGGCGACATCAACTGGAAAACCTGGGATGGAACGCGATTCAGCGTTGCCGCGTCAGAGCTGTTTGCGCCTTATTCCACTGGTTTCACGCCTGCTCTTTCCGTCGCAACAAGCGCTGCCGTGCCAGCTGCAGATGATTCAGATGCCACTGATCCAGCTGTCGGTAATTTTGATGCGTCAAATCAGTCGCTAGCCCAGGAGGAACAGCCGCAAACAGCTATCAATTCGGTAGTGATAGAAACGCCTTCTTCAGCTCTGCCTTATGACTACGCCCCTCAGGGTATTTTAGCGACTGACATGCTGAGTACAGACTCCGCCGCCCTCGTGGACTTTCCACGCGTGCAGGGCGAGCAGGGTTCCAGTAGCGAAGATACCGGCCTGCGCTTTCCGGAGTCTCTGCTGCTGGCCAACGACAGCACCCTCAACGCGCCAGCCCGGCCGGGCGAACCCAACCTGCGCATCACCTCGGTGTTTGCGCCCGTGCATGGCAGCGTGTCGCTGCAGGCCAATGCACAGGGCGCGCTGGAAGTCGTGTTTTTGCCAGAGGCCAACTACCACGGCCCGGCCAGCTTCAGTTACACCGTGACTGATCAATACGGCCTGTCAGGCAGCGCCAGTGTCAGTTTGCAGTTGGCTGCCGTCAACGATGCTCCCGTTACACAAGGCGAGACCGCCAGCGGCGATGAAGACCACACTCTGCTGTTCACCGCTGCCAGCCTTCTGGCCAATGACAGTGATCTCGATACCGCGGTAGATGGCGATGTGCTGCGCATAACCCGCGTTGGTCTGGCGGAACATGGCCAGGTCTTTTTGCAGCCGGACGGTACGGTGCGCTTTGTACCGGATGTCAATTACAACGGCCCGGCCCAGTTCAGCTACTGGGTGGGCGACAGAAGCCCCGCCAGCATGGCTGCGGGCGAAGGTGGTGAAACCCAGGCCACCGTGCGCTTGACGGTCTTGCCCGTCAATGACCTGCCCGTGGTCACTGGTGAGGTCCTGGCCAGTGATGAAGACATCATCCTCAATATCAACCCCGCACTGCTGCTGGCCAACGATACCGATGTGGACACGGCCACTACCAATGCAGAGCCTGCACAGGTGCTGGCGATTACCGCCGTAGGCAATGCCCAGCACGGCAGCATCGTGCTATTGCCAGACGGCACCTTGCGCTTTACGCCGGAGCGCGACTACTTCGGCGCGGCAGGTTTCAGCTACACGGTAGATGACGGCCGTGGTGGGCAGGTAGCGGGCCAGGTGGTGGTCAACCTGGCGCCGGTGAACGATGCCCCGGAGGTGCTTGGCGAGACGGTCGGCTTCAACGAAGACGAGGTGCAGACCTTGAGCCAGGCATCGCTGCTGGCCAATGACAGCGATGTCGACAACCCCTCTACGGATCTGCGCATCGTCGCCGTCGACAACGCCACGCACGGTGCGGTCTCGCTCAATCCTGATGGCTCCATCCGATTTGTCCCCGATGCAGACTACTTCGGCCCCGCGCAGTTCACCTATACCGTGAGTGACGGCGTTGGCGGCTTCACGGTGGGCCTGGCCAGCCTGGCCATTGCCCCGGTCAATGATGCACCGCGCTTGCTGGGTGAGGCCGTCGCGTTGGATGAAGACATCCAGGCCCGCTTCATCGCCAGTGCGTTGCTGGCCAACGACGCCGATGTGGACAACCCTCACGGCGATCTCACCATCAGCGAAGCGGGCAATGCCAGCCACGGCAACGTGCAGGTGGTAGCTGGCGAAATCGTCTTCACGCCTGATCTCAACTTCAACGGCTCGGCGAGCTTTACGTATACCGTGAGCGACGGCGTGGGGGGCGAAAGCCAGGCTACCGTCAACCTGAACTTCAACCCGGTCAATGACGCACCGGTGGCCAACAGTGAGCTAGTCTTGGGAAAACGCGATGTGAGCTACACCCTCACGCAAGCTGCCTTGCTGGCGAACGACACCGACGTCGAGTCGCCCCAAGCGCTGCATATCAGCGCCATCAGCAACGTGCAGCACGGCGTTGCCACCCTGGATGGCGACGGCAACGTGCGCTTTACACCCGCTGCGGGCTATGCAGGAAGAGGGAGTTTTGACTATGTGGTGCAGGATCCGCAAGGCGCCGCAAGTACCGCCACGGCGCAGATCGATTTTTCGCACGTCAACATCAACCCGACCGCCACTGATGACGGCTTCATTGGCTATGAGGATATCGCCTTCAGCATTGCCCAGGACCAGTTGCTTGTCAACGACTCGGACGCCGACAACCCGGCGGCTGATTTGCGCGTCACCGCCGTGGCCGGGGCCCAGCATGGCACCGTCAGCCTGCAGGCGGATGGGGCGGTGCGTTTTGTGCCGGATGCCGATTTTTACGGGACCGCGAGTTTTACCTACCAGGTCAGCGATGGCGATGGTGGCCAGACCTGGGCCATGGCCCAGCTGAACGTGCAGTCGGTCAATGATGCCCCCATCATCGAAGACATCTGGTATGACAGGCCGTTGTACGGCTACCAGCAAATCTTTTATCCCGGTAGCGGCCTGGACGGTGACCTGGGCTCCACCGTAGATGTGGCCATTCATGAGGAGGCGCAGGCACGGGTTCTGGCCGCCACGGGCGGGTTATACGACCGGACCTTGAGAATGGCCAATTTTGACCAGGAGGGTTATGTGGCCTATGTCTACGACTATGCCGTCGTGACACCCACCTACTACCGCAATGGCGCGATGCGGCCGCTGAGTACGGATCCCCTGGATGCAACTTTCTATTCCCCAAACAATCCCTTCAAGCTGCAAGACCCCGGGGACACCACAATCTGGCCGGTGGACGACCCATACCGGCAGGCGGGTGGTGTCGTGGCTTACGACCCAGATGGTGATTCTTCCGGGATCACGTTCAGCATGGCGGTCGGCCCGCAGCATGGGCATGCCTGGGCGAACCAGTACACCGACCTTTCCGCGCCCCGCGAAATTGACCATACCCAGGCACCCGCCTATGCCGTGGTGCAAACCGGCGCCTGGCAGTATTACAGCCAGCGCGGCGACATCTACGGCGGGGCCGACCCCTTCAGCATCACCGTGACCGACAGCGGTGGTGCCAGTGCCAACGTCGCCATCAATACCGTGCATGTGGGCTCCAGCGCAAGCAGCAGCGGGGGCGGCAAGCCGGTGACGCTGGACCTGACCGGCAATGGCTTGCACTATGTAGGCCTGGACGACTCCAAAGCCTACTTCGACGTCAACCACGATGGCTGGCGTGAGCACCTGGCTTGGGTATCGGCGGACGACGCACTGCTGGCGCGCGACATAGGCGGAGACCGGGTGATAAACCGTTTTGATGAAATATCGTTTGTGAGCTACCTTGCCGGCGCCCGCACCGATCTGGAGGGACTGGCGGCCTTTGACAGCAACGGCAACGGCCTGCTTGACCGGCTGGATGCGCGCTGGCAGGAGTTCGGTGCCTGGGAGGACGCCAACGGCGATGGTGTAAGCGCACCGGGCGAATTCCATACCTTGGATGAAATCGGTATCACTCAGATTGGCCTTGCCAGTGACCACCAGGTCCGGCAGGTGGACGGGGTCACCGAACTGGGGCAGTCACGCTTTACCTGGGCCGATGGCCGCACGGGTGCTGTGGGTGATGTGGCTTTTCCGATAGACGAAACCGCACGCTTGCCGAGTGCCTCTGCCGTTGTCGCTGCCGAGGCCCCGATGGCCACCAACTACGTCGGGGCGTTAAATGGCGATGCCGTGCCGGCAGAAATGCTGGCAGCACAAGCCAGCGCTTTGCCTGCCGCCGAGCCCGTCACTGCGTCCGCAGCCGTGCCGCTTACCCCCGAGCACATGGCCTTGTTGATGGTGCAGATGATCAACACCATCACCGCCACCTATGACCCCGCCCCGCTGGCCAGCATCGACATACAGGACGGGCAGGACCCGGACCAGACCCTCGCGGCCATGCAAGCCCAATGGACGCAGGCTGCCCAGTCGCAGGCCGTGCAGCTGAACGGGGCGTCTGCTTGAAAGTCGCACCGCCTGTTGTGGCTGACCTCACGGCTTTGGTGAAACTGGGTCAGCTGTGCCACCTGGAGAGCCGCTTCGCGCGTTTGCCCTACGACGGTGAGCGCGTCGCCCAGCGATTTGCCCGCATGATCGAACAGCCGCTGTCCACCACCTTCTTTGTGGCTGCACGGCAGACCTCGGGTGAGTTGCACGGTCTGATGATAGGCACCATCGACGAGTATTTCTTTTCCCGTGAACGCATCGCCTCTTCGATTTTCTTGCTGGTGCATCCCGAGCATCGCGGAGGACTGGCCGCCATCAAGATGGTGATGGCCTTTCGGGCCTGGGCCCACGCCCGTGCCGCCGCCGAGGTGTACATCGGCGTGGCCAGTGGCGTGTCCATTCACCGCACCGGGCGCTTTCTGTCCAAGTTGGGCTTGACGCTCACTGGCGGTAATTACTCGGCCTGGCTGCCCGTTCCACCGTGCGATGCGGACTCTGCCGCCATTTGCTAGATTTTTTACTTGTTTGAGCCTTTCGTGCAATCCGTCACCTCACCTCAAAAAACCAATTCGTCAGAGCCCGGCCAACTCACTGCTGCCGACGCAATATCCACAGCCTCCTTATCGGATTTATATGGACTGATCGCATCCTTCTTGCATCTGGTGGGCGCTAGCGCTGATGTGGCACGCCTGGCCGAGCACCACGCCTGGCCGGCCGAAGGTCCCGACAGCGCGACTCTGGTTCAGTCCTTGCAGGGATTGGCACTGGAGGTCAAACATCACCAGACCTCGTTCAATAAACTCATTCGCGGGTCCTTGCCCGCGCTCGCACGCGGACCGGATGGGCATTGGCTACTCATAGGCCATGCCAGCAAAGACTGTGTGGTGGTACAAGCCAGCGGCGCCGCACAGCCGCGACAGCTTTCCTGGGCTCAGTTTGCCCAGCAGATGGCCCCGCAAACCCGGCTGGAATGGATCACGGCGCGCCCACAAGCCGTGGCGATGGACAACGGAACTCCTGATCCAAATTTCGGGGTCGGCTGGTTCTGGACCTCACTCAGCCAGTACAAACGTGTGCTCGGTGAGGTCTTGCTTGCCTCCTTCTTTGTGCAGATATTCGCGCTGCTCACACCGCTGATTTTTCAGGTGGTGATAGACAAGGTGCTGACGCACCGTTCGATGACAACGCTGGATGTGATGGTGGTTGCCCTGCTGGGAGTAGGGCTCTTCGAGGTGATGCTGGGTGCCATGCGGCATTACCTCTTTACCCACACCACCAACCGTGTGGATGTGGAGCTGGGGGCCAAGCTGTTTCGCCACCTGTTGCATCTGCCCCTGTCTTACTTCGAGTCACGGCGCAGTGGCGATACGGTGGCCCGGGTGCGCGAACTGGAGAACGCACGCAACTTCATGACGGGCAGCGCCCTGACCAGTTGGCTGGACCTGTTCTTTGCCGTTGTTTTCCTTGGCGTGATGTTTTATTACAGCGTGACGCTCACCCTGATCGTGGTTGGCTCCCTGCCGGTGTTCTTCGCTGCGTCCTGGCTCATAACGCCGCTGATGCGAAAGAAGCTTGAAGACAAGTTCGCGCTGGGCGCCGAGAACCAGACCTTTCTTGTGGAAACCGTCACCTCCATGGAAACGCTCAAGAGTCATGCGGTGGAAGGTGCGTGGCAACGGGATTGGGAGCGGCGCCTGTGCGACTATGTGACGGCCGCCTTCGAATCGGGTCATCTGGGAAACGCCACCAACCAGTTTATCGGCCTGGCGAGCAAGGTGTTGACGGTATTGTTGCTGTACTTTGGCGCCAGGCTGGTCATCGACGGCGACCTGACAGTGGGCGGCCTGATCGCCTTCAACATGCTGTCGGGTCGTGTCAATGCACCGATCCTGAAGCTCGCCTCGCTGTGGCAGGACTTTACGCAGATGAAGGTCAGCATCAAGCGCCTGGCCGACATCATGAATGCGACCCCCGAACCCGTATTCCGGCCCGGACGCAGCACACCGCCTGCACTGGAAGGCCGCGTGACATTCGAGCATGTCTCGTTTCGCTATGCCCAGAGCGCTCCCGAGGTGCTCTGCGACGTGAGCGTGGACATCTGTCCCGGCGAGATCGTGGGAAT
Source organism: Polaromonas sp. JS666 (assembly GCF_000013865.1). Taxonomy (NCBI): domain Bacteria; kingdom Pseudomonadati; phylum Pseudomonadota; class Betaproteobacteria; order Burkholderiales; family Comamonadaceae; genus Polaromonas; species Polaromonas sp. JS666. The sequence continues at coordinate 1,046,283 of NC_007948.1, forward strand.
TACCGGCATTTCCGGCGCGGGCAAGACCACCTTCATGCGGTTGATGCAGCGATTGTATCTTCCGGAGAAGGGCCGTGTTTTGCTTGATGGCATGGACTTGAGTGTGGTGGACACCGCCTGGTTGCGCCGGCAGATTGGCGTGGTCGGGCAGGACACGGCCCTGTTCAACCGCTCGGTGCGTGAAAACATCGCCCTGGGCAATCCGGCGATCGCCATGGACTCCGTGATGGAAAGCGCGCGACTGGCTGGTGCGCACGAATTCATCCTGCAACTGCCTGAGGGTTATGACACGGTGATTGGCGAGCGGGGCAGCAAACTCTCGGGCGGGCAGCGCTCGCGCATTGCGATTGCGCGGGCGCTGGTGAACAACCCGCAAATCCTGTTATTCGACGAAGCCACCGCCGCTCTGGACTACGAAAGCGAGCGGGTGATTCACGACAACATGGCCCGGATCTGCGAAGGACGCACCGTGTTCATTGTGGCGCACCGGCTGTCCACCTTGCGGATGGCTCACCGCATCCTGGTGCTGGATCGTGGCCGTTTGACGGAGACCGGCAACCATCGCGAACTCATGAACATTAATGGCCGCTACGCCTCGTTGTACCAGGCGCATCAGGTGCTGGAGGCTGCATGAAGAACAAGAGCGGCACCCACTCAGCTGAACATGCCATGTTCAGCACGGCAGCCATTGCAATGCGGCAACAACCACCTGCCAGAGTGGCACGCATGGTCACCCTGGCCATCTGCGTCATGGCCGCCGCCGCACTGGCCTACGCCAGCCTGGCATCGATGGATATTGTGGTCACGGCACAGGGGCGCGTCAGTGCCTCGGGCAAGAGCAAGGTCATCCAGCCGCTGGAAGCAGGAGTCGTCAAGGCCATTGCGGTCAGGGACGGCCAGTCCGTCAAAGCTGGCGACTTGCTCCTGGAGCTCGACGCCACCGCCACCCTGGCCGATCGTGACCGGCTCCAGCGTGAATTTTGGGAAACCCAGGCGGACGTGTTACGGCTTAACGCCTTGCTATCGGGCAAGGTGGCTTGGGCGGAAGCGCGCGATTTGCCGGTCGCGATGGTTGCCAATCAGCAGGCGGTGCTGGCCAGCCGGCGCAGTGAGCAGGATGCCCGTGTAGCGGCGCTGGACGCCGATATTGCGCGACGTACAGCCGATCATGAGGCCATCTCGGCCAATATCGCCCAGTTGCACAACAGCCTGCCGCTGGTGCGCAAGAAGCACGAAATGCGCGAGGAACTGGCCACCACGGGCCATATCGCGCAGACGGGGCTGATCGAAACCCGGCTTGAACTGCTGGGCATGGAAAAAGACCTCTCCGTCATGGGCAAGCGGCTCAATGAATCTGCGGCAAGCCTTCATGCTTCTGTCCAGCAGCGAAAACAGGCGCAGGCCGAGTTTCGTGCCCGGGCCAGTGCCGAACTGGTGGACGCCATCCGCAAGCATGATGCAGCGCGCCAGGAGCTGACCAAGGCCACCCAGCGTCGCGACTTGCAAACCCTGCGCAGCCCGATTGACGGCGTGGTACAGCAACTGGCAGTCACCACGGTCGGCGGTGTGGTTACTCAAGCGCAGGCACTGATGACCATCGTGCCACATCACGCGGCCCTGGAAGTTGATGCCCAGATCAATAATCGCGATATCGGTCATGTCAAGGTCGGCCAGCGCGTGATCAACAAGGTGGAGACCTTCGATTTCACCCGTTTCGGATACATCGAAGGCATGGTGCAGTGGGTGGGCACCGATGCCGTGATTGATCCCAAGCTCGGACCTGTCTACCCGGTGCGTATCAAGTTGAATTCGGTTGAGACACCGAACGTTGTGAACGGTTTGCACGGAGCCGTCACGGCCGGCATGAGTGTGAGCTCGGATATCCGCACGGGTGAGCGCCGCATGATCGAATACTTCATCGCACCCATGCTGCGCTACCAGCAGGAGGCCTTGCGTGAAAGATAAAGTACTTTCGCGCATGTTGTTGCGCCCAGCGCATTGGGCCAATCCTGCTTCTTCCCTCTTTGGGGAAAGGAGGGGAGTGCTCTTTGCGGCAGCGCTTTTTTCAGTCAAGGTCAGCAAATCTTGCGCCGTAGGCCCTCATCCCAGCCTTCCCCCAGCGGGGGAAGGAGCAAGAAAACGGGCCGAACGCGGCATTTGGTGGCCCCATCTGCGGCCAGGGCTGATACCTTTGGTCGGCGTACCTTTGCTCCTGGGGTCATTTGGTGCTCTGGCTGACAACTTACTGGAGGTTTACCGCAAGGCGCAGGAGCGAGACCCGACCTACCGCGGAGCAGTCCATGCGCTGCAGGCGGCGCGTGAGCGGGTGCCCCAGGCGCGTGCCGGGTTAATGCCCGCCGTGAATCTGGTTGGTGCGACCAGCCAGCAATCAGGGCAGGCTGCTTTCAGTGGGGCCCCTTATGTAGACCGCAACGTGCGCAGCCGGAACTGGAATCTGCAACTGACACAGCCGCTGTGGCGCGCGGCCAGCTGGGTGGCCCTGAGCCAAGCCGAACAACAGGAGTTGCTGGCCGAGGCACAGTTTCGGCAAACCGAACAAGAGTTGATACTGCGCACGGCGCAGGCCTATCTGGACGTGCTGGTGGCGCAGGAGGCCGAACGCGTGGCGCGTCTGCAGATCGGCGCTGTCGAACAGCAATTGGGCTTGGCGCGCCGTAACTTCGAGGTGGGCGTGGCGACGGTGACTGATGTCCACGAGGCCAAGTCCCGGCTCGACCTGTCACGCGCTCAAGCGGTCGCTGCAGCCAGCGAGACGGAGAACAAGCGCGCTGAGCTTGCACGCATCCTGGGAGACTCGGGAGCGCGCCTGGCACGCTTGCACGACAACGGCCGCTTGCCGGGTTTACAGCCCGAGACTGTCCAACTCTGGGTGGAAAGTGCCCGCGAGCAGTCCCTGCAGGTGCGCATCGCCTTGGCGGCCCTGGACGTGGCGGACCGGGAAATCGCCAAACACCGGGCGACTCATTTGCCCACTCTTGACTTGACGGCCGGCTATGGCACTAACTTCACCTCCGGCAGTATTACCTCGCCGGCGGATATTGCAACCCGCACACGCTCTGGTCAAGTCGGGCTGAATCTGAACATCCCGCTTTACGCCGGCGGTGGGGTCCAGGCACGCGTGCGCGAAGCCACTGCCTTGAAAGACAAAGCGGGGGAGGAGCTGGAGGCAGCTCGCCGGCACGCGATCACGCAGGCGCGCCAGGCATTCTCTGGCGTCGTCAATGGTGCGGCGCAGGTCGAGGCGCTGGAATCTGCCATTTCCTCCAGCAAGAGTTCACTCGATGCCAACAAGGTCGGCTACCGCATCGGCACGCGTATCAATATTGATGTGCTGAACGCCGAGCAGCAGCTTCATGCCGCTCAGCGCGACTGGCACAAGGCGCGTGTCGAGACCCTGATGCAGGGCCTGCGTTTGAAGGCCTCGAATGCAACGCTGGGCGAGACGGATTTGCAAGCCATCAATGATCTATTGGAAACAGAAAAACCATGACGAAGACATCGCCACCATCCACGCAGCTTCCTGCCGGCTCCGGGGAAGCTAACCCCATGGCTCCGGAGGAGCTGGCAGCGCTGGCTGAGCTTGCCAAAAAGCAGGCGCACAAGGTGCTTGCGAAGGTTCCGCTATTGGGTCCCGTGGCATGGCTGATGATGCAACAGGCCACCAGCCGGCACACGCTGCTCAGCGAACTGGAATGGCGTGTCATGCCGGCGCTGGTCCTCGACCAGGCAAAGCTTTACCTGAAGGACGAGGCACCCGTGGCATTTGTCTCGTGGGCGCGACTCAGCGATGCGGTGGTGCAACGCTACAAAACGGCTCCCCATCAACTCACTGCCGCAGACTGGGTCTCGGGTGATCAGATATGGTTGATCGATGTGTTCACGCCATTTGGTGGTGCGCAGGATGTACTCAAGGATTTGCGCGAGAAGGTGTTTGCCGGGCAGGTCGTGCACCAGTTGGTGCCGACCGCTCCTGCACTAGCCAAAGTATTGACTTGGCCCGCGGTATTCCCCACGGCAAGTACATGATCAGGATTGGCGCGTATAGCCGGTTTTTCTTCTAGTGGTAGCGACCGGTGCGACAATTCAAGCCATGACTTCAGCCATCAGCACCCCGGTTTCCACCCTGACCATCACCCGCCCCGACGACTGGCACCTGCATGTGCGGGACGGCGACGCATTGAGCACGGTGGTGCCGCATACCGCCGCCCAGTTTGGCCGGGCCATCATCATGCCCAACCTGCGCCCGCCGGTGACCACCGCGGCCCAGGCTGTTGCCTACCGCGAGCGCATCCAGGCCGCCGTGCCCGCGGGCGTGGCTTTCGAGCCGCTGATGACGCTGTATTTGACCGACAACCTGCCGCCCGACGAGATCAAGCGGGCCAAAGAGGCCGGCGTGGTCGCCACCAAGCTCTACCCGGCCGGCGCCACCACCAACAGCGATGCGGGCGTGACCGACCTGCGCAAGACCTACAAGACACTCGAAGCGATGCAGCGCGAAGGCCTGCTGCTGCTGGTGCATGGCGAGGTGACCTCGCCCGACATTGACCTGTTTGACCGCGAGGCGGTGTTCATCGACACGCAGCTGATTCCACTGCGCCGCGATTTCCCTGAGCTGAAGATCGTGTTTGAGCACATCACCACGAAAGAAGCCGCGCAGTATGTGCATGACGCCGACCGCTTCACGGGCGCCACCATCACCGCGCACCATCTGCTGTACAACCGCAACGCGATTTTCACCGGCGGCATCCGGCCGCACTACTACTGCCTGCCCGTGCTCAAGCGCGAAACGCATCGCGTCGCGCTGGTCGAGGCGGCCACCAGTGGCAACCACCGGTTTTTCCTCGGCACGGACAGCGCACCGCACCCGGCCCACCTCAAGGAGCATGCCACCGGCTGCGCCGGCTGCTACACCGCCCATGCGGCGATGGAGCTGTATGCCGAAGCCTTTGATGCGGCGGGCGCACTCGACAAGCTCGAGGCCTTTGCCAGTTTCAACGGCGCGGACTTCTATGGCTTGCCGCGCAACCAGGGCACCATCACCCTGAAAAAGGAAAGCTGGCGGCCCCCCGAGAGTTATGCGTTTGGCGAGGCTGAACTCAAGCCGCTGCGCTCGGGTGAAAGCCTGCCATGGAAGCTTTACTCCACCCGGAGCGAATGATGGACCACAAACCGCGCGTTGCCCTGCTGATTGACGCCGACAATTCACCGGCGTCCAAAATAGACCTGATCCTCAACGAGTTGTCGACCTTTGGCGAGACCAATATTCGCCGTGCTTACGGCAACTGGAAAAAGAGCGAACTCAAGGGCTGGGAAGAAGCGCTGCATGAGCATGCCATTCGCCCCATGCAGCAGTTTGACTACAGCAAAGGCAAAAACGCCAGCGACATGGCCATGGTGATTGACGCGCTGGAGCTGCTCTACACCGACCGGCCCGATGCCTTTGGCATTGTGTCGTCCGATGCCGACTTCACGCCGCTGGTGATGCACCTGCGTGCCAAGGGCGCGGCCGTTTACGGGTTTGGCGCGCAGAAGACGCCCGAACCTTTTGTGAACGCATGTTCGAAGTTCCTGTTCCTGGATAAATTGCGTCCCCTGGCCATGGGCGATGCCGCAGGCGGCGCTGCCGGGGACACCCGCGATGACGGCGAGGCGGTGACTGCGGCCCCCTTGCGTGCCACGCCGGCGCAGCTCAAGCAGGACGCCAAGCTCGTCATGCTGCTGCGCAATGCCGTGCAGGCGGCGGCCGATGACGAGGGCTGGGCGCGCGTGGGAGCGGTAGGCACCCAGATCGCCAACCAGGCCTCGTTTGACCATCGCAACTATGGTTATGCGACGCTGACCAAACTGCTGGTCGCCACGCAGCTGTTTGAAATCGCCGACGAAGGCAAGTCCACCGTGGCAGTGCGCGACAAGCGGCTGAACAAAACGGCCCGGGCCTGAGGTTGAGCCGGGTGAGGCTGCAGGGCGTGGATCACCCCGCAGCTGTTTCAAATCACTTTGCCCGGATTCAAAATGTTCTTCGGGTCCAGCGCCGCTTTCAGCGTGCGCATCAACGCGATTTCCCCCGGCGAGCGTGCATGGGCCAGCCAGCGGCGCTTGAGGGTGCCGATGCCGTGCTCGGCCGAGACGGTGCCGCCGTATTCGCGCACCAGCCCGTAGACAACCTCTTCCACCGCATCCTTGGGTTGCACGGCCACGCCGGGCTGGTAGGCGACGATGTGCACATTGCCGTCGCCGATGTGGCCATAAAACACCGCTTCGCAGCCCGGCACCTGCTCGCTGAGCACGGCCTTGCATCGTCTGGCGTAAGTGTCCATGGCCGCCACCGGCAGGCCGATATCGAACGCCAGGTGGCCGGGCCAGAGCTGGTGGAATTCGGCGCAGGCGTCGCGAACGCCCCAAAAAGCCTTTTCATCGGCGAGCGACTGCGACACCACCGCATTGGGCACGGTGCCTGATTCCAGCAGCCGCTCCAGCCACGCTTCAAAGCGCGGGCCGTCGATGGCAGGGTCGGTGCCCAAGGCCTCCACCAGCACATAGGCGCCGTAGCGGCGGCCGTCGCCCGCGAACGGATTGCGCACACCCTTGACGCGTTCGGTGGCCATGTCCCAGTAGTCGGGCCACATGACTTCAAAGGCGGAGAGCATCGGGCCGAGCTCGCTGCGTGCCGCCGCCAGCAGCTTGAGCACGGTGCCGTAGTCTTGCGCCGCGCACAGCGCCACCATGGTGGAGGCCGGTTTGGGGAACAGGCGCAGGACGATGCGCGTGATGATGCCCAGCGTGCCTTCGCTGCCGATGAACAGGTGCTTCAGGTCGAAGCCCGCGTTGTTCTTGATCATCTTGTTCAGGCTGGTCATGACGGTGCCGTCGGCCAGCACCGCCTCCAGCCCGAGCACCATGTCCCGGGCCATGCCGTAGCGGATCACCCGGTTGCCGCCGGCGTTGGTTGACAGGTTGCCGCCAATGGCGCAGGAGCCGCGCGCACCCAGGTCCAGCGGGCAAAAGAAGCCGGCGGCCGCGGCGGCCTGTTGCACCACCTCCAGCGGTGTGCCGGCCAGCACCGTCATGGTGGCGGAATCCGGGTCGATTTCTTCAATGCCGACCAGGCGTTCGAGTGACAGTGCGACCTCATGGACGCCAGCACGCGCCCCGCCGCACAGCCCGGTGAGGCCGCCCTGCGGCACCACGGCAACGCCGTGCGCGTGGCAGATGCGCAAGGCGGTGGCGATGCCCGCCGTGTCGGCGGGGCGAACCATGGCCAGCGGTCGCGTGGCGCTCATCCCGCTGTAGTCATTGCGGTTTCGGGCAGGCACGGCGTCTGCGGTGAACACGCAGGCCTCGCCCAGCTGGTCGCGGATCTCCTGCAAGGCTTGCTCTATGGCGTTGGGGATGGCGACAGTGGCGGCAGTGGCGGCAGTGACGTTAGTGGACATAAGAATCGACGAAAATTAAATGATGTATGTAAGGTACCGAGTACTGTACACTATTGTCGCGAGGCCGGTATAAGCTTTCATTTCAGCCTTCATTTCCGGCACTCCGATAACTTTCAGACCCTCAATGGAGACAAGCATGACCTTCAAGCGCAGAGCCATGATCGCCACGGCAGCGGCCTCGGCCCTTTTTCTCAGCCCTCAACTGTGGGCGCAGGCCCAGCCCATCAAAATCTTCAACGTGGTCGAGCTCTCCGGCACCGGGGCAACGGCAGGCACCATGTTCAAGTCCGGCATTGAACTGGCGGTCAAGGACGTCAATGCCTCCGGCGGCATCCTGGGGCGCAAGCTTGAGGTGACCAACATGGACACCCAGACCAATCCCGGCATTGCCAAGGCGCTGGTGGTACGCGCCATTGATGACGGCGCGTTTGCCATCTTCGGCCCTGTCTTCAGCGGCTCCATCCTGATCAGCCAGACCGAGACGCGGCGTGCCGAGGTGCCCAATTTCACGGCCGCTGCCGGGGCCCTGGTGACCCAGCAGGGCAGCCCCTATATCTTTCGCACCGGGCTGACCCAGGTCAACAGCATGCCCAAGGCCGCACGCTACATCGCCCGAAACCTGAAGATCAAGAAAATCGCCGTGCTGTTCGTCAACAACGACTTCGGCAAACCCGGGCGCGACGCCATCGTCGGTGCCCTGAAAACCTTTGGTGTGGAGGTGGTGGCGGACATTTCCACCGAAGCCGGCCAGCTCGATTTCTCCGCGCCCATCATCAAGGTGAAGCAGGCCGGCGCCGAGGCGGTGTTTGTCTATCTGAACGAAGAAGAGTCGGCACGGGCGGTGCGCGAACTGCGCAAGCAAGGTTGGGACAAGCCCATCGTGGGCGACGTGACGCTGCTGAGCCAGAAGGTGATCGATTTGGCGGGCGACGCGGCCAACGGCGTGGTCGGGCACTCCGAAATGTCGGCCGACGCGCCGATTGCCGGCGTGAAAGTGGTGCGCGACAAGTTCTTCAAGGAATACAACTTCCTGCCCGACCACAACGGCATCAAGGGCTACCAGGGTGTTTACATGCTCAAGGCGGCGATCCAGAAAGTCGGCAAGTTCGACCGCGTGGCGGTGGCCAAACAGTTGCACGGCATGACCATCAAGGTGGCGGACGAACCCGGCGTGCTGATGGATGTCACCTTCGATGACAAGGGCGACATCGACCGCGAGAGCTTCCTCATCGAGATCAAGGGCGGCAAACCCGTGGTCAAGGAAGTCCTGCCGCCTCTGGGCAAGAACTGAAAATTTGTAACTACTCAGTCCTTCCTGTCTTTGGGGCTGAGGCCCGCGGCTCCGAGTCCGCCTGCGCGGACTTGGACGGGGCGAAGAGTCGCAGTGTCTCACTGCAACACGTGAGGTTGGGATGGCGGCTGCGACCGATGCAAAAGACTGCAGCTTTTTTATACGCCGCTGGCCCTCTCCCCAACCCTCTCCCCAACCCTCTCCCAAAGGGCGAGGGAGCAAGAAAAGCGTATCGCACGCATTGAGCTGAGTAGTTCCTAAAATTTAAGGAAAAAGTGGCTGTAGCGTTTATTCAGCCTGCAGCAGGTGCTTCAGTTTTATTAGCATGGCCTGCCGCTCTGGCGGTGCAAGCGCCACCGGAACGTCCGCGTTGAGGATAAAGGGCTGGCCCCAGGCCGGGCCGCTCCGTGTCTTCGGCACGACGTGCACATGGAGGTGGTTGGCCCTGTCGCCGTACAGCGCGTAGTTCACCTTGTCGCAGGCGCTGACTTGCGCCACCGCGGCCGCCACCCGGGCGACCTCGCGCATGAAAACGCGCAGGTCTTCGTCCTCCAGCTCGAACAGCTCCCGCACGTGCTTTTTCAGCAGCACGACGCAGCGGCCCTGGTGCGTCTGGTCCCTGAACAGGAAAACCCGCGAGCGGTCCAGGTCGGCGACATGGAACATCACGTCCTCAAGTTCCGCCACCGTCGCCGTGCAGTAGCGGCAGGTGGGGTCGACATGTGGCGTCACCCCGTTGGGCCGCGTGCCTGTCTCAGGCGCCAAACCGGTCATCCAGGTCTTTGTGGAAATCCAGGTCCACCAGCGCGCTGAATTCGGCATAGCTCACCATGGCGCGTTCGCTCGCCTTGGGTGTGCCGGCACGCTGCAGTTCGGCGAGCGCATCCGAGACGGCTTTCACTGCGGTGAAAAGCGCTGTCACCGCATAAAACACCACTGAAAAACCCATGTCCTGCAGGTCCTTGGCTGTCAGTGCCGTGGTCTCATTGCCGTCCACGATGGAGACGACCTTGGGTCCCTGGACCGCCCTGGCAACGGCCTCGACTTCGGCGATTTTTTTGATGCCGTCGACGAAGACCAAGTCCACGCCGGCCTCCTGATACAGATGGGCGCGCCGGATGGCTTCATCAATGCCGGCCGCGGGCAGGGCATCGGTACGGCCGATGATGAGCAGCTCATCCCGACCGCGCGCCTCGATGGCGCATTTCAGTCGCAACACGTTTTCTTGCGCATCCATCAGCCGGATGCCGGCCATCTGGCCGCAGCGCTTGGGCGCGACCTGGTCTTCCAGGTGGATGGCGGCCACGCCGGCCTGGATGTACTCGCGTACCGTGCGGTGGATGTTGGACGGCCCACCATAGCCGGTGTCGGCATCGGCAATGATGGGGATGTCAACCACCCGGGCCATGTCGCGTGCATGGGTGGTCATCTCGGTCTGGCTCAGCAGGCCGATGTCGGGCGTGCCCAGGCGGCTGGCGGTTGCGCCGAAACCCGTCATGTAGATGGCCGGAAAGCCTGCCTTCTGGATCAGGCGTGCGGTGATGGCATCGGGTGCGCCCGGCGCCATCACGATGTTGCCGGTCTTGAGCAGTTGCTGGAGTTGTTGGGCGGGTGTCATGGTGGTTTTTAAAAGAGTCGGGTCAGGTGCCTGCGACGTTCAGTTTGATAGGCGCGGGGGCGGCTTTCAGCGCCGCAGCACTGGCCAGGCGAAAGGCTTCGACCGTCCTGCCCACATGGCTCTGGATCAGTTGCTCCAGCCGGTCAAAGTCGCCGTCGTCGATGTACTGGATCATTTCGCGGTGCTCTTGCAGCGACACCTTGCGCGCATCGGAAAACTGCTTGGCCATGTTGGTGCGCAGGGCGGCGATCTTGCCAGAAACGAGCGCGTAGGCATTGACCACATAAGGGTTGCCGCAATGCGTGAACAGCGCTTCGTGAAAAGCCGAGTCGCAGTGGCCATAGCCGATCTCGTCGTCGGCTTCGCTGGCGGCCACCATCTGCGCAAAAACCGCTTCCAGCGCGGCAATGGCGGCCTGCCGGTTCACGGCGCGGGAGCGCTTGGCGGCGTGTAGCTCCAGGGTGGCGCGGAAGTCGCAGATGGCGCGCACGTCATCTTCGTCGGGCTGGAAGACAAAGCTGCCGCGTTTGGAGCGGATGTCCACCAGCCCGGTGGTTTGCAGCAGCGTCAGCGCGTCACGCACGGGCGTGCGGCTGACGCCAAACGATTCGGCCAGGGTTTCTTCCGAAATCATCTGGCCCAAGGCAAACTCTCCGTCAATAATCGCCTGCCGCACGCGCTGCGCAACAATCTCCGTCAGCGACTTCGGCATCTCTATTTCGAATTTTTTAGCCATGAACCCTCGAATCCTGAAAAAGGCGCGTCACATTGCCGCAGCACCCCCGCATTGTAATTTTTATTGAGCGTAAGGTTCTGTATGCAAGATGAAGAGAGGGCTATTGTCGGTGCAGGGAGCCAGGCGCCAGGGCGATGCTGCGGGCGTTGCGGCGTGATGCGGAGCCCCCATGCCTGACGCCGTGAGCCCGCTGGTCGCCATCGACTGGTCCCAACCCTGGTTTGCGCCCCTGCGCCGTGCGGGCGAGGCGGCCGGTGCGCTGGCGCTGCGGGGCGCCGGTGTCGCACAAGCCCTCAATGCTGTGGCCCAGACGCATGGCGTGGCGGCTGCGAATACGAATGCCACCCGGGCGGGCGATGAGGGGCATTGCCCGGTGCGCTTTGTGCCGCAGGGCGAATTGCCGCCCGGCGAGGCCTACGAGCGCTATATCTTCAACACACGCCATTGCCCGACGCGCGACGGGCTGCACGACTTCTTCAATGGCCTGTGCTGGCTGCAGTTTCCCGAGACCAAGACCCGGCTCAACCAGCTGCAGGCTGCCGAGATAGCGTCGGCGGGCATCCGGCCGGTGCGCGGCCCGGTGCGCGATGCGCTGACGCTGTTTGATGAAAACGCCGCCTTCCTGCTGGCGCCGCAAGCCCTGTGGGACGCCCTGATCGCCCGGGACTGGCAGCAACTCTTCATCGGCTTGCGCCCGCTGTGGGCTGACACGCAACTGGTGCTTTTTGGCCATGCCTTGCTCGAAAAGCTGGTTTATCCACGAAAACCGATCACGGCCCATGTATACCGGGCGCAGCCAGCTATTGATTCAATAGCAGAGCTGGATGCCTGGGTGGCTGCTGATTTGAGCGCCGACAAACTGGCCGGCAAGCCCTTTGCACCCTTGCCGGTACTGGGCGTGCCGGGCTGGTGGCCGGAAAACGAGAACTTTTCCTTTTATGATGACTCCCTTGTATTCCGTCCACGCAGGTAGAAAACAACACATAAAAAATCCTGCGCCGGCAGCCGGCCCGAACGGCTTGATTTGGGAGGAAGCCCCCCAATTTGTCCGGAACGCAACTCTCACGGCAGCATGGCTGCTGCCCTTGCCCCTGGTTATCGACCCCCCCACGGAGAATTCATGAAACGCATCTTTTTGTTTATCCTGACCAACATTGCCGTCGTGGCCGTGCTGGGCATTGTGGCCAGCCTGCTCGGCGTCAACCGCTTCCTCACGGCCAATGGCCTGAACCTCTCGGCGCTGCTCGGCTTTGCGCTGATCATGGGTTTCGGCGGCGCGATCATTTCACTGCTGATCAGCAAGCCCGTGGCCAAGTGGAGCGCCGGCGTGCGCATCATCAACGATGCCCAGAACGCCGACGAGGCCTGGATTGTCGAGACCGTCCGCAAACTGGCTGACAAGGCGCAGATCGGCATGCCCGAAGTGGGCATTTTCGAAGGCGCGCCCAACGCCTTTGCCACTGGCGCGTTCAAGAATTCATCGCTGGTGGCGGTGTCCACCGGTTTGCTGCAGGGCATGACCCGCGAAGAAATCGAAGCCGTGATCGGCCATGAGATCGCCCACGTCGCCAATGGCGACATGGTCACCATGACGCTGATCCAGGGCGTGATGAACACCTTTGTGGTGTTCCTGTCGCGCGTCATCGGCTATGCGGTTGACAGCTTTTTGCGCCGCGGCAGCGACAACAACTCCGGCCCCGGCATCGGCTACTACGTCAGCACCATCGTGCTGGACATCGTGCTGGGTTTTGCCGCCGCCATCGTCGTGGCCTGGTTTTCGCGTCATCGCGAGTTCCGCGCGGATGCGGGTTCCGCCCAGCTGCTGGGCCGCAAGCAGCCCATGATGAATGCGCTGGCCCGCCTCGGCGGCATGCAGCCCGGCGAGTTGCCCAAGGCCGTGGAAGCCATGGGCATCACCGGCGGCATCGGCAAATGGTTCGCCACGCATCCGCCGATTGAAGAGCGCATTGCGGCGCTGCAGAATGCCCCAGCCTGAGCGCTGAGGGGTTCGGCTGAGCGGTTCAATTTCCCGCAACAAGAAAGCCGGTGCATGCACCGGCTTTCTTTATGGCATTGACCCCTGATGGCGCTATGCCGCCAGGCCACCCCGGTCCCGGCGCGCGCCGTCCAGGGCCTGGGTGACTTCCGCCAGGCCCATGCCGTACATGTCGGCGAACTGCTCCACCGTGCGCCCGCTGGCTTCGAAGGCCTTCATCAGGGCCTCGCGCTTCGCGGCCTGACGTCCCAGTTCGGTGAAGGCGTCGTCGATCAACGCGTTGGACGCTTCATCCTGCGTGCGGACGCAGAGCGAATAGTCTTCCCGGCTCAGGCCCGAGGCTTCAATGGCCTGCATCAGCCGCTGGCGCAGCGCGGGCCGCAAGTCCTCGCGCGAGCGCGCCTGACGCCGCCGGAACACTTCGAGAATGGCATGGTGCACATGCTCGGGCGCCACCGGCTCGACGGGCTCGCCCTGCAGGTCGTGGCGCGGAAGGCCTGCCGCCACGCTTTCGAGGTAGCGTGTTGACCGCGCATGCAGGCCCAGCGCGACCTTCAGCTCGTCGCGGTTGAACGCATCGGGGTGCTGGGCGAGCAGCTCCTGGAACACGCCGAGCTTGAGTGGCAGGAACTGCGCACCGAACATCTTCGGATACAGCTCGAACAGTTTCTCCAGTGCCGGATGCACCTGGCGGGTCCGCGGTGGCGTGCTGGGCTGCTTGCCGGCCTGCCTGCCGCGCGCCCGGCCAGACCTTGGGGCGCGTGTGGAGGTGGCGGGTGTATCCGGGCTGGCCGGGATAACCGGGGTAGCCACTGTAGAGGGGGCAGGAGGGGTGTTGGTGTCGGTGTCGGTCATCAATGGGCTTTGTGAAGTCTTGGGCCTGGGCGCGGGGTCGCGGGGCAAAGCTTCACCCCCTTCCATGCGCACCCTGGCAATCCTGGCAATAGGGGAGATTGTCGCGGATAACCCGGGCCACCTGACCGGGTTGCCGGACTGCGTTACCGCCAACCTCCGGCCCGTCGGGTCAGGCCTGGGTTTGCGCCAGCAGGCGTGAGCGGGCGGCGATGAAGGCCGCGGCGGCCGTCTCGCGCAGCGGATGGCGGCTGCCCTGGCGGGTTTGCTGAACGCCGCCGACCCAGACCGCGTCGAGCGCGGACGTGCGGTGGCTGGCGAACACATGGGCCGACAGCATGTCGGGCGCGCTCAGCTCGCACAAGGCCGGGTGCCGGGCGTCCAGCACCGCAAAATCGGCGCGCTGGCCGGTAACCAGTCCGGCAGTGCCGCGCGGCAAGGCACGACCCGAGGCACGGGCGCCGCCCTGCACGGCCTGCAGCGTCATCGCGGTGGCGACCTGCGGTTGCTGCGCGGTGGCTAGCACATTGCGCTGGCGACCCTGCAGGCGCTGACCATATTCAAGCAGCATCAGCTCTTCCGCCGCGTTGACGCAGGCGTTGCTGTCCGAGCCGACGCCCCAGGCGCCCCCGGCGGCGCGCCAGCGCGGCAGGTCAAAAATGCCGTCTCCCAGATTGGCCTCGGTGGTCGGGCACAGGCCGGCCACGGCGCCAGTGCGGGCGGCGCGCTGATATTCGGTGTCGGTCATGTGCGTGGCGTGCACCAGGCACCAGCGCGCATCGACGGCGGCGTGGTCCAAGAGCCACTCCACCGGGCGCTGGCCGCTCCAGGCCAGGCAGGCATCCACCTCGGCCGTTTGCTCGGCAATATGGATGTGTATGGGCGCGGTGGGGTCGATGGCGTCCAGTCCGGCCAGCACCTCGCGCAGGCTGTCGGGCGGCACCGCGCGCAGGGAGTGCGGCGCCAGCCCCAGGCGCGCGCCCTGCACCTCGCAACAAGGCTGCAGGCGCTCCAGCAGGCGCAGCATCGAGTCGGTAGACCGGATGAAGCGGCGTTGCCCCGCATTTGGCGGCGTGCCGCCAAAACCGCTGGTCTGGTAAAGCACGGGCAGCAGCGTGATGCCGATGCCGGCGCGCTGTGCGGCACGCAACAGGCATTGGGCCAGCGTGGCGTCGTCGGCATAGGGCCGGCCGTCCAGGTCGTGGTGCACGTAGTGGAATTCACACACCGAGGTGTAGCCGGCCTCCAGCATCTCGATGTAAAGCCAGGTGGCGATGTCTTCCAGCAGCTCGGGCGTGACCTGCGCGGCGAAGCGGTACATCAGCGTGCGCCAGCTCCAGAAGCTGTCCTGCGCCTCGGCGCGAAACTCCGTCAGTCCGCCAAAGGCCCGCTGGAAGGCGTGGCAATGCAGGTTGGGCATGCCCGGGATGAGGGGGCCGGCGGCCCGGGGCGTGGTGCGCGGGGCGCTGCTGTCCGGCGTGACGGCCAGCAGCTGGCCGGCGGCGTTCCATTCCAGCAGCACGTTGCGCGCCCAGCCGTCGGGCAGCAGGGCATCGGTGGCAAACAGGCTGCCCATGGCTGGGGCATGGGATGTCGGGGCAGCGAAGGGGGCGATGTCGCTCATGGGGTGATCCTGGCGTTGGGGGCGATCTGGAGCCCGTCGAGCGCAACGCGCCCCTGCCGCACGATGGTGCGCGGCGCCTGCTGGCCCAGCCAGTAGGCCAGCTCGGCGCTGTCATTCAGCTGCCACAGCACGAAATTGGCGGGCCGGCCCACGCCGAGTGCGCCGTGCGTGTCCTGCAGTCCGAGCGCACGGGCTGCGTGGCGCGTGATGCCGGCCAGCGCTTCCGGCACGGTCAGGCGAAACAGTGTGCAGGCCATGTTGGCCATGAGCAGCAGGCTGAGCGCGGGCGACGTGCCGGGGTTGTGGTCGGTCGAGACGGCCATGGGCACGCCGGCTTCGCGCAGCGCGGCGATCGGTGGCAGGTGGGTGTCGCGCAGCGTGTAGTAGGCGCCGGGCAGCAGCACGGCCACCGTGCCGGCCGCGCGCATGGCGTCGATGCCGGCCTGCGACAGGTGTTCGATGTGGTCGCACGACAGCGCGCCATAACGCGCGGCGAGCGCGGCGCCGCCCATGTCGGAGAGCTGCTCGGCATGCAGCTTGACCGGCAGGCCTAAACGCTGCGCGGCCTGGAACACCTGCTCGGTCTCGCTCAGCGAAAACGCGATGCGTTCGCAAAATACGTCCACCGCATCGACCAGGCCTTCGGCGGCGAGTGCGGGCAGCATCTCGCGGCAGACCAGGTCGATGTAGTCCTGGCTGCGGCCCGCGTACTCGGGCGGCAGTGCGTGCGCGCCGAGGAAGGTGGTGCGCACGGTGACGCCGTAGGCCTCACCGAGCCGGCGCGCCACGCGCAGCTGCTTGCGCTCGTGTTCGAGGGCGAGACCATAGCCGGACTTGATTTCGATGGCGCACACGCCATCGGCCAGCAGTTGTTCCAGGCGAGGCGCGGCCTGCGCAAAAAGCTCGTCTTCACCGGCCGCACGGGTGGCGCGCACGCTGGAGACGATGCCGCCGCCGGCCTTCGCCACCTCTTCATAGCTGGCACCGGCCAGCCGCATGGCGAACTCGTTGGCGCGCTGGCCACCGTACACCAGATGGGTATGGCAATCGACCAGGCCGGGCGTCACCAGCGCGCCGCCGCCGTCAAAACGCGGCAGCGCGCTGAACCCGGCGGGCAGCGCGGCGCTGGCGCCTATCCAGCGGATCCGGCCTTCGGTGACGACGATGGCGGCCTCGGTGTTCGTCGCCACGGGGCTGTCGTCGGCCAGCGCGCCAGGCATCAGGCGCAAATGCTCCCAGATGCCGTCGGCAGCGGGGTGGGGGGCTGTGGTCATGGGGTTCACTGGCGGGGTTATGAGGGGGTTATGTGCAGAGGCTTGTTTTGCTATTGAGTAAATAGCTGATCGTTAGGTTTTGACATGGACCAGAGGCCATTCTGATGCATTTGACCGGGCGCCTTCAAGCTGCCTGGACGGCCAGCAGGCGCACCACGACCAGTGCCGCATCCAGGCTTTGCGGCGTTGCGCGCCAGCCCTGTGTCGTGCCGTCCCACCAGACACCCGTGCCGGCTTCGCATGTCAAGGAGGGCTCTGCCCCAGCCTGCAAGTGCCACGGCCCGCGCAGCGCCAGCAGCAGGCCGCGCCCGGCCGGGGCAAGGTCGCCGGCCGCGTGCAGCACCTGCACCTCGGCCCGCAGCTTGCCGCGCCGGGTCATGACGTTGAAATCGGTCGAGGGGCCGCCCAGCAGGTCGCAGTCCAGGGCCACATCGCCGGCAAAGGCAAAGGGCCGCAGCGGCGTGTCCAGCCGGTGGTCCACGCCCGCCGTGCCGGCTCGCAGGCGCACACCCGCGCCCTCCAGCAGCATGATCACGCGGTCCACGCCGGGAAAGGCCGAGAACGGCCCGGGCGCGGCGATGGTGGCGATGCTGACCCGCCAGTCGAAGCCGTCCATGCCTGCGCCCGGCGGTCGGCAGACGATTTCGCGCGTGGTGCCGCCGCCGTTCTTCCACGGCGTGGGCTTCAGGTCGTCGATGGCGAAGCGCTGCAGCGTCATGGATGCCTCCTCTCGTCAGCCGATCAACTGCGGGAACAGCGGGTGGCTCATGGGCACGCCCGCCGCGAGCTGGTCGACCAGCCCGGGAAAGTCCGGCGAGGTTTTCCAGCTTCGCGGTGCGTGGCGGGCGTCGTCCCCGAGGAAGCGCACCGAAAAGACGCGCCGCCTGTGGGCCCCTTCCACGCCGCCCGCGGCATGCAGGGTCAGCATGTGGAAGCACACGAAATCACCCGGTTCGATGTCCCAGCCGAGGATGGGAAAACGCTCGCGGGCGGCCTCCACGTCGGGCAAGTCGGTCAGGCTGCCTTCCGGGAACCATTTGGCCTGGTTGTCCATGAAGGTGCGCGGCATCAGCCACGGGCCCTGGTGCGAGCCGGCCACGAACTCCAGCGTGGCGGCGCGCGATACCGGGTCAACCGGAATCCACATGCTGATGTTCTGCCGTCCTTCGACGTTGTAGTAAGGCTGGTCCTGGTGCCAGGGCGTACGCTGTCGCGTGCCGGGCTCCTTGACCAGCAGGTGGTCGTGATACAGGCGCACCGTGGCCGAGCGCATTAACCGCTGTGCGAGCAGCGCCAGGGGTGTCTCAAAGATGAAACGCTGGTAGTGCCCAATATCCTGCCAGTTGCAGAAGTCCTCGAAGAAGCGCCCCGGGTCGTCCGGGCGGCTGGCCACCTTGGCGCGCGGGCTGGGCGCGGCCAGGTTGGCCTCGATGCCTTCGCGCAACAGGTCGATCTCGTCGGGCGTGAGCAACTGGCGGATGCAGACCGCGCCGTCGCGCTGGAAGTCAGCCACGTGCTGCTCGGTGACGCGCTGCTGGAGGCGACGTTGCAGTTCGGTGGCAGGTGCGTTCATGACAGTCTCTCGAGAGGTGGGTGATCCAGGGAGTTCAGGGGATTCAGGTGCGCGTCAGCACGGCCTGCAGGAAGGAACGCGTGCGCTCCTGGCTGGGGTTGGTGAAGATGGTGTCGGGTGAGCCCGCTTCGATGATGCCGCCGCGGTCCATCACCACCACCACGTCGCCCACGTCGCGCGCGAAGTCCATTTCATGGGTCACGACCATCATGGTCATGCCTTCGCTGGCCAGCATCTTCATCACTTGCAGCACTTCGCCCACCAGCTCGGGGTCCAGCGCGGAAGTGGGTTCGTCAAACAGCATCACGCGGGGCTTCATGGCCAGCGCCCGCGCAATCGCCACGCGCTGCTTCTGCCCACCCGACAGGCTGGCCGGCATGGCGTCGGCCTTGTGCGCCAGGCCCACTTTCTCGAGCAGAACGCGGGCCTCGGCATCTGCCTCGGAGCGCGACAGGCCGCGTAGCTTGCGCGGGCCCAGCGAGATGTTGTGCAGCACCGACAGGTGCGGAAACAGGTTGAACGACTGGAACACCATGCCGACCTCTTCGCGCAGGGCGTCGAGGTCCGGGTCCGGCAGCATGCGGCCGTCCTGCACCAGCGTGCGGCCACAGATCTCGACGCTGCCGCCTTCGGGCTTCTCCAGTCCGTTGCAGCAGCGCAGAAAGGTGCTCTTGCCGGAACCGCTGGGCCCGATCACTACCACCACCTGCGAGGGCTGGACGTCGAAATCAATGCCACCCAGCACCACATGGGCGCCATACGACTTGCGCAGGCCGCGAATGCGCACCATGGGTGCTGCACCGTTGTTTGCCGTGTTCATTGCACCATCCCTCCTGCGCGCAGGCGCAACTCCATGCGGCGCAACACCAGAGTGGTTGCACCGGTCAGTACGAAATACACCACGGCGATGGCCAGGTACACCTCCAGTGAACGATAGGACACGCTGATGATTTTTTGCCCTTCGTGCATGACGTCATGGATGGTCAGCAGCGACACCAGGGCCGAGTTCTTGATGAGGGCAATGAATTCATTGCCCAGCGGCGGAATCATGCGCACCACGGCCTGGGGCAGCACCACGGCGCGCATCGCCAGCCCCGACGACATGCCGATGGAGCGGGCAGCCTCCATCTGGCCGCGGTCAATGGACTGGATGGCGCCACGCACGACCTCCGAAACATAGGCTCCGGAGTAGATGCCCAGGCCAATCACGCCGCATACAAAAGCCGGCAGCAGGATGCCGAACTGCGGCAGGCCAAAGAACAGAATGAACAACTGCACCAGCAGCGGCGTGCCGCGGATGATCGCCACATAGGCCGTGCACAGGCCATAGACAATGCGCCGCCTGGGGTTGAGCCGGCCGATACCGACCAGCAGCCCCATGACGCAACCCAGCAGCAGCGAGGCCGCCGTGATTTCCACGGTCACCAGCGCACCACGCAACAGCTGGGGCCAGCCGGACCAGATGGGAGAAAAATCGAGTTCCATCGCTCAGTCGCAAGGTTGCCGGATTACTTGCCAGCGCTGTTGCTGAACCATTTTTTCACGATGGCCGCATAGGTGCCGTCGGCCTTGAGTTTGGCGATCGCACCGTTCACCGCCCTGGTGAGCTCGGGCGTGTCCTTGCGCAGCGCCATGCCGTATTCCTCGGTGGTCAGCTGCTCTTCCAGCACGCGCAGGCCCGGGCGCGTGCGCACATACTGAAAGGCGGCGGGCTTGCCCGTCACGGCGGCATCGGCACGGCCAATGTCCACCAGGTTGAACATTTCCTGGTTCTTTTCTACCTCGATCCGTTGCACCTTGGGATAGTGCTCCTGCAGATAGCCCACCGACTTGGTGCCCACCTGCACAGTGACCTTTTTGCCCTCGAGGTCGGCCAGCTTTTTGATGGCGGTATTGCCCTCTTTGGTCATGGCCACCAGGCCGCCGGCATAGTAGGAGTTGGTGAAATCGACGACCTTCTTGCGTTCATCGGTGATGTAAATGGCCGAAACGGCCATGTCAAAACGCTTGGACATGAGGCCGGGGATCAGCCCCTTGAAATCGATATCTACCCATTCGACCTGCTTGCCCATCGCCTTGGCGATGGCTTCAACCAGCTCGACGTCAAAGCCCGTGCGCTTGCCGTTTTCCACGAATTCCATGGGCGGGAAGGTGGCATCGGTGCCCACGCGCAGCGCATTGTCTTGTGCATGCGCGCTGGTGGTGCCGAGGGTCAGGGCTGTGAGGCTGGCCAGCAGGAAGTTGCGACGAAATTTCATGGGGTGGTTCTCCGGTTGGGGGGTAAGGGAAATCAGTGAAGGGTCAGGTGGCGCGAGATGCGCGCGGCGGCAACCACCGCCATGCGGATCAGCGCCTGGTCCTGGCCCTGAGCGCGCGGAATCGGTGCCATCAGGGTGATGGCACCCACGGCCTGCCGGGAGGCTCCGAACAGGGGCACGCTAACGCCCCAGACGCCCGGATCAACCTCGCCGGCACTCATGGCAAAGCCGGCCAGGCGAATGGCATCCAGTTCCTCCTGCGCGGCCTGCCGCCCGGTGCTGTCGGCGCGGTGCTGGCTGTCGAGCACGGCAGCGCGCGCGGCATCGGGCAGATGGGCCAGCACACATTTTGCTGAAGCGCCCGCGCGCAAGGGCACACTGCGCCCTTTTTCGAAGGAGCAGCGCAGCGATTGCTGGCTTTCGACCATGTCCAGGCAGATGGCCTGGTCATTGACCGCGACGATCAGCCCCACGCTCTCGTGGGACTGCTGGGCCAACTCCACCATGCCCGGACGGGCCTGGCACACCAGGTGCGAGGCCAGATCGAACCCCAGTGCGAGTTGCAGGCTCAGCGGGCCCGGGGCGTAACAGCTATCGCTTTCCAGCACAAAGCCCCAGCGCTTGAGCCGGGCCAGTTGCCGGTACAGCGTGCTGCGGGCCAAGCCGGTGCGGTCCATGAGTTCGGCTGCCGACAGGGCCCGCCCCTGCTGGGCCAGCACGGCCAGCACTTGCAGGACGCGGTCGGCCGTGGTGACGGGGGTGGAGGCGCTGATCAGCATGACGCCAGTATCAAAGGATTCAGGCGGCATTCAAACCCTTGATTCCCAAAATTTGGGAATAGGATTCCCTTTTTTTATCGCAAGTCACCGGACCATCGGCAGCTTGAGGCCCTGCTTCTTCGCGGTGGCAATGGCGATCTCGTAACCCGCGTCGGCATGGCGCATCACGCCCGAGCCGCAGTCGTTGACCAGCACGCGTGCCAGCCGCTCGGCGGCGGCATCGGTGCCGTCGGCCACGATGACCATGCCCGCATGCTGCGAGTAACCCATGCCCACGCCGCCGCCGTGGTGCAGGCTGACCCAGGTGGCGCCGCCCGAGGCATTGAGCAGCGCGTTGAGCAGCGGCCAGTCGGACACGGCATCGGTGCCGTCCTTCATGGCCTCGGTCTCGCGGTTCGGGCTGGCCACCGAGCCGGTGTCCAGGTGGTCGCGGCCGATCACGATCGGGGCCTTGAGCTCGCCCTTCTTCACCATCTCGTTGAAGGCCAGACCCGCAATGTGGCGTTCACCCAGGCCCAGCCAGCAGATGCGTGCGGGCAGGCCCTGGAAGGCGATGCGCTCGCGCGCCATGTCGAGCCAGCGGTGCGTGTGCTTGTTCTCGGGGAACAGCTCCTTGATCTTGGCGTCGGTCTTGTAGATGTCTTCCGGATCGCCGGAGAGCGCGACCCAGCGGAACGGGCCCTTGCCTTCGCAGAACAGCGGGCGGATGTAGGCGGGCACAAAGCCGGGGAAATCAAAGGCGTTTTTCACGCCCTGGTCGAAGGCCACCTGGCGGATGTTGTTGCCGTAGTCCACGGTCGGGATGCCCATGGCCTGGAAGTCCAGCATGGCCTGCACATGCACGGCGCAGCTTTGGGCGGCTTCGTCCGTCAGGCGCTTGTGCTGCGCCGGATCCTGCTGCGCGGCCTTCCACTGCGCCACGTTCCAGCCGCGGGGCAGGTAGCCGTTGATCAGGTCGTGGGCCGAGGTCTGGTCGGTCACCAGGTCGGGCTTGATGGCGCCGGCTTTGGCGCGCTTCACCAGCTCGGGCAGGATGTCGGCGGCGTTGCCCAGCAGCGCGATCGACACGGCCTCCTTGCGGTCGGTGTGGTACTTGATCAGCGCCAGCGCGTCGTCGATGTCCCTGGCCTGCTTGTCCACGTAGCGGGTGCGCAGGCGGAAGTCGATGCTGCTTTGCTGGCACTCGATGTTCAGCGACACCGCGCCGGCCAAGGTTGCTGCCAGCGGCTGCGCGCCCCCCATGCCGCCCAGGCCCGCGGTCAGGATCCATTTGCCAGCGAGGCTGTTGTTGTAGTGTTGGCGGCCGGCTTCGACGAAGGTCTCGAAGGTGCCCTGCACGATGCCCTGGCTGCCGATGTAGATCCAGCTGCCGGCCGTCATCTGGCCATACATGAAGAGGCCCTTGCGGTCGAGTTCGTTGAAGTGTTCCCAGTTGGCCCACTTGGGCACCAGGTTGGAGTTGGCGATCAGCACGCGAGGCGCGTTGGCGTGGGTCTTGAATACGCCCACGGGCTTGCCTGACTGGACCAACAGCGATTCGTCATCGTTTAGTTCTTTCAGCGAAGCCAGAATCTGGTCGAAGCAGGCCCAGTCGCGTGCGGCGCGGCCGATGCCGCCGTAGACCACCAGGCTTTGCGGGTTCTCGGCCACCTCGGGGTCGAGGTTGTTCTGGATCATGCGAAAGGCGGCTTCGGTGAGCCAGCTTTTGCAATGGAGCTGGCTGCCGCGCGGCGCGCGGATCACACGGGTGGGGTCGACGCGCGGGTCGGTGAGGGTGCCGCTTTGGGCGTCGGTGGGGGCGATGAAGGAATCCTTGGCGTTCATGGCGGTCTCCTGGATAAAACGGTTGGAATGGGTTTCAGGCTGAGGTTCAGGCCCGGCGTCAGGCCGCGGTGGCGTGGCTGGGCAGGATCTGCTGCAGGGCGGCGGGCCAGTCGCTGTGCAAGGCCCACTGGCGCATGGCTTCGACGTCGGTCGCGAGGAAGCGGTCCTGGTCGAGGAAGGCCACCTTCCCGCGGATGCGGGCGAACTCGGCTTCGATCAGCGGGGAGCTTTTGAGCCCGCGCTTGAGTTCTATGCCTTGAGCAGCGCCCATGGCTTCGATGCCGACGACGACGGCGGTGTTGTTCACCATCTCGCCCAGGCGGCGCGCGGCGAAGGTCGCCATCGACACATGGTCCTCCTGGTTGGCCGAGGTGGGCAGGCTGTCCACGCTGGCCGGGTGCGCCAGGGATTTGTTTTCCGAGGCCAGCGCGGCGGCGGTGACCTGGGCAATCATGAAGCCGGAGTTGACGCCGCCATCGCGCACCAGGAAAGGCGGCAGGCCGGAGAGGCCGGTGTCGAGCAGCAGTGCCAGGCGGCGCTCGGCAATCGCGCCGATCTCGGCCACGGCCAGCGCGATGATGTCGGCCGCAAAGGCCACCGGCTCGGCGTGGAAGTTGCCGCCGGAGATCACGTCGCCGTTGTCGAAGACCAGCGGGTTGTCGGAGGCGGCATTGGCCTCGATCTGCAGCACCCGGGCGGCGTGCTGCAGGTTGTCCAGGCAGGCGCCCATGACTTGGGGCACGCAGCGGATCGAATACGGGTCCTGCACGCGGCCGCAGTCGGGGTGCGACGGCACGATCTCGCTGCCTTCGAGCAGGGTGCGCACCGCCGCCGCCACGGCCATCTGGCCGGGCTGGCCACGCGCGGCATGCACCCGCGCGTCAAACGGCTTGATGGAGCCCTGCACGGCTTCCAGCGACAAGGCGCCGGACACCAGGCCCGCGGCAAATACCTGTTCGGCGCCGAACAGGCCGGCCAGCGCCAGGGCGGTAGACACCTGGGTGCCGTTGAGCAGCGCCAGGCCTTCCTTGGGGCCGAGCACAAACGGCGCCACGCCGATGCGGCGCATGGCCTGGGCGCCGGAAATGACTTCGCCGTCGGCGGTGGTGGCCTGGCCTTCGCCGATCAGCACGCAGGCCAGGTGCGCCAGAGGCGCCAGGTCGCCGGAGGCACCCACGGAGCCCTTGGCCGGGATGCGCGGCATCACGCCCGCGTTGGCCAGCGCCAGCAAGGCGTCCACCAGTTCGGGCCGCACGCCGGAGTGGCCGCGCGCCAGGCTCACCGCCTTGGTAGCGAGGATCACGCGCACCACGGCGGCCGGTAGCGGCTCGCCGGTGCCCACGCTGTGCGACAGCACCAGGTTGCGCTGTAATTCGACCAGGCGGTTGGGCGCAATCTTGGTGCTGGCCAGTTTGCCGAAGCCGGTGTTGATGCCGTAGACGACCTGGTCTTCATCGACGATGCGCTGCACGGTGGCCTGGGCTGCCAGCAGGCCGGCACGGGCCTCGGGCGCCAGGGCCAGCTGCACGCCGCCGGCATGGATGCTGCGCAACAGGGCCAGGCTGACGCGGCCGGGGTGCAGGATGTGGGTGGATGTTGTCATTGTCTAGTCCTGTATATACAAGTTGTCGGAATCGATGATAAAGAAGTTTTTATTCGTTTGTTTACTTGCTGGCTGGCTGGCTCGCCGGGGTGGCCCGTCGCGTCAGCCGGTGACGGCATTGCCGTCGGTGCGAAAGCGGCTACCCAGCCGGTAACGCATGCCTGGGTGCAGGCAGCGCACCAGGGTGATGGGGTCTTCCCGCATCCAGGTGCGGCGGGTCAGCAGCAGGCAGGGCTGGCCGGCGTCCATCTGCAGCAGCGCGGCCTGCTCGCGCGTGGGCAGCACGGCATCGACCACATGTTCCATCTGGTCGAACAGCACCGTGCGCACCAGAAAGTCTGAAGGCTGCTCCAGCGTGAAATCCTGCTGCCCGAAAGCGGGCGCCATGCGCGGGTTGACATAGCGGTCTTCCAGCTGCATGGGCACGCCGTCTTCCAGGTGCACGCAGACCGAGTGAAACACCGACTCGCCGGTGTGCAGTCCCAGCGAGGAGGCGATGTCCAGCGAGGCCGAAATGCGCTCCACCGTGATGACCCGGCACTGGTAATCGTGGCCGCGGCGCCGGATGTCATCGGACAGGCGCGCGATCTGCAGCAGGTTGGCTTGCGGTTTGTCGTCGGCCACGAAGCTGCCCACCCCGGCAATGCGCTTGATGCGGCCCTGCTCCACCAGTTCGCGCAAGGCCCGGTTGACGGTCATGCGCGACAGGCCGAACTGCACCACCAACTCGTGCTCGGACGGCAGGCGGTCGCCGGCCTTCCAGGTGCCGTCCTGGATCTTGCGCGACACAAAGTCCTTGACCTGCTGGTAACGCGCGACATTGGGCGACAACTGGTCGGCCCCGGCGGGGGTGCCGATTTTGGCGTCGGTTTCGCGTGCCGGTTTGGGCAGGATATGCAGATTGGAGTTCATTGTGGTGGTTGGAGCGGTGGGTGGCGCGGGTCAATGCATGTCAATGTTCGGCGGACGCCATCGACTCGGCGCGAATCTCTTCGGTCAGGCGCGCCTTGAGTTCCATGAACTCCGGCGAGGTCTTGATCGTATAGTGCCGCGGATGCGGCAGGTTCACCGCAATGTCGGACTTGATGCGTCCCGGGCGCGCGCTGAACACCGCCACCCGGTTGGCCATGAAGATCGCTTCGTCGATGTCGTGTGTGACGAACAGCACCGTCTTGCGCGCCGACTCCCAGATACCCAGCAGCAGTTCCTGCATCAGCACGCGGGTCTGGTTGTCGAGTGCGCCAAAGGGCTCGTCGAGCAGCAGGATCTTGGGGTCGTTGGCCAGCGCCCGTGCAATCGCCGTGCGCTGCTGCATGCCGCCGGAGAGCTGCTTGGGAAAGTGGTTTTCAAAACCGCGCAGGCCCACCTTGGCCATGAAGTAGGCGCTGCGGTCCTTCTGGTCGGCCTCGCTCATGCCGCGCTCGCGCAGGCCAAAGCGGATGTTCTGCGCGACGGTCAGCCACGGGAACAGCGTGTAGCTCTGAAACACCATGCCGCGGTCGGCGCCCGGGCCTTCGACCGGGCGGCCGTCGAGGATGGCCCGGCCCGTGCTGGGCCGCTCCAGCCCCGCGACGATGCGCAGCAGCGTGGACTTGCCGCAGCCCGAGGGGCCGAGGATGGTGACGAAGTCGTTGTCGTTCACTTCGAAATCGACCGGCAGCAGCGCCTGCGTGCGCTGGCCCTTGGCGGTTTCGAAAACGCGCGACACCCCTTGAATGGACAGTTGGCTCATCAGATGGAACTCCAGGCAAACAGGCGGCGGTTCAGCGCCTTGAAGGCAAAGTCGGACACCAGGCCAATCAGCCCGATGATGATGATGCCGAAGATGATCTGCCCGGTGTTGAGCAGGGCCTGGCTGTCGGTGATCATGTGGCCAATGCCGCTGGACGAGCCGATCAACTCCGCCACGATCACGTAGGTCCAGGCCCAGCCCAGCACCAGGCGCAGGGTCTCGGCAATGCCGGGTGCGGCGCCGGGAATCAGCACGCGGGTGATGATGCCCCGGTCGGCCGCGCCCAGCGTGTAGGCCGCTTCCACCAGGTCGCGCCGCGCGCCGCCCACGGTGACCGCCACCATCAGCACGATCTGGAACACCGAGCCGATGAAGATCACCAGGATTTTCTGCGTTTCGCCAATGCCGGCCCACAGGATCAGCAGCGGGATGAAGGCCGACGCGGGCAGGTAGCGGCAGAACGACACAAAGGGCTCGAAAAAGGCCTCGACCCCCTTGTAGGTGCCCATCGCAATGCCCAGTGGCACGGCGATCAGGCTGGCCAGGACGAAGCCGCCGAAGACGCGCCACACCGTCATGCCGATGTCGTGAATGAAGTTGAGCTCGGTGAACAGCAGCCAGCCTTCCTTGGCCATCGTCACGGGACTGGCGAGGAAGGTGGGCGACACAAAGCCGCCCAGCGTGAAGATCGCCCAGGCCAGCACGAACAGCACAAAGAAGCCCAGGCCCAGCAGCCAGCGCGAGTTGGTGCCCACAGGCTCCAGCGGCGCCAGCCACTGGCTGCGCTGGCGCACCGGTGCTTCGGGCAGGTGAGGCGGTGCCTGGATATGTTCCATGACGTGTTCCATGGCGTTACTTGATGAAGCTGGTGTCAAACGTTGCCGCGAGGTTCTCGGGCGCCTTGCGGATCACGCCGGACTCCAGCAGGATCTTTTCGGCGTCTTTCATGAACGCGGTGATCTCGCCGGCGAAGAACTTCTGGTTGGCCGCCTTGTCCTGCCAGCGCAGGTAGGCTGCCGACTTGGCAAACTGCTCGCCGGTCTGCTTGACGGCCGAGCCCATCAATTCATTGGACTTGACGGGGTCGGCCTTGATCATGGCCAGCGCCTCGAAGTAGGAGTTGGTGAGCGCCTGGGCAGCCTTGGGATTGGCCTTGAGCCAGGTCGGCGCGCAGCCGACCGTGTCCATCACCATGGGGTAGTCCAGCGTGGTGGCCAGGATCTTGCCGGAGGCCGGGTTGTCGCGCACGGTGGAGAGGTAGGGCTCGTAGGTCATGGCCGCGTCGTTCTGGCCCGCGACAAAGGCCTGGGCAGACGCCTGCGGCGAGAGGGTGGTGGTCTTCACGTCCTTGAGCGTCATGCCGTTTTTGTTCAGCATCCACGCCAGGCCGAAGTAGGGCGCGGTGCCCGGGGCGTCCACGCCGATGGTCTTGCCCTTCAGGTCGGCAAAGCTCTTGATGTCGTTACGCACGGCCAGGCCGTCGGCACCATAGGATTTGTCCATCTGGAAGATCTGCACGATGGGCACGCCATTGGCGTTCCAGGCCACATGGGTTTCCACGGTGGTGGCTGCGCACTGGATGGCCCCGGCGGCCAGCGCCAGGTGGCGGTCTTTCTGCGGAATGAACTTGATCTCCACATCCAGGCCGTTTTTCTTGAAGATGCCGGCCTTGTCCGCCAGCGACAGCGGGGCGAAGCCGGTCCAGCCAGACATGCCCAGCGTCAGCTTGGTTTCCTGTGCCCCGGCGGCTGAGGCCATGCCGGCCGCGCAAGCGCCTGCCGCCAGCAGCGAAGCCAATTTCTTGACGGTTGTCTTACCCATTGCGTACTCCTGTTTGATTCAGAAAAATCGGTTGATCCCAAGATCCCTGCACAGCAAAGTCCGGGCAGGGAAATTTTGCCAACATGGAGCAACCTGTATATACAGGTAAACCCTAATTTTAAGGAAGTCACGGAAAACGCGACCGGGAAATGCACTGTTTTTGGGATTTCTCCCATGAAATTGGTGCAATTCCACCTCGTTTTGAGGGTGATGCGCTGTCTATACAGGTATTCTATGTTGACGGAGAAGGCAGAGCAAATTCGGGGCCAGCTGGACCTGTGGATCCCGGCGACTATGTTTTGCGCGCGCGATGCCCGCATATCGCGTATTGACGAAGCAGGAAGGCCCGTCTGAAATCAGCGCACCATCATCGCGCGTGCCGTGCCGTGCCGTGCCGGGCGACCGGGCCGTAGCCCAGGCGGCTGCCTGCTGATCAGGCGCTCAGCAGGTTGCGCGCCACGGCCTCGGCCACCTTGATGCCGTCCACGCCCGCCGACAGGATGCCGCCGGCGTAGCTGGCGCCTTCGCCGGCGGGATAGAGGCCGCGCACATTGAGGCTTTGCAAGTCTTCGCCGCGGCTGATCTTGATCGGTGAGGAGGTGCGCGTCTCCACGCCGGTCAGCACGGCGTCATGCGTGTCAAAGCCCTTGATCTTGCGGCCAAAGGCGGGAAAGGCTTCGCGCATGGCGTCAATCGCGTAGCCGGGCAAGGCTGACGACAGATCACCGATGGTTACGCCGGGCTTGTACGAGGGCGTGATGCTGCCCAGCGCGGTCGATGGTCGGCCCGCCACAAAGTCGCCGACCAGCTGCGCCGGCGCCTGGTAATTGCTGCCGCCCAGCACATAGGCATGCGACTCCAGCCGGCGCTGCAGGTCGATGCCGGCCAGCGCATCGCCCGGGTAATCGCGCGGGTCAATCCCCACCACGATGCCGGCGTTGGCATTGCGCTCGTTGCGCGAATACTGGCTCATGCCGTTGGTCACCACACGTTCGGGCTCCGAGGTAGCGGCCACCACCGTGCCGCCCGGGCACATGCAAAAGCTGTAGACCGAGCGGCCATTGCTGGCGTGGTGCACCAGCTTGTATTCGGCAGCGCCCAGGGCCG
Organism: Polaromonas sp. JS666; assembly: GCF_000013865.1. Lineage (NCBI taxonomy): Bacteria > Pseudomonadati > Pseudomonadota > Betaproteobacteria > Burkholderiales > Comamonadaceae > Polaromonas > Polaromonas sp. JS666. Next base: position 1,075,825 of record NC_007948.1, read on the forward strand.
GGTGGCTGGCATGCCGGCCCCAGCGTGCGCGGTCGATGATGCCCTGAGGGTGCTCCACGCGAAAGCCGATGGAAAAGGGTTTGGCCTCGATGTACACGCCGCGGGCGTAGAGCATGGCAAAGGTGTCGCGCGAGCTGTGGCCCAGCGCCATCACGACGTGGTCGGCGCGCAGCTCGTGCGTTTCTCCGGTGGCCTGGTTTTGCACCGTGAGGCCGCGCAGGTGCTTGCCGCCGGGGCCGACCTCGATCAGCACGTCCGTTACGCGCTGCTCAAAGCGTATTTCACCGCCCAGCGCGATGATCTGCTCGCGCATGTTTTCCACCACCTTGACCAGTTTGAAGGTGCCAATGTGGGGATGGGCTTCGTAGAGGATGTCGGCAGGCGCCCCGGCCTTGACAAATTCGTTCATGACCTTGCGGCCGAGGTGCCGCGGGTCCTTGATCTGGCTGTAGAGCTTGCCGTCGGAAAATGTTCCCGCGCCGCCTTCGCCAAATTGCACATTGGATTCCGGATTCAGCACGTTCTTGCGCCACAGGCCCCAGGTGTCCTTGGTGCGCTGGCGCACGGTTTTGCCGCGCTCGAGCACGATGGGCTTGAAGCCCATCTGCGCCAGCAGCAGGGCCGCAAAGATGCCGCACGGGCCAAAGCCGATCACCACCGGGCGCAGCGGCAGGCCTTGGGGTGCCGTGCCCACCGGGTGGTAGGCCATGTCGGGTGAGGGCAGGATGTGCGGGTGGCCGGCAAACTTCGCGAGCAATGCAGCTTCCAGCGCGGGGGCCAGTTCCACATCGGCGATGTACACCTGCAGCAGCTCCGCCTTGCGGGCGTCAAAGCTGCGCTTGTGGACCTGGAAAGTCGCGATATCGGAGGCGGCGATGCCCAGCGTGCGGGCCATCAGGGCCGGCAGGGCGTCTTCCGCGTGGTCCAGCGGAAGTTTGAGTTCAGTCAGGCGAATCATCAGGGGCTCGTGTTGATCAAGCAGCCCTTATTTTAAAGGGTCCCCGTCATACGCCGCGCTGGCGGATAACGGATAATAGGCCCCGTGAAGCCTGCCAGACCGCCGCTGGTGCAATCTGGGAAACCAGGCACTGGAGGAACGTCCGGACTGCACAGGACAGCGTAGGAGGTAATACCTCTCCACCGTGAGGTGAGGATCAGAGCAACAGAGACGAGTCGCTTTTGGGTAACTCAAAAGCGGGTGAAACGGGCAATCTCTACGCGCAGCAATACCAAGTAGGCCAGCGTTGATGTAGCTCCGCAGAGCTGGCGGGTAGGTAGCACCGAGCCGGGTGGGCGACCCCCGGCCCAGATTAATGGCGGTCACACCGGGTTTGCCGCAAGGCACATCCGGCGCACAGAATCCGGCTTATCGGCGGGCTTCACACTTTTATCAAAAAAACGGGCCCCGTACGCCGAAGCGAACGGGGCCCGTTTTCCTTGCGGTTCGCTTATTTCGATGCCGCGGGTGCAGGTGCAGGTGCCGCCGGTGCCCCGCCAAAATACTGGGCGTAAATCTTGTTGTAGGTGCCGTCGGTCTTGATGTCGGCCAGGCCCTTGTTGAGTTTTTCCAGCAATTCGGTGTTGCCCTTTTTCACCGCCAGGCCATATTGCTCGGCCGCAAAGCTGGCGTCGCTGATGGTCTTGAACTTGGCGCCGACGTTGTTGTTGACATAGTGCACCACCACGCCGTTGTCAGCCACTACGGCATCCACGCCACCGGCTTCCAGCTCTTTCAGGGCCAGTAGGGTGGACTCGAAACGTTTGATGTTGGGGCTGGCCTTGCCCTGCAGCTTGGTGACCACCTCGTCGCCGGTGGTGCCGTTCTGCACGGCCACCTTGAGTTTTTTCAGGTGGCTGAAGTCGGCGATTTTGGAGTCTTTCTTCACAGCAATCAGTTGTTGTGCGTCAAAGTAGGGCGAAGAAAAATCCATGGTCTGCTTGCGCTCGGGGGTGATCGTGATCGCGGAAACCAGCAGGTCGCGGTCGCCCTGGTTCAGTGAATTGAAGATGCCCTCCCAGGGCGTATTGATGAATTTCACCTCGATGCCGGCTTTTTGTGCCACGGCCTTGACCACGTCGATATCAAAACCAACGATCTCGCCTTTTTCGTTTTGCGATTCAAAAGGGGCATAGGCGGCGTCGGTGCCGACCACATACACCCGGGCTGCCGGCGCGGGCGCCGAGGCGGCGGGTGCTGGCGCGGTGGCCGCTGGTGCCGGTGGCTCCTGCTTGCCGCAGGCCACCAGCACCAGGCTGGCCAGCAGGGTGCCGGCAGTTTGCAGGAAATATCGTGTCGTGATGGAAGGCATGAAGACCTCGCTGGGTTGGGTTGATGGGGCCTGCAGGCCAAATCAAAAAAGTATAAACCGGCCAGGCTCCGGGTTTACCCCTTGCGGCACCCCCGTCACATCCGTTGTCAGATCTCGTCAATGCTGGTGGACAGCGCAGGCTGGGCCTGTGCACTGGCGGCTTCCAGCGAGAAGCGTTCCCGTGTGTTGATGTAGAAGCTGGCCCCAAAGCGCGCCACCGGAAAGTAGTTCTGCAAGCGCACGCGCCACAGCTCGGTGTCGATGAGTCCGTCGCGGGCATGCAGCCAGTGCACCCGGCCGATAAAAATTTGCCGGCTGGGCGTCTCGAGCAGCTCGTACAGCGTGCACTCGAAGGCCGCGGGTGCCTCCGCAATGCGCGGCGGCTTCACATGCCGGGAGGGCGCCGTGCTGAGCCCCACCTCGGCCAGCTCGCTGACGTCGGCCGGAAAGCGCTCGCCGCAGCGGTGCATCTGCCCGGCCATGGCTTCGTCGGTCAGGTGCACGACGAACTCGCCGGTGCGCACGATGTTGGCCGCTGTGTGCTTGAGCTGGCCGTCCTGCAGCCGGTTGATGCTGACCATCACGATGGGCGGCTCTTCACCCAGCATATTGAACATGCTGAAGGGCGCCGCATTGACGACGCCGTCTTCGCTCAACGTGGTGATCAGCGCAATCGGCCGCGGCACGATCAGGCTGGCCATGAGCTTGTAGCGCTGGTATTCGGTGATGGCTGAGAAATCGATGTCCATGGTCAGTTCTTTGTCGGTTGGCTTGCGATGGCGGATGGGCCCGGGCCGCGCACCAGGCGATACAGCGGGCGGTACAGTCGGCGATTTAGCGGCTGGGCCGCCAGCATGACGCGCAGCATGTCAGGCCAGCCCCAGCATCTGGGCCAGGCTTTTTTCGGCCTGGGGTTTGTCCAGGCAGATGCGGCGTTCCAGGTCGAGCAGGTGCTCGTTCATGACGCGTACCGCCTTGGCGGGTTCCCCGTTTTCCAGGTAATCCACGATGCGCGCGTGTTCGTCATGCTCGCAGGCGGCGTTCCCGGGCGGCTCGTACAGGGCGACGATCAGCGAGCAGCGGGACACCAGTTCGTGCAGGTAGCCGTGCAGCACCGCGTTGCCCGACAGTTCGGCCAGCCGCAGATGGAAGGTGCTTGCCAGGCGCGCCCAGGCCGGCTGGTCCGCGCGGTGCAGTGCCGCATGCTCGTCGCGCAACTGTTTGCGCAACAGCAAAATCTCGGCCTTGGTGATGCGCTGGGCCACCAGCGGCACGATGGCCGCTTCGAGCAGGCGCCGGGCCTGGAAGATCTGCCGCGTTTCTTCGGGCGTGGGGGCGGCCACTACCGCGCCGCGATTGGGCCGCAGGTCGACGATGTGATCATGGGCCAGCCGCTGCAGCACCTTGCGCACCGTGGCGCGGTTCACCGAGAACAGCTCGCACAGCGCCTGCTCCGGCAGCTTGGTGCCCGGGGCGATGCGCTGGTTCATCACGCTGTCAAACACCGAGTGGTAGATGCGGCTTTCCGTCTCCGACAGGCCGGGCAGCAGGGGAGCGGCGGCGTCGGCCGGCATGCCGGTGGCGGGCGCGGGTGCGCGTTTCCTGGCGGTACTCATGCGGCTGCTCCGGGGAAAACCTCGTTCATGTGGGCGCAGATGGCGCCGGGCGTGGTGAACCAGATGCGGCCTTCATCGCGCAGGCGCGCCAGATGTTCCAGCGCCCGGCGCAGATGGCGCAGGCGGTAGGGCTGACCGACGATGTAGGGGTGCAGGGCAATGCCCATCACCAGCGCCTGGCGTGTGGACTGCTCCAGCATTTCATCCACGTTGTCTATCACCATCTGCGCGAAATCCTTGCCGTCCATCTGGCGCGCGATGATCATCGGAATGTCATTGAGCTCCTGCGGGTAGGGGATGGACCACAGCGGCCCGCCGCGGGTGCGCAGGCGCACCGGCTGGTCGTCATGGCACCAGTTCAGGGTGTAGCGGTAGCCGGTTTCCGCCAGCAGGTGCGGTGTTGCCCGGCTTTCGGAAATCCAGGGCGACAGCCAGCCGGCAGGCGCCGTGCCGCTGCGCTGGGCAATGCGCGCCCGGCACGCCGCGAGCAATTCACGCTCCTGCGGCTCGGCCATGTCAGCCTGGCGCTCGGCATTGGTGTGGCCGTGGCCTATCAGTTCATCGCCGCGGGCTGCGAATGCTGCGACCAGTTCGGGGCAGTGGTCATACAGCGCGGTGTTGATGAGCGTGCCCGTCGGCAGGCCCAGCGCGTCAAACAGCTCCAGGCAACGCCACGCGCCCACCCGGTTCCCATACTCCCGCCAGGCGTAGTTCAGCACGTCAGGTTGCGGCGAGGCCGGACCGAGGTTGGCACCCAGGCCCTCGCCAAATGCGAAATGTTCCAGGTTAAAGCCCAGGTAGACCGCCAGGCGCCGCCCTTCTGGCCAACAGTAGTCGGGCCGGTGATGGATGCCCTGGAAGTCGAACAGGCCGTGTCCGGCAAGCAGGCGGGTCGCCATGTCGCTGGCGGATGCCGGGCTCATCGGTACAGGCTCCCGGTGCAGGAGCCCAGACTTCCATGCCGCGGCTTGGTGTGGGCTGCTGCACGGATTCTGTGCCTGGCTGCCTGGTTTTGGTTTGGACGCATGGGATGCCGGGAAGGGTGAATCAATGGACTGGCCTTGAGTAATTTTGGTGCCCAGATGGCTTATAAATTGTCAACAATATGAATTGTCAATTGTACCGAAAATTGACTGGATGAATGTTGACCATTTTGACGGCGTGGTACAAAGCTTGCGTTGGCGAGGGGAGCTTTTTCGATTGAACCCTTCCTTCAAGAGAAACGTCGTGTCCTTGTTTCGACGTTCATTCACAGGCCTGCTCTCGGGCAGCGAGCAGCAGATGCAGGCTGCGGCGCGCGGCCTGGTGAGCCAGCCGGTGGTATTGCTGCTGGACGAACCTTCACCGGGCCTGGCGCCCAAGATCATTGAAGAGCTGTTTGCCCGCCGGACGACCTGCGCCAGGAATCCATGACCGTGCTGCGGGTGGACCAAATGGCCGCGCTGGCCCCATCGCCGGCCGACCGTGCCTATGTGCTGGAGTCGGGGCGCGTGGTGGCACAGGGTATGGCGCAATCGCTGATGGCCGATGGCCGATGGCTCGCTGGTCAAGGCCTACCTGGGCGGTGAGGGCTAGTTGCAATACGGTTCAGTGAAGCCCTTGCCCCTGGTTTGTCATCCCGGACTTGATCCGGGATCCATGGATTGCGGGTCAGGCTCGCAATGACAAGTCAAGGTTCTGGTCATTCCGATTCAGTGTGAATAACGTGACTGAACAGTATGGGGGCCAGTTGCAGTTTGGGACTGGCCTCAAAGCGGGCCGGCCAGCCCCAGTTCGCGCACCCGCTCGATATGCGCCAGCAGGGAGCGCTTGGCCACCGGCCAGATGCGTGCATCGACGTCGTCGTAGGCCTGGGCGACCCAGTCGTCCAGTGTCCCGTCGGGCTGCGCCTGCATCACGCCGACGATCTTGGCCTCGCGCTTGAGGCGGTGCGCCTTGAGCTGGGCAATGGCGGCTTTCGCATGCCCCAGCACATAGCCGTGGGCCGGGGCGATGAATTCGATCTGGTGCTGGTCGCAGGCGCTGCTCAGCAGATCCAGGGAGTCGAGGTAGGCGCTCATGTTGCCGTCCGGCGGGTCCACCACCGTGGTGCTGCCGTTGAGGATGTGGTCGCCGCTGAACAGGATGCCGTCTTCCAGCAGCACCAGGCACACATGATTGGCGGCATGCCCGGGGGTGTGCAGCACTTTCAGGGTATGCGTTATGTCGCCCTCAGGCCCGGGCGCCACCAGCGCGAGCAACTCCTGATGCTCCAGCGCCCGGTCCGGCGTGAACGCGCTGTGGGCGCGTGCCGTGGGCTCCGAGGGCAAGCCGACGATGGCGGGCCGGGTGTTGCACAGCGCTTGCAATGGCTTGGCGCCCGGCGAATGGTCGGGGTGCGAGTGGGTGCAGACGATCAGGCGGATATCGCCGCCGGCCGCCCGGTACAGCCGGTCCAGGTGATCCGCATCGGCAGGTCCCGGATCAATCGCGATGTAGCCGGTGGCAGGCTCGCCGACGAGGTAGCTGTTGGTGCCCGGCCCGGTCATCACGCCGGGGTTGGGTGCGGTCAGGCGCATCAGGTTTCTCAGCAGTGCCACGGGCTGCGCCGTTTGCCAGTCCAGCGTGTGCACGATCTGCCCGTCGGGCGAGGTGAGCGCCAGCTCGCCGTAGGGCGCCTCGTGTTCCATGTAGCGCGCCTCCTTGCCGGCCAGCAAGCCGGCGCGCGGGCAGGATGTCCACAGCGGCGCCTCCAGCGCGCAAGCCTGGAGCACCGCATCGACATCGGGGTAATGCTGCAGCCTCTCCAGTGTGCGCAGGGTCGGGAAGATCATGAAGAAGCCGCCGGCATGGTGCCGGGCCAGCGCCTCGGCCGGGCGCACCCAGACCGGCTCGAACTGCTCGGTTTCGTCTGCCACCGGGCTCTGGCCCTCCGGCATGCGCGCCACCAGAAAGGGCACATCGAAGCGGCGCGGCAAATCGCGGTCGGTCACCCAGTGGGCCAGCACAAACACCTGGTCACCGGCCAGCGTGAGACCGCGCTGGCCGCACTGGGCGGCAAACGGAGCCTGGCGGTCCAGCGCCGCGATGTCGGCCGTGCTGGCGTAGCGGCCGTCGGCATGGCGCGCCAGCAGCACGCCCAGCTCTTCAAAGCTCTCCCGGATGGCGGCAATCGCCTGCGTCAGATGCAGGTCACTCTGGCCGGGCCGCCGCGTGGACTGGCCATGCGCTTGGGCATCCGCCGCGTCAATGCCGCCGCCTGGGAACACATAGGCGCCGGGGGCAAAGCTGGCGGTCATCGAACGCCGTGTCATCAGCACTTCCAGGCCCTGCGCTGTGTCGCGCAGCAACAGCACCGTGGCTGCCGGGCGGGTGGGGGCGGGTTCCCGCTGGGGGTAAAGGAGTTGGGAGGGTCTTGTCATGACCCGATTTTGCAGTGAAAGAGGGGGAGGCGCTGTCCCGCCGGCTTACTTCGGGTCCGGCCAGCGGCATCCGACAACTGGAATCGGAATTCGAATTGGTAGCGTGCTAAGTGTTAACCGCAATGGCGCGGCGGCGGGGCGATGCCGATACTGGCACCCATTCAATTTTCAGGCTTCAACCATGACGCATCCCCTTTTCAGGACCGCACTGGCGCTGGCAGCCACCACGCTGTGTGCCTGCAGTCTCAGCGCTTTTGCGCAGACCGCCCCGGCTGGCGCGGGGCCAGCCTGGCCGTCCCGGCAGCCCATCAAATTCGTGGCCGTGTTTCCGCCTGGCGGCTCGGTCGATCAGGTGGCGCGCATTTTGGCGCAGCCGCTGTCGCAGCAACTGGGCCAGAGCATCATTGTCGAAAACAAGGGCGGCGCGTCGGGCTCCATCGGTACCGCGGCGGTTGCCGCAGCCCCTGCGGACGGCTACACCTTTGCGGTGGTGTTCGACACCCATGGCGTCAATCCCAGCCTGATTCCCGGCCTGCCGTTTGACACACGCAAGGATCTGGCGCCGGTCTCGCTGATCGGCACCTCGGCCATGGTGCTGGCGACTTTTTCAGCGTCCGAATACAAGACCTTTGCCGATGTGGTGGCAGCAGCCAAGGCCAAAAAGAATGTGAACTACGGCAGCATCGGCTCGGGCAGCCTCGGCCACCTGGCGATGGCGCTGCTGAGCAAAAGCGGCAACATCGACTGGCAGCATGTGCCCTACAAAGGCGGCGGCCCGCTGATGTCCGATGCGGTGGCCGGCCATGTGCCCTTGTCCATTGGCTCGGTGTTTGTGACCAAGCCGCACATTGACAGCGGCCGCCTGCGCCCGCTGGCCGTGACGACCAGCAAACGCTCGCCTGATTTGCCCAATGTGCCAACCGTGGCCGAAAGCGGTTTTGCCGGTTTTGACGCGCCGGCCTGGTGGGCCATCCTGGCGCCGGCCAAAACGCCGCCCGAAGTGCTCAAGCGCATGAACGAAGAAGTGAACAAGGCCTTGAAGAACCCCGAGATCGCGAAAAAACTCAGTGCACAAGGCATTGACATCGTCGGCGGTTCGCCGGAGTCGGCCCGTGTCTTCATTGACAAGCAGATCGACATCTGGGCCAAGGTTGTCAAGGACAATGGGATCAAAGCTGATTAAATTGGCCCCCACGCTTGTCACTGCGTGTACTGCGCTGCCCCCCGAGGGGGCCGCTGCGCCTGCGGCCCGGCAAAGCCGGTTCCGCGGCCCCGGCTTGGTCTGAATCGAAACCTCCACGGCGGCTGCGTGTAGCTTCCTGCCCCTGAGTGGGCTGTTGCGCCTTGGGGCGGCACGGCGGGAAATTGTCGGCCCCGCGCTTTCAGTGTGTGCGCGGCCTGGTATCTCGCCGTGACCCGATTCATTCCTCCGGCGATACGCCCAGCGCCACCAGAAAACGCGCCACCATGTTGTAGGTGGCAATCGCGCTGGTCAGTTCGACCAGTTCCGTGTTGTCAAAATGCTCGCGCAGTGCCGCGAACACCTGGTCGCTGACCTTGACGTCCAGCGTCATTTGCGCGGCGTATTGAATCAACAACTGCTCCACCGCACCCAGCGCCGGATGCGCCGTGGTTTGGCGCGCATCGCTTTTGACCAGGGCCTGGAGTGCATCCAGCTCGGACTGGCTGCCACCGGCGGCCAGGAAGTCCGGTGCATGGTGACGGTATTCGTAGTCGGCGCCGGTCAGCAGTGCCACGGTGCAAATGCCCAGTTCGCGCAGCTTGCGGCTGGTTGGCAGCCCGGTGCGCACCGCGCCCAGGTAGATGTTCCAGGCCCGCGCCAGCGGCTCGCTCCACAGCAGCGCCTTGTCGAGGTTGATCATGGTGCCGCCCCGGCGCGCCAGGATGGCGTCCACCAGATCCTGCGGTTGGGCCTTGAGGCTGGGGCTCCATTCGGGAATGCGCATGCTTGTCTTTCGTGGTTGAGGGGCGGTGGTCGGCGCCGCAAAGCGGCAAGGCGCAGCGTCGGCGGGTAAGGTTGGCGGATGAGGTCGGCGGATAATGGCGCAATGCTAATCCGTTTTACAAAAATGCAGGGTGCGGGCAACGACTTTGTGATGCTCGACGAGACCCGCGGGCGCCTGAACCTGTCGACGGCACAGTACCGTTTTCTGGCCGACCGGCACTTCGGCGTCGGCGCCGACCAGATTCTGTCGGTGCGGCCTTCCCCCGGGGAGGGCATCGACTTTGAATATGTGATTCACAACGCCGATGGCGGCGAAGTGGAACAGTGCGGCAATGGGGCACGCTGTTTTGTGCGTTTTGTGCGCGAACAGGGGCTGACCAGCAAGGATGCGGTCAGGGTCAAGACCCTGAGCGGCGTGATCGAGCCGCGCATGCAGGCGGATGGCCGCGTGACGGTGGACATGGGCGCGCCGGTGTTTGAGTTGGCGCGCATTCCCTTCGATGCGGCGGGGTTGACGGCGCAGCCCGCTGGCTCATGGGAGAAATGGCCGCTGACCCTTGAAGACAAGGCGCTTTCAGCGACTGTTTCCATCGCCGTGCTGTCGATGGGCAATCCCCATGCGGTGCAGCTGGTCGACGACGTAGATACGGCGCCGGTGCTGGAGACCGGCCCCTTGATTGAGCACCATATGCGTTTCCCCAAACGCGTCAATGCGGGCTTCATGCAGGTCGTCTCGCGCAGCCGCATCCGCCTGCGGGTGTACGAGCGCGGCGCTGGCGAAACACTGGCCTGCGGCACCGGCGCCTGTGCGGCGGTGGTGGCCGGCATACGCTGGGGCCTGCTCGATGCGCGGGTGGACGTGCAGACCCGCGGCGGCCAGCTGACGATTGAATGGGCGGGCGGCTTCGATGCCCCGGTCATGATGACCGGCCCGGCCACTACCGTGTTCGAGTCCGAGATTGAAGTTCCCGAGTTATAAAGCCACCCCCGTCCAGGCTCACTGCGTGTAGCTTGTTCCCCCCTCTAGGGGGCGGCGCCTGCGGCCCGGCAAAGCCGGTTCCGCGGCCCCCACTCGTGTGCCCACTGAACTCTTCAACCCAGCATGAGCCGCAGGACCGGCTTTGCCGGACTGCAGGCGGAGCTATAAAACCACCCCCGTCCAGGCTCACTGCGTGTAGCCTGTTCCCCCCTCTAGGGGGCGACGCCTGCGGCCCGGCAAAGCCGGTTCCGCGGCCCCCACTCGTGTGCCCACTGAACTCTTCAACCCAGCATGAGCCGCAGGACCGGCTTTGCCGGACTGCAGGCGGGCGGCCCCCGAGGGGCTGGAGCCTGCGGCTCCAAAGCTGCTTGAGCAGCTTTGGACAGGCGACAGAGGCGAAGCGTCTCGCGAGCCGCGGCCTGCAAGGCCTCGGGAGTTACACGAAGTGAACGACCGTGGGGGCCTATTTCTCGCCTATTTCCCTACAATGCCGACATGACTCCAACTGAACATCCCATCACCGAAGACGACATCGCCAATTTCCTGGCCAACACGCCCGACTTCTTCGAGCGTCATGCGGAACTGCTGGCATCGGTGCAGCTCTCCAGTGGCCACGGCAACCGCGCCGTCAGCCTGCAGGAGCGCCAGGCCGGCATGTTGCGCGAGAAGATCAAGGGCCTGGAGACCAAGGTGGTCGAGATGATTCGCCACGGCCAGGACAATGTGCTGATCGCCGACAAGATGCAGCGCTGGACGTGCAAGCTGCTGCAGACAGCGCAGGCGCGCGACCTGCCCGGCACCATGGTGGAAGGCATCACCACCGGGTTCCAGATCCCGCAGGCCGCCATCAAGGTCTGGGGTGTCAATGGCATTTTCTCGGACGAAAGCTTTGCAACCGGCGTCAGTGAGGATGCCCAGACCTTCGCCTCCTCGTTGACCACGCCGTACTGCGGTGTCAATTCCGGTTTTGAAGCGGTCAACTGGCTGCCCGAACCTGCGATGGCGCTGTCGATTGCCCTGATTCCGCTGCGCGCGGCCGCCGGCGCCCAGGCTTCGGGCCTGCTGGTGCTGGCCTCGTCCGATCCCGAGCGCTTTCACAGCGGCATGGGCACCGACTTCCTGGAGCGCCTGGGCGAGTTGGCGGGCGCCGCGCTCTCGCGTCTGCGGGCCCAGCCGACCGGCACACCCTGAGCACGCGCCATGACGCAGCGGCCGCCAATTGCGTCCGGAGTTCCTGAAGACAGACCGGCGTCCGTGCCCGAATCGCACCCGTTGGTGGAGCGTTACCTGGAGCATGTGCGCGTTGAAAAACGCCTGGCGTCGCGCACGGTGGAGCTGTACGCGCTGGACCTGCACAAGCTGGAGGCCAACGCCCGCCAGGCCGGCGTCGCGCTGACCGAGGTGCACAGCACCCACATGCGGCGTTGGGTCGCGCAGATGCATGGCGCCGGGCGCAGCGGCCGCGGGATCGCACTTATTTTGTCGGGCTGGCGCGGCTTTTACGCCTGGCTGGGCCGTGAAGGCCTGGTGCCCGCCAACCCGGTGCAGGACGTGCGCTCGCCCAAGGTCGCCAAGCCCCTGCCAAAGGCCCTGAGCGTGGACGAGGCGGTGCAGCTGGCCAGCTACCAGTCGGATGACGAGGATGATCCGCACCTGGAAGCGCGTGACCAGTGCATCACGGAGTTGCTCTATGGCTGCGGGCTGCGCATTGGCGAACTGGTGGGGCTGGATGTGCGCGCCAGCGCGCAGGCGCGCGGCTGGGTGGACATGGATGCCGCCGAGGCCCATGTGCTTGGCAAGGGCTCGAAGCGGCGCAGCGTGCCGGTCGGCCGCCAGGCACTGCAGGCGCTGCATGCCTGGCTCGCCCTGCGCGGTGACTGGGCCGGCGAGGGCGCGGCCGCCGAAGGGGCAGCCGGCCAGGCGCTTTTCATCAGTCAGCGCGGCGCGCGGCTCACGCCCCAGCACATCCGCCTGCGCCTGAAGCGGCGTTCACTCAAGGCCGGGCTGGCCACCCCGGTGCATCCGCACATGCTGCGCCATTCGTTTGCCAGTCATGTGCTGCAGTCCAGCGGTGATCTGCGCGCGGTGCAGGAGCTGCTGGGCCACGCCAACATCACGACGACGCAGGTTTACACGCGGCTTGATTTTCAGCATCTGGCCAAGGTGTATGACGCCGCCCATCCGCGCGCTACATCGGCCGGCGTGGCTTCGCGGGCTGTCCCGCTGCCCGCAACAGCTCCCGCCCCGGCGGTGGTGAAGGTCAAGTCCAAACCGTGAACCAGGGGTGGGGTGCGGGCCCGACAAGCCATGAGCCAGTCCTGAGCTACTGAGCTCCCTGAACCGCCCGCGCCCCTGGCTTGATTTGCCCGCCCTTGCGCGGTCAGGCGACTTTGGCGACTTTGCGGCTGTAGGCTTGCCGCACAGGCGCCGCGGGAGGCGTTTCACCCAGCAGGAACACCGCACGCTTGCCTTGCGCGGGCACCGTGGCCAGCCGCTCCTGCAACTGGGTCAGCAGGCCCTGCGCGTACGAGCCCTGGGAAGGCACAATGGCGTAAGCCACGTGAACCTGGGCCACACAGTTCACATGCAGGCCCTTGTAGGGCATGAGGCAACGCGCGACGATGCGCTGGGCGAGAATGGCGGCGTCTTCCGGGCTGATGGGGCCTTCCACCAGCATGCCGAAGCGCTGCTCCGACAGCCGCGCCGCGCTATCGATTTCACGGGCGGCAGACAGCAGCCGCTCGGCAACGCGCAGTGGCAGCTCAACGGCCGCCGTGCGTCCGAAATCTTCCTGAATTTGCGCGCTGTTGATCACGTCAATCAGCATCACGGCGCTTTGGTGCTGCAGCCGCTCGGAGCGCGCGATCATGCGGATCAGCCGTTCGCCGAACACATGGTTGTTGATCAGGCCGGTGGCGGGGTCGACCCGGTCCAGGCCCTGGATGCGGCGGGTGTTTTCGCGCCGGTGCTGGCTGCGCAGCATCAGCAGCACCATGACGATGGGCAGGTGCAGGGCCACGCCCAGCTGCATGCCGTGCTGTGTGAGGAAGCCGATCGGCACCAGGTCGGCATTGCGCGCTACTGTCCAGCCGGCTGCTACCGTCACGGGCAGGTAGGCCAGCATCAGCCAGGGCGCAAACCGGTCACCGCGCCGCCAGGCCCATGCCATGACCACCATGCCGCTGAACTCCAGCAGCAGCAAGGCAGGAATAAAGAGGTCCATGCGCGATGCGACTGGCATCACGGCCAGCACTGCGGCGACCGCCACGCCCAGCGCCGCCTGGCCGACCATCAGCCAGTGCAGTCGGGGCAGGCGCTCGGGCAGCGCCACGGTAGCCGAGATGAAGAGCAGCGTGGCCGAGGCCGTCAGCATGGGCAGGACCGAGGTGGACACATCGTTCCACCAGGGCCAATGGGGCCAGAGGTGCAGGCCGCCTATGCCCGTCAGGGTCGCTTGCGTGAGGCCCATCAGCGCGACGCACAGGGCGTACAGGCCGTAGGCACTGTCCCTCAGCGAGATGGCGCTCAGCAGCGACACCAGCGCGGCCAGGCCCGTCAGCCCGAAGAAGATGCCCAGGATCAGCGAGATGCGCTGCTCGGAGTAGCTCAGGCGTCCTTCGCTGATGAACCGCAGGGGGGCGCTCAGGGCGTGTCCGTTTTCCAGGCGCAACAGGTAGTTGGTGGGCACTTCAGCGGACAGGGCGATGGGCAGTAGCGGATGGCGGTGCGGTACCGGCCATTTGTTGACGGCCACCAGATCGCCCGCCCTCTGTTCATTCCACTTGCCGGCGCTGTCCATGGTGTACAGGGAGGCGCGGTTGACGGACGGGTAGGGTACTTCGAGGTACCAGCGCTCGGCGTCCGGTGCGGGAGGCACATTGAAGCGGATCCACAGGGGATAGTCGCTGGTGACCGGGTAAATGGACTCGCCGCTCGTCGGCTTCCATGGGATATCGTGTGTAGTGGAGACCTGTTCCGGCGTGAACCTGCCGCTGCTGTCAATCCAGTAGTCACCCCAGTCCGCCAGCGGAACCGGCTGGGTTTGGGTGTCCAGGTCGAGTACTGTGCGCGGGTGCGCCTCCAGGGTGGTCAACGCCAGTAGCGATCCCGCCAGCAGGCTCAAGGCCAGCGCCGCAAGGCGGGCCCGGATAGCCGGGGCGAACAGGCGATTTGCAAAGCCGGCGAATGGCTTGCAATTCCTCAACTGCCTTAACTGCTCTGGAAAGTAATCAAAAATCATTAACCGGCGATTGTCGCAAACTTTTCTGGAAATTGGCATCCCCTGAATTGGGGGGAAAGTGCTGAAATTGAGTGCAGCGGTCGCTTTGGGCCAGCGGGCAGCCGGTTTGGGGCCGCAGGGGTCCAGATTCAAACCACGACAATAGCGGCATGAAAATAATTCGACTGAAGGAAGGCAAAGAGCGCTCCTTGCTGCGCCGCCACCCCTGGATTTTTGACGGCGCCATCGCCAAAGGGGGTGGGGATGCGGGTGAAACGGTCAGGGTGGAGAGCCATGCGGGGCAGTTCCTGGGCTGGGCTGCTTTCAGTCCCAGCTCCAAAATTCGGGCGCGGGTCTGGAGCTTTGATGAAAGCCAGCGCATAGATGCTTCTTTTTTTGTAGCGCGTATTGACCAAGCCATCAAAGCCAGGGACTTGTTCGACATTCAGAGTGATGGCCGACGCCTGGTCCACGGGGAGTCTGATGGCTTGCCGGGCCTGGTGGTGGACCGTTATGCCGACACGCTGGTGGCGCAATTCTCCAGTTGCGGCACCGAACGCTGGAAAAGCGTGATCGTGGAGGCCCTGCTGGCGCAAACCGGCCTGACCCGCCTGTATGAGCGGTCGGATGCCAGTGTGCGGTCGCTGGAAGGTCTGCCGGAGGCAACGGGCTGGCTGAGTGGAGCCCCCACGCTTGTCGCTTCGCGTACTACGCTGCCCCCCGAGGGGGCTAATTTTCCTTGGGGCGGCCCGGCGGAAAATTGCAGCGGCACGGAAATCATCATTACCGAACACGACTGGAAACTGAGCCTGGACGTGGCGCAGGGCCACAAGACCGGCTTTTATCTGGACCAGCGCGACAGCCGGCAGAGGTTTGCCGCCTACACGCGGCGCCGGCAGTTTGAGCGGGTCCTCAACTGCTACTGCTACACCGGCGGCTTTACGGTAGCCGCGCTGGCTGGCGGCGCGAAGCACGTGACATCCATTGATTCGTCCGGACCCGCCCTGGACCGCGCCAAAGCCAATGTGGCCCTGAACGGTTTCGATGCCAGCCGCACGACGATGCTGGATGCCGATGTGAACGCCATGCTGCGCCAGTACCAGAAAGAGGGCCGAACCTTCGACGCCATCGTGCTCGACCCACCGAAGTTCGCGCCCACGGTCACCCATGCCGAGCGTGCGGCTCGGGCTTACAAGGACATCAACCGGCTGGCGCTGGCCATCCTGGAGCCTGGCGGCGTGCTGTTCACTTACTCCTGCTCCGGCGGCATCAGCGCCGACCTGTTTCACAAGATCGTCGCCTCGGCCGGCACCGATGCGGGTGTGGATGCCTTTATTTCCGAACGTATGGGCGGCGCGCCCGATCACCCCATGACGGTGGCGTTTCCGGAGGGTGAATACCTCAAGGGGCTGGTGCTGGTCAAAAAACCGGGTGCGTAGCCGTTTGCGCGGTCCGGTGATGGATCAAACCGGCTTGCGGCCCTTGTGACAGGATGCAATTTGCTACTAATATAGTAGCAAATTGCAATGCAGGGGAGCCGCATTCTGGCCCGCGAGAATGCGCCGGGGCTTGACACGGCCTGTAAAGTAACTGCTGGCAAAGTGGGATTGGCCAAAGCTCGCCAGGGGCATGTACAGACCGCTAAACTCCCCTGCTTGGTTTCCATTCCCGCTTTGCGTATTTTTTGCATTTTTCCGTTTTTTAGGCAGACACCATGAGCTTGATCCCTGTCACCATCCTCACCGGCTTTCTGGGTTCGGGCAAAACCACGCTGCTCAAGCGCGTGCTGACCGAAGCCCACGGGCAGAAAATCGCCGTCATCGAGAACGAGTTCGGCGAGGAAAACATCGACAACGAAATCCTGGTGAACGACACCAGGGAAAACATCATCCAGATGAACAACGGCTGCATCTGCTGCTCGATCCGCGAGGATCTGCGCGAAACGCTGCAGTTGCTGGCCGCCAAGAAGCGCAAGGGCCTGCTCGACTTCGAGCGCGTGGTGATTGAGACCACCGGCCTGGCCGATCCGGGCCCGGTGGCGCAGACCTTTTTCATGGACGAGGAAATTGCCGAGCAGTACCTGCTGGATTCCATCCTCACCCTGGTCGATGCCAAACATGCCCAGGTCCAGCTCGATGATCGCCAGGAAGCGCGTCGCCAGGTCGGCTTTGCCGACCAGATATTCATCAGCAAGTCTGACCTGGTGGCCGCGGACGAGGTGAAGGCTCTGATGCACCGCCTGACGCACATGAATCCCCGCGCGCCCCAGAAGACCGTGCATTTCGGTGAGGTGGCGATTGCGGATGTGTTTGACCTGCGCGGCTTCAACCTCAATGCCAAGCTCGATATAGATCCCGATTTCCTGACGGCCGAAGAGCATGCGGCGCATGATCATCACGACCATGAGCACGGCGAGCATTGCGACCACCCCTCGCATGCGCACGAAGGGAGCCAGGGTCACCATCATCACCATGATGACGACGTCAAGAGTTTTGTATTCCGTTCGGACAAGGCCTTCAGCCCGGCCAAGCTGGAGGACTTCCTGGGAGCGGTGGTAAATATCTACGGCCCGCGGATGTTGCGCTACAAGGGCGTGCTTAATATGCAGGGAACCGACCGCAAGGTGATTTTCCAGGGGGTACACCAGCTCATGGGCAGCGACCTCGGTCCCGCATGGGCTGAGGGCGAGAAGAAAAACAGCAAGATGGTCTTCATCGGTATCGATCTGCCCAAAGATATTTTTGTGCAGGGCCTGGAGCAGTGCCTGGTTTGAGTTAGGCTGTTTTCCTGCAACTATAAAAGGCAGGAGGGTTTCATGTTTGTCTCGATTCTCCAACGATTTGGTTTCAGGGTGTCACAGCACGCTGGCGAGCCGCTACAATCGCGCGCCGACCAAAATACCCGGAAAGCTGAATCGGGAGGCCTGTCAGGTAGAAAACAGGGCGCAAGCAGCGTTAAAGTGGCTTCTGTGGATACCGGCAAAGCGGCAGACAAACCGGGCGATCTGGCAACGGGTCGTTCGGCACAAGGTAAGGCCGGACTGCCTGACAGCAGTTTGACCAGGAGACAGCCCGGGGATTCTCCCAAGGCCGCCTCCGAGAGGAGACATATCGTGAAAGCCACAGCTAAGAAGTCCAAAACACCAGTCAAGGCAGTTGCCAAAGCAGCGGTGAAAGCCAAATCGGCGCCCAAGGCCGCAGCGACGACGGCGGTCAAGGCCGCGAAAAAAGCCGTCAAACCTGCGGTCAAAGCCAAACCGGCTCCCCCACCTGCCGCCAAAAAGACAGCCAAGGTGCTGCCCACGAAAAAGTCCGCCCCTGTCGCCAGCAAAAAGGCAGTGATCCAAACGCCAGCCAAAACCAAGGTGGCAGCCAAGCCTGCCAAAACATCCAAACCCGTGACCAAATCGATCACCCAGCCCGCTGTCAAAGCGACCACCAAAGCAGTTGCCAGAGACGACACCGCCGTCAAGGTTTCAGTTACCCAGAAAGCGCCGCCTGCGGCCATGCCTGTTCCTGCTCCGGTGCCTGCCCGGCAATCGGTGCTGAGGGCTCCGCCGCCACTGAAACCGGGGCGAAGAAGTTCCGCCCGGATGGCGACCCAATCACCCCCGCCCGCACCTATGGTGCCAACCCATGCGCCCGACGCAGCCAAAGCCAGTTACTCCACAATGACCGAACGTGTGATCGCGCCGCCCATTCAGGCGGCTGCCAAAAAAGACCCCAAGCTTGCCAACAACTGGAAGGCCAAGCCCGCAGAGCAGTTGACTGACGAGGAAGTCAAGGCCATGCCTGATTCCGAGTACATGAACGAAAAGCAGATGGCTTTTTTCCGCCACAAGCTCTCGGTGCTCAAGCAGGAAATCCACAACAGTGCCGGTGAAACCACCGAACACCTGCGCGAAGACACCGTGGTCGTGCCCGACCCGGCAGACCGCGCCACCATTGAAGAAGAGCACGCCCTTGAATTGCGCACCCGTGACCGCGAACGCAAGCTGCTCAAGAAGATCGAGCAGTCGATTGCCCGCATTGACTCCGGTGACTACGGCTACTGTGACGAAACCGGTGAACCCATTGGTGTGGGTCGCCTGATCGCGCGCCCCACCGCCAATTTGTCACTGGAAGCGCAGCAGCGCCGTGAGCTCAAGCAAAAGATGTTTGGTGATTAAGGCCGGTTTGCCGGCTGAGCATCTTTAACCGTCCTGTCATGTCCAAAGAAGATACCGAATCGGGCTTGCTCGCCAAGATGGTGAAGTTCGTCCGCAATCCTGCGACGAACTGGTCAGATCTGGACTCCGCGCAAACAGACCGGAACGAAGCCATGAGCAAGCAATTGCTCAAGGAGATGATTGAGCGCAAGCGTCGTAACGACTTTGTGCGCAAGCGCGAGTTCGACATGCTGCGCAAGATGCGCAAGCGCGAAGCCCTGGTGGGTGTGGGCCAGGATCCGGGCGGGCGGCCATCGTTTTTTCAGAGCAGCATGCCTTCCAGGCCGGATGACCGTGCTTCTACGCTCAAGAAAATCGACGAGATCGAGGCGCAGATGTCCATGCAATGGTGGAAAACCAAGAATGGCACGGTCCAGGGTGGTTCGCTCCAGGGGCCCCTGGGGGCCCGTGGCAAGCCTGCCGAGACGCAGACCTCGCTGCTGGACAACGCCCTGCCTACCGCCTACAAGGCCACGGCGCCCGCCGGGTTTGAGTCTGCCGCCCAAAAAGAGGCAACTCCGGCGTCAGCACAGGCGGTGATGCCGACCCAACCTGACGCTTTGCAAACGGTACCTGCAGCCGCCTCGGCGCCAACCCAGCCGGCGGGCCTTCCGGCAACGCCCCGTGCGATTGGTGGCCTGGCGGGCGTTGGGGGTGATTACGACGGCAATACATCGGGCTTTTCCCCTTCCAAGCTCACAGCGGTGGAGGTGGTGGAGGAAGTCGGTGTGCATGATGCGGAACTGGAAGAGGTCGCCATCCGCTTTGCCAATGGCGATGATGCGGGTGCCGAAGCGGGCCTGCTTGAAATTTTGGCGCCGGGCGGTATTCGGGCGGAGCACACTGAAACCTGGCTGGCGCTGTTTGATCTGTACCGTGCAACGGGTCAGCAGGACAAGTTCGAGACGGCCGCGATCCAGTTTGTGGAGCGATTTGACCGTTCGGCACCGCAGTGGTTCTCCATGCCGGATATGGTGAAAATGCTCAGCGCTCCGTCTGGCAAGGCAAGCACCGGGCCTGCTGCCGACTGGGTGTGTCCTTCGGTGTTGGGCATCCAGACCGTGGCGGCCCTCAAGGCGGCCACCGCCAGGGCGCCGATGCCGTGGCGCCTGGACTGGCGCAATCTCAAAACCATTGAACTGGCTGCCCTCGAGCCATTGACCGGGGTGTTCAGCGCCTGGGCGGCACAGCCCGTCCAGCTGGGTTTCATGGGCGCTGCGCAACTGATGAAGGTGTTGCAAGGCGCCACTCCCTCGGGCAGCCGGGATACGGCTCAGAGCTGGTGGCAACTGCGCCTGGAGGCGCTCCGTGTAATGCGCCGGCCTGACGACTTTGAACTCGCGGCCCTTGATTTTTGCGTGACTTACGAAGTTTCACCGCCCGCCTGGGCTGCCGCACGCTGCAAGTACAAGTCGCTGGATGCAACAGGCGGTCCAACGAGTCAGGCCATCATCGGGGAAGTTTTTCGCGATTCGACGCATTCGGGCATAAGTGGCCTGGAGGGGGATACCGTGATAGATGGACAGAGCTCGATGATGAACCAGCTGGCGTCGGTGGAGCTGTCCGGGCAAATACAGGGTGATGCCGTTGAAGTGCTGAACAAGCTGGAGGCCAAGCTGATGGGGGCAGACACGATGCTGATCTCCTGCGCCAAGCTCATACGCGTCGATTTTTCTGCCGCGGGCACGCTGCTTAACTGGGTGTCGGCGCGTGCGGCTGAAAACCGTTCCATACAGTTCTCGGACGTCAATCGTCTGGTGGTTGCTTTTTTCAATGTGATCGGAATCACGGAGCATGCCAGGGTGCTTGCCCGCGTTGACTGATATCTGTAATAGATGCCTCGCCCTGCGGGATCCACTTCTGTTTTCGGGGCGCTACGAGACCATTGCCGGCAATCCGCTAACTTGTGCGACCCTTGTCCGGGCCGGAAGTCATGCCCCGGCCCTGCTTGTGGCTTATGCCGGTCGTTATGAGTGAGCGATCTGCTGACTGTTTTTTCACAAAAAAACAGGAACGTTGCTGACACCCACCTCTCGCGCTGATTGGCACTGTCTGGGCATCATCCGGGGCCTCGCCTTGCTCCATTGGTGTGCGCGTCGCGATGTGCATCGTTTAATGCAACACTTTCATTGACCTTGCTAAGTGCTTAATTTAGAACACTTTTTAAGTTTGGCGTAATTTTTGAAGATGCTTCTAAGTCCTTGATTTCATTGAAAAAATTTGTGTCAAACCGCTTGCTTGCAGAATGTTTCCTGATAAAGTGGGAGAAAGTGCAATTTAGTGGTGAAAAGTGTTTTATAAAGGTTTGTAACGGTGTTTCAAGGCGCGTCATCTCTAGCTCTCGATACCAAGGGACGGCTCTCTGTGCCGACCCGGCATCGCGACGTGCTGAGCGCCACTGCCTCCAGCCAGCTCACTATCACCAAACATCCGCACGGCTGCCTTATGATTTTCCCACGCAACGAATGGGAGAAATTCCGCGAGCGCATTGCCTCGTTGCCCATGCAGGCCCAATGGTGGAAGCGGATTTTCCTCGGTAATGCGATGGACGTAGACATGGATGCGACTGGCCGTGTATTGGTTTCGCCTGAACTCCGGCAAGCTGCCGGCATCAGCAAGGATGCGGTGCTGCTCGGCATGGGCAGCTACTTCGAGCTCTGGGACGCCGCGACTTATGCCGCCCAGGAGGCCGAGCAGATGAAGGGTGAAATGCCCGATGTCTTCAGAGACTTTTCATTCTGAAAGAAGACGGTGCAAGACACATGGACACACCGCACCGTCTTGTTGAACGAAGCCATAGCGGCGCTTCACATCAACCCGGACGGCCACTACATCGACGCGACTTTCGGTCGCGGCGGGCATTCGCGCCTCTTGTTGTCGCAGCTCTCGCCGCAAGGACGTCTCACGGCCTTCGACAAGGACCTCGACGCCATCGCGGAAGCGCAAACCATTACCGACCCGCGGTTTTCAATTCGCCACGAAGGTTTCATGCACCTGGGTCAACTGCCCGCTGCCAGCGCAGCGGGCGTGCTGATGGATCTTGGCGTGAGCTCGCCCCAGATCGACAACCCGGTGCGCGGCTTTTCCTTTCGTTCCGAGGGACCTCTGGACATGCGCATGGACACCACGCGTGGCCAGAGCGTGGCCGAGTGGCTGGCAGATGCATCCATAGAAACAATGGCGGAGGTGATTCGTGAATATGGCGAAGAACGGTTTGCTCAACAGGTTGCAAAGGCGATTGATCGTCGCCGACAGGAACGGGGCCCTCTTCGAACCACCGCTGAGCTGGCCGAAGTCGTGGCTGGCGCGGTCAAAACCCGCGAGCCGGGCAAGGACCCTGCAACGCGCACATTTCAGGCTCTTCGGATTTTCATCAACGCCGAGCTTGAAGAGCTGCAACAGGCGTTAGAAGCTTCACTGAAAGTACTCCAACCGGGAGGCCGTCTGGTGGTGATCAGTTTTCATTCGCTCGAAGACCGCATCGTCAAGCAATTCATCGCCGGGCAATCGCGCGAAGTGTTCGACCGTCGCGCCCCATTTGCCGCACCCAAGGCCATGAGGCTCAAGGCGCTGGGCCGCATCAAGCCCAGCGAAGAGGAGATTGCCGCCAACCCCCGTTCCCGCAGCGCCGTGATGCGGGTGGCCGAGCGCACCGGGGTGAGCGCATGAACACCGCAAAACTACTCCAGCACGCACGCAACTCAGTGGGTGTGAGCATGAGTGCAGTACGCGCAGCGATCAGCGTGGGCGCCAACGAACGCCGCGAAGGGCCGCCCCGAGCAAGTTCAGCCCTCGAGGGGCTGGAGCCTGC
Source organism: Polaromonas sp. JS666 (assembly GCF_000013865.1). Taxonomy (NCBI): domain Bacteria; kingdom Pseudomonadati; phylum Pseudomonadota; class Betaproteobacteria; order Burkholderiales; family Comamonadaceae; genus Polaromonas; species Polaromonas sp. JS666. The sequence continues at coordinate 1,098,333 of NC_007948.1, forward strand.
GGCCCCAAGCCTGCTTGAGCGGGTTTGGACAGGCGACAGAGGCGAAGCGTCCCGCGAGCCGCGGCCTGCAGGGCCTCGGGAGCTACACGGAGTGAGCAAGCGTGGGGGCTCTTCCCTCCAGCAGGGGCCGCGGGACTGGCTTTGCCAGACCGCAGGCGCAGCGGCCCCCTCGGGGGGCAGCGTATTACACGCAGTGAAAAGCGTGGGGGCCACCAGATGCTCCGCCTGAACCTCGTCCTGCTGCTGGCGGTGCTGGCCAGTGCGCTTTATCTGGTGAGCACCCAGTATGAGTCGCGTCGCCTGTATGTGGAGCTTGAAAAGGCCACCGCCCACAGCCGGCAAATCGAAACGGATAATGAACGCCTGCAGCTTGAAAAGCGTGCCCAGGCCACGCCTCTTCGGGTTGAGAAACTCGCCAGGGATCGCCTGCAGATGCGCACGGCAACGCCGGCCATCACGCAGTATGTGACCTACCAGGAGGCCGCGGTTGCCGGGGTGCCGCATGAGTAGGAGCGTTCTCTACAGCTCCAGCCCCTTGCTGGCCAGCAAGACGCCGGTCTGGCGCAGCAAATTTATTGTGGCGGCCATTGCCCTGGCTTTTGTGGGGCTGGCGGGGCGGGCCGCGTACATCCAGGTTTTCGGCAATGAATTTTTCCAGCGCCAGGGTGAAGTCCGCTTTGCCCGGACGCTGGAGCTGCCGGCCAATCGCGGCCGTATTCTCGATCGCAATGGCCTGATTTTGGCTTCCAGCGTGCCTGCTCCCAGTATCTGGGCCATCCCGGAAGACGTCGAAGCGAGCAAGGCCCAGCTTGCAGAACTCGCCAAGCTGCTGGAAATGCCGCAGGCCGATCTGAAGAAAAAACTGGGTAACGAGGATAAAACTTTTGTCTGGCTCAAGCGCCAGGTCGACGAGCCGATAGCCCAGCAAATCCATGCGATGGGCATCAAGGGGATCTATGCGCGCCGGGAATACAAGCGCAAGTACCCTGAAGGCGAGGCGGCTGCCCATGTGGTCGGTTTCACCAACGTCGAAGACAACGGCCAGGAAGGCATCGAACTCACGTTCAACAAGGAGCTCGCCGGAAAGGCGGGCTCACGGCGTGTCATCAAGGACCGGCTCGGTCGCGTGGTTGAAGGCGTTGGTGAGCAGGTGCCGCCGATCGAGGGCAAAGACATCCAGTTAAGCGTTGACAGCAAGGTGCAGTTCTTCGCTTACCAGAAGCTGCGCGACGCCGTGACCGCGCGCAAGGCCAAGGCCGGCAGCGTGGTGGTGCTTGATGCGATCACCGGCGAGGTGCTGGCGCTCGCCAACTACCCGAGCTACGTGCCCGACAAGCGGCAGAACCTCACTGGCGAGCAACTGCGCAACCGCGCGCTGACTGACACCTTCGAGCCCGGTTCAACGATGAAGCCGATCACGGTCGCCATGGCGCTGGAAGCCGGCCGGGTCAAACCGCAGACCCTTGTCGAAACCGGGCCTGGCCGCTTCAGCATCGGCGGCTTTACCATCAGCGATACCCACAATTACGGTACGCTGACCGTCGAGGGCGTGATCCAGAAGTCGAGCAACGTCGGTGCATTGAAAATCGCGCAGAAGATGAGTCCGCACGAGATGTGGGATACCTACACCGCGCTCGGTTACGGGCAGAAGCCCCAGATCCAGTTTCCCGGCGCCGTCACAGGCCGGCTGCGACCCTGGAAAAGCTGGCGGCCTGTTGAGCAGGCGACCATGGCTTATGGCTACGGGCTCTCGGCCTCGCTGTTCCAGATGGCGCATTCCTATACCTCGTTTGCGCACGATGGGCAGATCATTCCGGTTACGATGCTCAAGAGCACTGAGCCCGCCGTCGGCGTCAGGGTGTTTTCTGCCGAGAACGCGCATGCGGTGCGAAGGATGCTCCAGATGGCCGCGGCACCGGGTGGCACCGGTCAACTGGCACAGACGGTCGGCTATTCGGTTGGCGGCAAGTCGGGCACGGCGCACAAGCAGGTCGGCAAGGGCTATGCGAGCAATAAATACCGTGCCTGGTTCACCGGCATGGCGCCGATTGAGGCGCCGCGCATCATCGTCGCGGTGATGATCGACGAGCCGAGCGATGGCCAGTATTTCGGCGGCGTTGCGGCGGCGCCGGTATTCAGCGAAGTGGTGCAGCAGACGTTGCGCATGATGGGCGTGCAGCCGGACGTGAGCGTCAAGCCGCAAATCGTGACGCAGGCTGTCGAGGAGTCGTTTTGACAACCCAGCTCCATACCCCCGAGCAGGCGGCCCGCTGGTTGCGTGAGCGCGTGACCGGCAGCCTGCGGACGGACAGCCGCATGGTGGGCGGCGGTGACGGATTCATTGCGTGGCCTGGCGCCGCGACGGACGGCCGGAAGTATCTCGGTGATGCACTGGCTTCGGGCGCCCGCGCCTGCCTGGTGGAGTTGCAGGGTTTTGAGCCCCGCGGCCCGGATGACGAAAGGGTGGCCGCTTACGCAGGACTCAAGGCGGCAACCGGCCCCATCGCCGCTGCCTATTTTGATGAGCCAAGCCGGCATTTGCAGGTCGCGGCCGTCACCGGCACCAATGGCAAGACATCGACAACATGGTGGCTGGCCCAGGCGCTGGGCAGGCTGGGGCGCAAATGCGGTGTCGTGGGAACCCTGGGCATCGGGGCGCCCGGTGCGGTGGTTTTCACGGGGTTGACCACCCCTGATCCTGTGCTGCTCCAGCAGCAAATGCGCCGTTTTGTGGATGAGGGCTTCGCCACCTGCGCCCTGGAGGCTTCCTCGATAGGGCTGGTGGAGCGGCGGCTGGACGCCACCACCATACAGGTCGCGATCTTCACCAACTTCACGCAGGACCATCTCGACTACCACCCGTCCATGCAGGACTATTGGGAGGCCAAGAAAATGCTGTTCAGCTGGCCAGGCCTGAAGGCAGCAGTCATCAATGTGGACGATGGCAAAGGCCTTGAGCTGAGCGCGTCACTGGCCGGCTCGGACCTGGATGTCTGGACATTGTCCTGCACAGGGCCGGCCCGAATTCATGCACAAAAAATTCACCACGGCGTGAATGGCGTGAGTTTTGATGTTGTCGAAGGCGCGGAGCAGCACCGAGTTTCCAGCAAGCTGGTCGGCCAGTACAACGTGTACAACCTGCTGGGCGTCATCGCGGCCCTGCGTGCCATGGGCATACCGCTGGTCGATGCCGTGGCTGCTTGCGCCGACCTGCTGCCGGTGCCGGGGCGCATGGACACGCTGGCGGAAGAAGGCCTGCCCCTGGTCGTCATCGATTACGCGCACACGCCTGACGCCCTGGAAAAAGTACTCACAGCGCTTCAGCCGGTCGCGCGCAGCCGCGGTGGCCAGCTCTGGTGCGTCTTTGGCTGTGGCGGAGACCGCGATGCCGGCAAACGCCCGCTGATGGCAGCGGTGGCGGAAAAAAATGCCGACCGGGTGGTGGTCACCAGCGACAACCCGCGCAGTGAGAATCCGCTGGCCATCATCGACCAGGTGCTGAGGGGGTTGAATCACCGCGATGCCGTGCACGTGCAGGCAGACCGGGCCATGGCGATTACGCATGCGCTGAGTTTGGCGCAAGCCCATGATGTGGTGCTGCTGGCGGGCAAGGGGCATGAAAGTTATCAAGAGGTCCAGGGCGTGAAGCTTCCTTTTTCCGACAGGACGCAGGCGCAAGCCGCTCTCGCCCTGAATGCGGCGCGCGTGGCACGCCAGGCCGGGGGAGGCTCCGCATGATGACCTTGCAACAAGCCCTGGGCTGGTTGCCGTCGGCCCGGCTAGTGGGTGATGGCAGCGTGAAGCCTCTGCGCGTGCACACCGATACCCGCAGCCTGCAGGCCGGCGACCTGTTCGTGGCGCTCAAGGGCGAGCGCTTTGACGCCCATGATTTTCTGGCGCAGGCCAAGGCACAGGGCGCCGTGGCGGCGATTGCCCACCATGGCCTGGCCGCGGCAGGTCTGCCGGGTCTGGAGGTGGCTGACTCGAAACTGGCGCTCGGCCAACTGGCGGCCGGCTGGCGTTCGCAATTCAGCTTGCCCCTCATTGCGGTGACGGGAAGCAACGGAAAAACGACGGTGACGCAGATGATCGCGGCTATCCTGCGGGCCTGGAAATCCACGCAGGCTTTTGCCACGGAAGGCAATCTCAACAACGACATCGGCGTGCCCCTGACGCTGTTGCGCCTTCGTGCCTCCCATGCGGTGGGCGTGGTGGAGCTGGGCATGAACCATCCCGGCGAAATCGCCTACCTGGCCGCCTTGGCCAAGCCTGGCGTGGCGCTGGTCAATAACGCCCAGCGCGAGCACCTTGAATTCATGGCCACGGTGGAAGCCGTCGCCCGGGAGAACGGCTCCGTGCTGCAGGCCCTCGGCACGGATGGCATTGCCGTTTTTCCTGCCGATGATGACTACACCGCCATCTGGCGCGGCCTCGCGGGGGCGCGCCGCGTACTGACTTTTGCACAAACGGGCCCGGCCGATGTCACGGCCCAGGCGCAGTGGAGCGGCGACTGCTGGCAGGTTGCGGCCCGGACACCCGCAGGGCCGCTTGATTTTCCCCTGCATATTGCGGGCCGGCACAACGTCAAGAATGCGCTGGCCGCCACCGCCTGCGCGCTGGCCGCCGGCGTTCCCCTGCCAGTCATCGCGGCGGGTCTATCGGAATTTGCCCCGGTCAAGGGACGTTCCCGCGCCCTGACCGTGCGCCTGGCGAATCGTGTGGTGACATTGATCGACGACACCTACAACGCCAATCCCGACTCCATGCGCGCGGCCATCGAGGTGTTGGCCGAGCTGCCGGCGCCGCGCCTGCTGGTCATGGGCGACATGGGTGAGGTGGGCGACCAGGGTCCCCAGTTTCACGAAGAGGCCGGCCGGTATGCCCACGCGCGGGGCATCGAGCAGCTGTTCACGCTGGGAGCCCAGTCCCAAAGGGCGAGTACCGCTTTCGGCGCGGGACGCCATTTCAGCCAGATGGCCGATCTGGCCGCCGCCGTGGTGGCTGAATTGCCGCAGGCGGGCAGTGTGCTGGTGAAGGGCTCCCGCTTCATGAAGATGGAGCAGGTGGTTCAGGTCATCGCAGATCACACAAAAAACTACAAGGAAGAAACATGAGCCCCCATGCTCACATGCGTTCGCTGTCCCATCAGGGGGGGCATGCCTCCTTCGAGGCGGTTCGGCAGGAGGCATTTCATGCTGCTTAGCCTGGCCCAGTGGCTCCAGTCGATTTCCCCTGAATTCGGATCTTTCCGGGTGTTCCAGTACCTGACATTTCGCGCTGTCATGGCCGCGCTCACGGCGCTGCTGATTGGCCTGCTGGCCGGGCCGTTTGTCATTCGCCGGCTGATCTCGCTGAAGATCGGTCAGCCGATCCGCGAATACGCGATGCAGACACACCTGAGCAAGAGCGGAACGCCCACCATGGGTGGCGTGCTGATCCTGATGTCCATCGGCATTTCGACCCTGCTGTGGTTTGACCTGTCCAACCGCTTCGTGTGGATTGTGCTGCTCGTCACCCTGGGATTCGGTGCCATCGGCTGGGCCGACGACTGGCGCAAGGTCGTGCTGAAAGATCCTGAAGGCATGCGGTCGCGTGAAAAATACCTGTGGCAATCACTGATTGGCCTGGTGGCGGCGCTCTACCTGGTGTTCAGCATCTCGGAGAGTTCCAATCTGCGCGTGCTGGAATTGTTTTTCAGCTGGGTGCAGTCGGGATTTGACGTCGACCTGCCGCCCAAGGCCGGCTTGCTGGTGCCCTTCGTGAAGGAAATCAGTTACCCGCTGGGCGTATTCGGTTTTGTGATCCTGACCTACCTGGTGATTGTGGGTTCGAGCAATGCCGTCAACCTGACCGACGGCCTGGACGGCCTGGCCATCATGCCGGTGGTCATGGTGGGGTCCGCCCTGGGCGTGTTCGCCTATGTAACCGGCAGCGCGGTCTATTCCAAATACCTCTTCTTTCCGCACATTCCCGGCTCCGGTGAACTGCTGATCTTCTGCTCGGCCATGGCGGGTGCCGGGCTGGCGTTCCTGTGGTTCAACACGCACCCGGCTCAGGTGTTCATGGGTGACGTCGGCGCGCTGGCGCTGGGGGCGGCGCTGGGCACCATCGCCGTCATCGTGCGCCAGGAAATTGTGCTGGCCATCATGGGCGGGATTTTTGTCGTTGAGGCCCTGTCCGTGATGATGCAGGTGATCTGGTTCAAGTACACCAAGAAGCGCTACGGCGAAGGCCGGCGCCTCTTCAAGATGGCGCCGCTGCACCACCACTTCGAGAAAAGCGGCTGGAAGGAGACCCAGGTGGTCGTCCGCTTCTGGATCATCACCATGCTGCTGTGCCTGGTGGGTCTCTCAACGTTGAAGCTCAGGTAAGGCATGAGGCATTTACAAGACCAAACCGTGTTGATCCTGGGCCTGGGTGCGTCCGGCCTGGCCATGGCGCGCTGGTGGGTCCGCCATGGGGCATCGGTGACGGTTGCCGACACACGCGAAGCGCCTGCATTGCTCGCGACGCTGCGGCAGGAACTTCCCGCGGTGAAGTTTGTGAGCGGCGCCTTTACGCCGGACCTCGTGCAGGGTAGCGCCGTGCGCGCGGTCTATCGCTCGCCAGGACTGGCGCCTGCAGTGATCGCTCCTGTGGTTGATGCCGCGCGCGCCATGGGCTTGCCTGTCGGGGGCGAACTAGACCTGTTTTCCCGGGCCCTGGCCGATCTCCGCGAGGTGTCGGCAACGGAGGTGGTGAAAGATCATCTCGTGCCTCCTGAATCGCCATTGTCCGATGCATCCGATATATCCGATGCATCAGATGCAACGGATGCGGTGGACTCGCTTGAGGGCGAAGCCGCTTTGGCGGCTGATGCCTCCGGCGATATCGAAGAGATGTCCGCCTCGGATGTTGTGGAAGGCGCGCCTGTCTCGGAGGATGCCGGCGAAGACGCGGCGTTGCCCGCTCTGCTTGCCCCCGCGCCGGCCGAACAGGCTGCTGGCTATAGGCCGGTGGTGTTGGCCATCACGGGAACCAACGGCAAAACCACGGTAACTTCCCTGGTCGGCCAACTGGTGCAACGGGCCGGAAAAACCGTTGCCGTTGCAGGCAATATCGGCCCGACGCTGCTCGATACGCTGTCTGCGCACCTTGACGCGGATACCCTGCCGCAGGTGTGGGTGCTGGAACTGTCCAGCTTCCAGCTCGCGGACGCGCAGGACTTTGAGCCGACGGCTGCCGTGGTGTTGAATGTGACCCAGGATCATCTGGACTGGCACGGCGACATGGATGCTTACGTCGCGGCCAAGGCCCGGATATTTGGACGCAGCACGTTCATGCTGCTTAACCGTGACGATCCCCGGGTGATGGAGATGCTTCCGACGCCCGTCAAGGTACGCCTGCGGCCTCCGCAGGTTCGCCCGCATTCGACTTTTGGTGCCGGGGAGCCACAACGACCCGGCGACTACGGCATCGAAACCGTCAATGGCATGGCGTGGCTGGTGCGCGCCGCGCAAGCCGATGAAACCATCAAACGCCGCAAGGGTGAAGAAGTGGAGCTGCACATCCAGCGCCTGATGCCGCTGGATGCCCTGCGCATTCGCGGCCGCCACAACGCCACCAATGCACTGGCCGCGCTCGGACTGGCCGTCGCGGCCGGTTGCAGTCTTGCGCCCATGTTGCATGGCCTGCGCGAGTACCGGGGCGAGCCGCACCGCGTGGAATCCATCGCGGTGGTGAACGATGTCGAATATTTCGACGACAGCAAGGGAACCAACGTCGGCGCCACCGCGGCAGCCCTGGCGGGTCTGGGGGCCGAACGCAAGCTGGTGGTGATTCTGGGCGGCGAAGGCAAGGGGCAGGATTTTTCACCGCTGGCGGAACCCGTGTCACACCATGCCCGGGCCGTGGTGCTGATAGGCAAGGACGCGCCCCTCATCCGGTCTGCGCTGCAGGCCAGCCAGGTGGCGCTGCTGGACGCCGCGTCGATGCAGGAGGCGGTGAGCCTGGCGGCCGCGCAGGCCCATACCGGCGATGCCGTCCTGATGTCGCCCGCCTGCGCCAGTTTTGACATGTTTGACAACTACGAACACCGCGCCCAGGTCTTTTGTGATGCGGTGCAGGCGCTGGCCCAGGAACAGGGGGTGGTGCTGTGACCGTGGCTGCACGCTTTTGGGGTTGGCTTTCCGGTCTCGGCGGCGTCGGCGCGGTCGCCGCGGATGTGCTGCCCGTTCGCCTCGGGCGGCAGAGCCTGTCCCGAAGCCCGGCTGCGCCTGTTCGCATGGCGGGGTTTGACCAGGCGCTGGTCTGGGTGACGGTGGCCTTGCTCATGTGGGGTTTGGTCATGGTGTATTCGGCGTCGGTGGCGATGCCCGACAACCCCAAGTTTTCCCGCTATGCGCACACGCATTTCCTGCTGCGTCATGTGCTGTCGCTGGTGGTGGCTTTCATCGTGGCATTCCTGGCGTTTCAGGTTCCCATGGCGACATGGGAAAAGCTGGCGCCCTGGCTGTTTGTGCTGTCCCTGCTGCTGCTGATGCTGGTGCTGCTGCCCTTTATCGGCAAGGGCGTCAATGGCGCGCGACGCTGGATTTCAATGGGTTTCATGAATTTCCAGCCTTCGGAACTGGCGAAATTCGCGGTGCTGCTGTACGCCTCGGATTACATGGTTCGCAAGATGGAAGTCAAAGAGCGCTTCTTCCGCGCTGTCATGCCCATGGCGGTGGCGATTGCGGTCGTCGGCCTGCTGCTGCTGGCCGAGCCTGACATGGGCGCTTTCATGGTGATCTCGGTCATCGCGATGGGCATCCTCTTTCTCGGCGGCGTCAATGCGCGCATGTTCTTCGTGATTGCGGCCGTGGTGGTGGTCGCCTTTGGCCTGATGGTGATGCTCAGCGAATGGCGCCGCGAGCGGATTTTTGCCTACCTGGATCCCTGGAGCGACAAGTACTCCATGGGCAAAGGCTACCAGTTGTCGCATTCGCTGATTGCTTTCGGGCGCGGCGAGATTTTTGGCGTGGGCCTGGGCGGCAGCATCGAAAAGCTGCACTGGCTGCCCGAGGCGCACACCGACTTCCTGATGGCCGTGATCGGCGAAGAGTTCGGCCTGCTGGGTGTGCTCGTGGTGATTGGCCTGTTCATGTGGATGACCCGCCGCATCATGCACATCGGCCGCCAGTCGATCGCGCTGGACCGCCTGTTTGCCGGGCTGGTGGCCCAGGGCGTCGGCATCTGGATGGGTTTCCAGACCTTCATCAACATCGGCGTGAATCTCGGTGCCTTGCCCACCAAGGGCCTGACCCTGCCGCTGATGAGCTACGGCGGCTCGGCCATTTTGATGAACCTGATTGCCTTGGCCGTGGTGCTGCGGATTGACTACGAGAATCGCACCCTGATGCGTGGGGGGCGGGCATGAGCGAGCATGTGCGTAGCGCCGGGCCGCCCCAAGCAAGCACGGCCCCCTCGGGGGGCAGCGCAGTACACGAAGTGACAAGCGTGGGGGCTCGCGTAGCTTTGGTGATGGCCGGCGGAACCGGGGGGCATATCTTCCCGGGCCTCGCCGTGGCCGAGGCCCTGCGCGAGCGCGGCTGGCGGGTGCACTGGCTGGGCGGCCGGGGCAATGCGGGTCACCCCAGCATGGAAAGCCAGCTGGTGCCACCACGCGGCTTCGCTTTCGAGTCAATCGATTTCTCCGGCGTGCGCGGCAAGGGCCCGCTCACCCTGGTGTTCCTGCCGCTGCGCCTGCTCAAGGCCTTTTGGCAGAGCATCCAGGTTGTACGGCGCGTCAAGCCTGATGTGGTGGTCGGGCTGGGCGGCTACATCGCCTTTCCGGCCGGCATGATGAGCGTGCTGCTGGGCAAGCCGCTGGTGCTGCATGAACAGAACTCCGTGGCGGGCATGGTCAACAAGGTGCTGGCCGGCGTGGCAGATCGTGTCTTCACGGCCTTCCCCGGCGTGTTCAGGAAAGCCGAATGGATCGGCAACCCCCTGCGCCCCGCCTTCATCCGCCAGCCGGACCCTGCAACCCGATTTGCGGGCCGGGCAGGGCCCCTGAAGCTGCTGGTGGTCGGTGGCAGCCTCGGGGCCAAGGCCCTGAATGAGCTGGTGCCCAGAGCCCTGGCCCTGATGCCGCCAGCCCAGCGCCCCGACGTCACGCATCAAAGCGGGATCCGCCAGATCGACGAATTGCGTGCCAACTATGCAGCCGCCGGCGTGCAGGCAGAACTGACGCCCTTCATTGAGGACACTGCACAGGCATTTGCCGATGCCGACCTCATCATTTGCCGCGCTGGCGCCAGCACCGTCACTGAAATTGCCGCCGTGGGGGCTGCAGCGCTGTTTGTGCCCTTTCCTTCTGCGGTCGATGACCACCAGACGACGAATGCCCGGTTCCTGGTCGACCAGGGGGGCGGCTGGTTGCTGCAGCAGCGCGACATGAGCGCCGCCGCACTGGCCGACATGCTACAAAAAACAGATCGATCCGCGCTGCTTCAATGCGCGCTAAAAGCCAAAACCATGCAAAAAACCGATGCCACAACGCGCGTTGTGGCTGCTTGCGAGGAGCTTGCAAGATGAAACACGCCATCAAAAACATTCACTTCATCGGGCTGGGCGGCTCCGGCATGTCAGGCATTGCCGAAGTGCTGCACAACCTGGGTTACGTCATTTCGGGATCTGACCTGTCGGACAGCGCCACATTACAGCGGCTGGCCAGGCTTGGCATCAAGACCTTTGTCGGGCATGCCGCCAGCAACCTGGCCAAGGTCGATGCGGTGGTGACCTCCACCGCGGTGCAGGCCGACAACCCCGAGGTGCTGGCGGCGCGCGAAAAGCGCATTCCCGTGGTGCCCCGTGCCCTGATGCTGGCCGAACTGATGCGCCTGAAGCAGGGCATTGCGATTGCGGGTACCCATGGCAAGACCACGACGACCAGCCTGGTGGCCAGTGTGCTGGCCGAAGCCGGGCTGGATCCGACGTTTGTCATCGGTGGCCGGCTCAACAGCGCGGGTGCCAATGCCAGGCTGGGCCTGGGCGACTACATCGTGGTGGAAGCCGACGAGTCCGATGCATCGTTCCTGAACCTGTTGCCGGTGATGGCGGTCGTGACCAACATCGACGCCGACCACATGGAAACCTATGGCCATGATTTCGCCAATCTGAAGAAGGCCTTCGTCGACTTTTTGCATCGCATGCCTTTTTACGGTACCGCCATTTTGTGCACCGATGACCCCGCGGTGCGTGAGATCGTCCCGCAGGTTTCCTGCCCGATCACCAGCTACGGTTTCGGTGAGGACGCGCAGGTGCGGGCTGTCAACGTGCGGCCGGTGGGCGCGCAGATGCACTTCACCGCGCAGCGCCGCAATGGCGTCACCTTGCCGGACCTGGAGGTCGTGCTCAATCTCGCCGGCGAGCACAACGTGCTCAATGCCTTGTCAGCCATTGCGGTGGCGGTGGAGCTCAACGTGCCCGACACGGCAGTGCAAAAAGCGTTGGCCGAATTCAAGGGCGTGGGCCGGCGCTTCCAGAGCTACGGCGATGTGCCTGCCAAAGGCGGTGGCCATTTCACGGTCATCGAGGACTACGGCCACCATCCGGTCGAGGTGGCTGCCACGCTGGCCGCTGCGCGCGGTGCCTTCCCGGGCAGGCGGCTGGTGCTGGCGTTCCAGCCGCACCGCTACACCCGGACCCGCGACTGCTTTGAGGACTTCGTCAAGGTCATCGGCCAGGCCGATGCCGTGCTGCTGGCGGAGGTCTATGCCGCCGGCGAGACACCCATCGTGGCGGCAGACGGCCGCTCGCTGGCGCGCGCGCTGCGCGTGGCGGGCAAGCTGGAGCCGGTATTTGTGAGCGAGATCGACGCGATGCCGCAAGCCATCCTGGATAACGCACTGGGAGGCGATGTCGTGATGTGCATGGGTGCCGGATCGATTGGGCTCGTGCCCGGCAAATTGTTGGAACTGGAAGGTGCGCAGTGAGTAGCAACGCAGACACATCCCAGGCCGTGAGCGCCGGGACAAGCGTGGGGGCCACGTTTGGCAAGGTCGCCGTCCTCATGGGGGGCATGTCGGCCGAGCGCGAGATCTCCCTGATGTCGGGCCGGGGCGTGTTGCAGGCGCTGCGTTCCCGCGGCGTGGATGCCCATGCGTTTGACCCGGCCGAGCGCGACATCAGCGAGCTGAAAAAGGACGAGTTTGCGCGCTGCTTCATCGCGCTGCATGGCCGGTTCGGTGAAGACGGCACGGTGCAGGGCGCGCTGGAGTTGCTGGGCATACCCTACACCGGCTCCGGCGTCATGGCGTCCAGCATGGCCATTGACAAGGTGATGACCAAGCGGGTCATGCTCGCCGAAGGCCTGCCGACCCCCACCTATGTGCTGTTGCGCCGGGGCAGCTATGGCAGCGCCGACGTGAGCGCCGTCCCTGACAAGCTGGGCTTGCCGCTGATTGTCAAGCCCGCACGGGAAGGCTCATCGATCGGGCTGACCAAGGTGACCGAGCGGGCCGGCATGGCAGATGCGGTGGCGCAGGCCGAAAAGCTGGATGCCGACATCCTGTGCGAGCAGTTCATCAGTGGCGACGAGGTGACCTGCCCGGTACTGGGAACCGGCAGCGAGGCGCGCGCCCTGCCGGTCATCCGCATCGTGGCGCCCGACGGCAATTACGACTACCAGAACAAGTACTTCACCGACACCACGCAGTACCTGGTGCCCTGTGGCCTGCCTGAAGGCGAAGAGGCCGTCATCCAGCAGCTGGTCCTGCAGGCTTACCGCACGCTCAACTGCCGCGGCTGGGCACGCGCCGACGTGATGATCGACAAAGTCACGCGCAAGCCCTACCTGCTTGAAATCAATACCTCGCCCGGCATGACCGGGCACTCGCTGGTGCCCATGTCTGCACGGGCGGCCGGCATTTCCTATGAAGACCTGTGCATCGAGGTGCTGAAGACCACCGCACTCGACCATCAGTCGCAAGGGGGAGGCGCTTCTTGAGCCGCACCATGCCACTGCCAACGTCCCTGCCGGCGGACATCAAGCTGATGAACACCTTTTCGGTGTTTTTTGGCCTGGTGTTTGCGGCCATGGCGCTGGCGCTGGTCGTGGCATGGCTGATGCGTCAGCCGCTTTTCAACCTGAGCGGCATCCGGGTGCAGGGGGATGTGGCGCACAACAACGCGGTCACCCTGCGCGCCAATGTGGCGCCCAAGTTGCGCGGCAATTTTTTCACGGTGGACCTGGCCCATACGCGTGCGGCTTTCGAAGCCGTACCCTGGGTTCGCCGGGCGGTGGTGCAGCGTGAATTTCCCAACCGGCTCAAGGTGGTGCTGCAGGAACACAAGGCCATCGCCTATTGGGGCCCGGAAGGCGACGCCCGCCTGGTCAACAGTTTTGGCGAGGTATTTGAAGCCAACCAGGGGGACGTGGAAGCCGAAGACCTGCCGCTGCTCAACGGGCCGCAGGGACGTGCGCCGCTGGTGCTGCAGGCCTACCAGCTGCTGTCCCCGATGTTCGAACAGATCGACGCGGTGCTGGAGAGGCTGGAGCTGACCGGGCAGGGTAGCTGGCGCGCGCGGCTCGACAGCGGTGCGGTGATCGAGCTGGGAAGCGGCTCGCTGGATGAATTGCAGGTGCGTGTACGGCGGTTTATCGCAACGCTGACACAGGTGTCGTCAAGGTATGGACGGGACCTGGAGTCCGCGGACCTGCGCTATGGCAACGGTTATGCGATCAGGCTCAGAGGTGTTACCACGGTGAACGCTGGTGACAAAGAAGACAGAAAAGTGAAAAGGTAAATATATATGGCCAAAGAATACAAGGACCTGGTGGTTGGACTGGACATTGGAACCAGCAAGGTCATGGCCGTGGTGGCGGAAGTCATGCCGGGCGGTGAACTCAAGCTTGCGGGCCTGGGCATTGCGGCCAGCAACGGCCTCAAGCGCGGTGTGGTGGTCAACATTGACGCCACCGTGCAAAGCATCCAGCAGGCCCTGAAGGAGGCCGAGCTGATGGCCGACTGCAAGATTTCCCGGGTTTACACCGGCATCACCGGCAGCCATATCCGCGGCATCAATTCCAGCGGCATGGTTGCGGTCAAGGACAAGGAAGTGACGCAGGCCGATGTGGCCCGCGTGATCGAAACGGCCAAGGCCATCAACATCTCGACCGACCAGCGGCTGCTGCTGGTGGAGCCGCAGGAGTTCGTCATCGACGGCCAGGATGTGCGCGAGCCGATCGGCATGAGTGGCATCCGGCTCGAGGCCAAGGTGCATATCGTGACCGGCGCGCAAAGCGCTGCCGAGAACATTATCAAGTGCGTCAGGCGCTGCGGGCTGGAGGTCGACCAGCTGATGCTCAACCCGCTGGCCTCCAGCCTGGCCGTGCTGACGCAGGACGAGCAGGAGCTTGGCGTGGCGCTGGTGGACATTGGCGCCGGCACCACGGATGTCGCCATTTTTACCGGTGGCGCCATCCGGCACACCGCGGTCATTCCGATTGCCGGCGACCTGATCACCAGCGATATCGCCATGGCCCTGCGCACGCCGACCAAGGATGCCGAGGACATCAAGGTCGAAAGCGGCTATGCCAAGCAGTTGCTGGCCGATCCCGACACCCAGGTCGAGGTTCCAGGCCTGGGCGACCGCGGCCCGCGCATGCTCAGCAAGCAGGCCCTGGCCGGCGTGATCGAGCCGCGCATCGAAGAGATTTATTCACTGGTCCAGCAGGTCATTCGTGAATCGGGCTACGAAGAGGTGCTGTCGTCCGGCATCGTGATCACCGGCGGCAGCGCGGTGATGCCCGGCATGGTGGAACTTGGCGAAGACATCTTCCTCAAGCCGGTGCGGCGCGGCATACCGCGCTACTCCAGTGCGCTGTCCGACATGGTGGCACAGGCCCGCGCCGCAACGGTGATGGGTTTGCTCGAGGAAGCACGGCTGGCGCGCATGCGGGGCTACAAGGTGGCGCAGAAGGCGGGCAGCGTGCACAACGCTTTTGGTCGGGTCAAAGACTGGTTTGTGGGGAATTTCTGATGAACAACTTTTTCAGTTTCATTCGTCGCTCTTCACGTTGTACCCACTGCGGAGGGGCAGACCCCCCTGCATGACAGGGTGGCTCAGGCATCAAGACCGTTTAAAAAATTTTGGCAACTGCAGTTTATTGACAGGAGGCTCCCAATGAGCATCGAAATGATTGAAATCGAAGAATTCAACCAGGGCACACAAATCAAGGTGATCGGTGTCGGTGGTGGTGGCGGCAATGCTGTCGGTCACATGATCGATTGCAATGTGCAGGGCGTCGAGTTCATCTGCGCCAACACCGACGCCCAGGCGCTCAGCCGCGGCAGCGCGCACAAGACCATCCAGCTGGGCAGCAGCGGGCTGGGTGCGGGCAGCAAGCCCGACAAGGGCCGTGACGCGGCCGAGGTGGCGGTGGATGACATCCGCAGCGCCATCGCTGGCGCGCACATGCTGTTCATCACGGCCGGCATGGGTGGCGGTACCGGCACCGGCGCCGCGCCGGTGATCGCCCGCATCGCCAAGGAGATGGGCATTTTGACGGTGGGCGTGGTGACCAAGCCTTTCGAATTCGAAGGCGGCCGCCGCATGACCAACGCCGACCTGGGCCTGGCCGAGCTGGAAGCCAATGTCGACTCGCTGATCGTGGTGCTCAACGAAAAGCTGCTCGAAGTGCTGGGCGATGACGTCACCCAGGATGAAGCCTTCGCCCATGCCAACGACGTGCTGAAAAACGCCGTGGGCGGCATCGCCGAGATCATCAATGTGCCCGGCCACGTCAACGTTGACTTTGAAGACGTGCGTACCGTGATGGGCGAGCCCGGCAAGGCCATGATGGGCACGGCCAAGGCCAATGGCCCCGACCGCGCCCGCATCGCCGCCGAACAGGCGGTGGCCTGTCCGCTGCTGGAGGGCATTGACCTGTCGGGCGCCAAGGGCGTGCTGGTGCTGATCACCGCGGCCAAGGGCTCGCTCAAGCTGAGCGAGTCCAAGCTGGCGATGAACACCATCCGCGCCTACGCCTCGCCCGATGCGCACGTGATCTACGGCACGGCTTACGACGACGAACTGGGTGACGAGATCCGTGTCACGGTGGTCGCCACCGGCCTGAGCCGCCAGGGCGTGCGTCGCCACGCGCCGCCGCTGCAGGTTTTGCGCACGGGCACCGACAACGTGCCCTTCAATGTGCCCACGCTCAACACGGTGGCCGGCGGCGCAGGTGTGCCGCAGACGGCCATGGGCAGCATGCAGCCTGATTACGGCAACATGACCGTGCCCAGCGTGTGGCGTACCAACCGCACCCAGGCGGCTGCCAAGGTCGATGCGCTGGCCTCCGGCGGCATGGATGACTTCGAGATCCCGGCGTTTCTCAGGAAACAGGCCGACTGAAAGTGCCCCCACGCTTGTCGCTTCGCGTACTGCGCTGCCCCAAGGGGGCTGTGCTTGCTCGGGGCGGCCCGGCGCGGCGCACGGATGTAAAGCTGCTGCGCGGCCCGATCTTGAGCCTGTGGTGCGCGCCGTACTGTCCTACGGCTGTGCTCCTCGGCTCAACCTCGGACCGCTCGCTATGCTTTCCATTCGATCATTCTGTAGTCCCTCAGGACGCTCATTGGACGTTCGTCGCGATTCTCTTTAGGGTCTGGCTATGCGGGGCATTGCTATCCCCTACCCGTGAAATGGCCCCGCTCAAATTAAAATGACCTGATGCTTGCCCAAAGAACACTCAAATCCCTGACCAAGGCCGTGGGCGTGGGCCTGCACAGCGGCCAGCGGGTGGAGTTGACCTTGCGGCCGGCGCCGCCGGATACCGGCATTGTGTTTCGGCGGGTGGATTTGCCGCAGCCGGTGGATATCGTCATCTCGGCGCAGGCCGTGACCGACACCCGGCTGGCGTCGACCATCTCGGCCGGTGGCGCCAAGGTGCACACTGTCGAGCACCTGATGTCGGCCTGCGCCGGCCTGGGCATCGACAACCTGTACATCGACATCACCGCGGAAGAGGTGCCCATTCTGGATGGTTCGGCCTCTTCATTCGTCTTCCTGCTGCAGTCCGCCGGCATCGAGCTGCAGTCCGCGCCCAAGCGATTCATTCGCGTGCTCAAGCCGGTCGAGGTGCGCGAGGGCGAAGGCGCCACGGCCAAGTGGGCGCGCCTGAGTCCCTACGAGGGCTACAAGCTGAGTTTTGAAATTGACTTCGACCATCCGGCCGTCGACTCCACCGGCCAGCGCGTGGAGTTTGACCTGAGTTCAGGTTCCTATTCGCGAGACATCGCCCGCGCCCGCACCTTCGGCTTTACAAAAGACGTCGAAATGATGCGCGCCAACGGGCTGGCCCTGGGCGGCGGGCTCGACAATGCCATCGTCATGGACGACTACAAGGTGCTCAACAGCGAGGGCCTGCGCTACAACGACGAGTTCGTGAAGCACAAGATCCTCGACGCCATGGGCGACCTGTACCTGTTGGGCAAACCGCTGCTGGCGGCCTACAGCGCCTTTCGCTCCGGCCATGCGATGAACAACAAGCTGTTGCGTGAGCTGCTGGCCCACCAGGACGCTTACGAAGTCGTCACCTTTGCAGACGAAAAACGGGCTCCTCAGGGCTTTGCCACCCTGGCGCGCGCCTGGTAGCCCGCAACAGACAGTCCACACGCCATGCTGTTCTTTCGCTGGCTCGTCCTGCTGTTGCTGCTGGTCTCCGCCATGTCCTTCATGTTTTACGCGGGAACGGGGCAGCCGCGGTTCAGGCGATTCGGCCTGATCATCCTCAAGTGGACGCTGATTGCGGCTTTCGGATTTTTTGCCGTTCTCATTCTGGAGCGCGTGGCCTGAGAAGGCGTGCTGCAGTCTTTCTGCCGGGCAGGCCCAGCGAAAAACGGTTCCTTCAGATGGCCGCGCATTACATGAAGCGAAAAGCGTTGGGCTCAATAGTGCCGACCCGCCTTGTAAGAAGCGCTGGCGTTGGGCTTCAACGCCGTGGCGGCCGCCAGGATGGCCGTTGAACGCCCGGCATGGGCATGGGTGATGGCCAGGCCCAGGGCATCGGCGGCGTCCTTGCCGGGCAGGGCCGGCAATTTCAGCAGCCGCATCACCATCTGCTGGACCTCGGCCTTGCCGGCCTTGCCATAGCCGGCCACCGCCTTCTTCATTTGCAGGGCCGTGTATTCGGCCACGGTGAGATCGCTGGAGACCAGGGCCGTGATGCAGGCACCGCGCGCCTGCCCCAGCAGCAGCGTGGCCTGTGGGTTGACGTTGGTAAAGACGATCTCCACCGAGGCCATGTCGGGCTGGTAGCGCTGCACCACTTCCCGTACCCCGTCAAACAGCACCTTCAGCCGGGCCGGCAGGTCGCCGCGCACCATGTGCGTGGTCTTGATGGTGCCGCTGGCCACATAGTGCAAGTGGGGGCCGTCGACTTCGACCACGCCGAATCCGGCGATCTGCAAGCCAGGGTCAATTCCAAGAATACGCATAGGCTATAAATTTGGTAGCTGCTTGCGCAGGATTTGAAATGAAAGTGAAATGAAAGGGCTAGAGGCCAAAATACCATCGAACCGAATGGAAGAATATCGGTGCGGCAAAACACAGGGCATCGACGCGGTCCAGCAAACCGCTGGCGCCGGTGACTGATTTTCCTTCCGAACCCCAGTTGGTAATCCCGCGGTCGCGTTTGAGGGCCTTCATCACCAGGTGGCCCATGGAGCCGGCCACGCAGGCGATCAGGGCCATGGCCACCGCCTGGGCCGGCTTGAAGGGCGTCAGGCCCGCCATCAGGCCGCCGACCAGGCTGGCCACGACCACGGCGGTCAGCCAGCTGGTCCATTCAAAGCTTTTGCTCACGTTGGGCGCAATCGGCGCCCGCGCCAGCCGGCGGCTGGCCAGGTGCTGCACGATCATGCAGCTCTGCACGACAAACACCAGGAAAAACACGAGGAAGGCATTCTTGCCCTGGTAATTCGGAAACTTCAGCAGCAGCAGGGCCGGCACATGGCTGATGCCGTAGACGCAGACCATGATGCCCCACTGCAATTTGGCGTTGCGCTCCAGGAAGCGGTGCGGGTCATCCGCCAGCGCGCTGACGACTGGAATTGCCAGGAACACATAAACCGGGATGAACACGGTGACGAGGTCGAAATGCCGGGTGATGACCAGGGCAAACTGCGCGGGCAGCACCACAAAAAAAGCCAGCACCAGGCTGCGGTGATCGCCCTGCCGGGTCGGCGAGAGCGTGATGAATTCGCGCAGCGCAAAAAAGGCCACCAGGCCAAACAGCACCGTGGCCGCGGTTTCACCCAGGGTCCAGCCGACCCAGAACACCATGCACATCACCCACGAGGTTCTCAGCAGGCCATTGAAATCCTTGAGCTTTTGCGTGTGCAGGTCATCCTCGTGCCGGTCCTGCAGCGACAAGACAAACGCAGCCACGCTGATGATGAGAAGCAGGCCAAAAACCACCACAAACAGCAGGCCCACCTGCTGGCCGGGTGTCAGGTTGCGCAGAAAGGTGTTCATCGGAGCATCCGTGCTTGATCAGGTTTGCCGCAGGTCCATGACGGCCTGGCGCGCGCGGGCCAGAAAACTGCCTCGGTCTTCCCCGGCGCCCACCGCGATGGGTGCTCCAAACGTGACCGAGCACAGGATGGGCACGGGCACCACTTCTCCCTTGGGCATCACCCGCTGCACATCGTTGATCCAGGCCGGCACCAGCACGACCTGGGGGAATTTTTGCGCCAGGTTGTACAGGCCGGACTTGAAATTCTGAGGCTCCTCGTGGTTGCCCCGAGTGCCCTCCGGAAACAGGATGATGGAGTCGCCGTTGGTGAGCGCCTCAATCAGGGGCTCCAGCGGATCCTGCTCGCCGGTTTTGACGCGGTCCACATAAATGGCGTTGAACACCGCCGTGGTGATCCATTTTTTGAACGGCGTTTTGGTCCAGTAATCCTTGGCCGCGATGGGCCGCGTGATGCTGCGCAGCTCTTCGGGCAGGGCGGCCCACATGAGGACCAGATCCACATGGCTCTGGTGGTTGGCAAAGTAAATCCGCTGCTCGGCCTTGGGTGGGCAGCCCTGCCAGCGCGCCTGGGCACCGGTCAGCAAGCGAATCAGTCCCAGCAAAAACATGCTCATGAGTTTGGCCAGCACTAGATATGGCCCCCACGCTTTTCACTGCGTGTAATACGCGAGGCCTTGCAGGCCGCGGCTCGCCAGACGCTTCGCCTCTGTCGCCTGTCCAAGCCTGCGCTGGCAGGCTTGGAGCCGCAGGCTCCAGCCCCTCGGGGGCTAATTTTCCTAGGGGCGGACCGTCGGAAAATTGTGTTGCCAGTGCTTTTTTTAGAGTTCATCAGCTAACTGTCAAGGCAGCTCCACACCGCCCATGCGCGCCGCAATGGTGCTGGCGCGTGAGGCCAGGTAACCAGAGCCCGGCCGGGTTTCAAAATACTTGGGCCGCGGCAGCATCACGGCCAGTCGTGCCGCTTCATAGGCGCTTAACCGGGCCGCCGGTTTGCGGTAGTAGTGCTGGGCGGCGGCTTCGGCGCCAAACACGCCTTCTCCCCACTCGACGCTGTTGAGGTAAATCTCCAGAATGCGCCGCTTGTCCAGCAGGGCTTCCAGCAGCAGCGTCAGCAGCAGCTCCTGGCCCTTGCGCAGCAGTGTGCGCTCACCCGACAGGAACAGGTTTTTGGCCAGTTGCTGGGTGATGGTGGAGCCGCCAATGATCTTCGGCGGCTTCGCAGTGCGGGTGGGGGCCAGCCGGCTGCCCAGCTGCGCGGCGCGCTGCTCCGCCCTGGCGTTTTTTTCCCAAGCCTTCTCCAGCGCTTCCAAGTCCACGCCTTCGTGCTCGGCGAAGCTGGCATCTTCCGACGCAATCACCGCGCGCTTGAGGTGGTCTGGCAAGGCCGCATAGGGCACCCACTGCTGGCGCCACTTCAACGTTCCGGTATGCCGGGCGATGAGGTAAATTTCCGAACGCTGAAAGGCGGTCGATTCGGGTTTGACCACGGCCATCAGCGCGATCCGGGCCACAAAATAAATCTGCAGGGCCAGACCCGCCAACAGTACCAGACCCAGCAGGCGCAGCAGCGCTTTCATCTGGCCTGCGTCTGCTGCGTCTGCATGGCTGTCCGCATTTCCTGCAGGACCTGCTGCGATGGCGGCCGCACGCCGCGCCACAGCGCAAACGCCTCGGCGGCCTGCTCCACCAGCATGCCCAGGCCGTCACGTGGCGTGGCGCCGTGTTCGCGGGCCCAGGTCATGAAACCGTCCGCCGCAGGGCCATACATCATGTCGTACGCCAGCGCGCCCGGCTTGAGCACGCGGCTGTCCACTGGCACGCCGCCACCGCTCAGGCTGCTCGCGCTGGCATTGATCACGACATCAAAACTACCATCTATCCCCTGCAAATCCTGGGCTGATAGCTCTGTTTTTTGTAGCGCCTCCTGCAGGGACGGGTGCAGGGTGTGGCGCAACACCAGTGCATCGGCCTTGGCCCGGGTGCGGTTGGCCAGCACCAGCCTGCGCGGTCCGGCTGCCAGCAGCGGTGCCAGCGCGCCGGCACCCGCGCCGCCGGCGCCTATGAGCAGGACGTCGCGACCGGCCAGTGAAACACCGGCGTTGTTCTGGATATCGTTGACGAGCCCTATGCCATCGGTGTTGTCGGCGTAAATGGTGTTGCCGTCCAGCTTCAGGGTGTTGGCGGCCTGGGCCAGCTGCGCCCGGTCGCTCTGAGTGCCGGCTGCCTGAAAGGCCTCGAATTTGAACGGAACCGTGACGTTGCAGCCGCGCGCGCCGCTCTGCACCAGTTGCGCGAGCGTCGCGGCAAAGCCGTCGAGCGGCGTGAGCAGCCGGTCGTATTCCAGCGTCTGGCCTGTCAGTTCGGCAAAGCGTGCATGAATCTGCGGCGATTTGCTGTGTTGAATCGGGTTGCCGAGGACGAAATACTTATCCATGGATACAAGGCTTATGCATGAGTGAAGGCGGTTGGCATCGGGGCGTTGTCGGCAAGGGGCGTGCGAAGGCTCAGCGGCTGGTCAGCCGGGTTTCCAGCGTGTCGTCCCGCGTGAACTTGAAGCGGGACACCACCACGATCTGGTCTGCCTTGCGGCGCATGGCCTCGGTGAAGCGGCCGAAGGGGCCGGTGCCGCGGACGATGCTTTGGGCCCTGCGGTCCAGTGTCAGGTTGCCGGAAGTTTCTGCCACTTCGGTGTCCAGGATGCGGCCATCAAAATTCACGGTCATGACCATGGTGAGCTCGCCATACAGTTTTTTGCCGGCCAGCTCGGGAAAGTTCACCGTACCCTTGTCCTCGATTTTTCGGCGCAGCTCGTCGTAGTACACCGCATAAACCTCTTCGCGGGTCGCCGGACTGATGTAGCGTTTTTTGGGCCGGGCATTCTCTTCGTTGATGCGCCGTTCAATTTCGGCCAGTATCTTGACGAGCTGCCGGCGCTTTTCCTCACGATCGGCATGCGCGGGGTTGGTGGCCGCCTGCGTCATGTCGGGTGGCGGCATCGTGGCCAGCTGTTTCTTGATTTGCGTCAGCAACTGGGTCTGCTGCTCATGCAGCGATTCAATCTGCCGCTGCGTCTCGTCGCTGGCATCACCCATTTCGGTCAGGGCCGAGGGCGGCAGGGGAGAGGTGGCGCGGCCTTTTTCAAGCTGGCCGCCGCCGGCCAGCGAGGCTTGCGCTATGGCTTTGGCAAAGTCCGGTTTTTCACGGGATTTCGCGTTGACCAGAATCACTTCCAGCGGTGTGTCCTGGAACACGCGGTTAAAGCGCTCCGGGTCGACAAAACGCACGGTCAGCAGCACCGCATGAAAGGCGATGGAGGCGCCCAGGGCAATTTGCAGTGTGCTTGGTGACTTCACAGGAAGGGATTATCGGGCTTATCTGTGTCAATCAGCCGCTGCGAGTGCGGGCGCGCTATCGGCTGCCGGCTCGTTGACATCGACTGCAATCGAGATCGGGCCGGCTGCCAGGTCGGCCTCCGCGTCCTCTTCTTCCAGTTCCATCTCCATCGCCTCGGCGGATTCCTCGGCCACGGCATCCAGTCGCTCCGTCACCGCGCCCGAGATATCCAGGGTGATCTCGTCAATCGCACCGAGCTTCACCCGCACTTTGGCACCGCGCGGCAGGCCCTGCGCGCCCAGCGCAGGCAGCACCAGCGGCAGGTCGTCGGCGCGAATCAGGTTGTCCTTGAAGGCGGTGGCCGTCAGCTCGGTGATGCCGTTTTGTTCCAGGTACTTCAGCGTCCAGTAGCGCTCAATGCCGGCCTGAAAGCCGTTGTAGGCGCTGTAGGCGGCGTCAAAACCCGAAATGATGGAAAAGAGTTCCGCGTCCTTGGGCTTGAAGGGGGCCGCCAGGGCCGCCGTTCGGCCGTGCCGTGCGCAGGCAATGATTTGCCACTGGTTGACCAGGTCGGTGTAGCGGCGCAGCGGCGAAGTGCTCCAGGCGTAGCTCTTGACGCCAATCCCTGCGTGCGGCAGGGCCTTGGTGCCCATGCGCACCTTCACGCCGGGCGCCAGGCTGGCCTGGCTGCGGTAAATGCCGGGCACGCCGTGCTCGGCCAGCCACTGGCCCCAGGTGCTGTTGGCCAGGATCATGGCTTCGGCCACGATCAGGTCGAGCGGGGCGCCACGTTGGCGTGTGCTGATGCTGACGGTCTCATCGCCCTGCGGCTCCTGGCCGGACGGGTTGTCGAGCCGGAAGTTGTAGTCGGGCCGGTTGAAGTTCTCAGGCTTGCCGCGCACCACTTCGCGCTGGGCCTTCAGGTGTCTGGCCAGGCGGTGCAGAAAGGACAGCTCCACGCCCCACTGGACATCCACCGGCGGGCTGGCCTGGGCCGCTTCAAAAAATGCCTCGGTGAAGACGCTGTCCAGCTTGTCGTGCCGCAGGTTGCTGACGATGGGCACCTGTTCCAGCCGTGTGGCACTTGCCTTGATCTCGAAGGTGGCCTCGTCCAGCGTGAGGTAGAGCGACAGCGCGGGGCAGTTGCGGCCCTCCAGCAGCGTATAGGTCTTGACGATATCGTCGGGCAGCATGGTCAGCTTGTAGCCCGGCATATACACGGTGGACAGCCGCGCGCGGCCCACTGCATCGATCGCGCTGCCAGGCAGCACGGCCAGGCCGGGTGCTGCAATGTGAATACCCAGCGTGACGGTGCCGCTGCCCAGGCCCTGCACCGACAGGGCATCGTCGATCTCGGTGGTGGCGGAATCGTCGATGGAAAACGCTTTCACGTCCGCCAGCGGCAGATCGTCCTTGATCTCGGGTGCCTGCAGGGCCGGGAAGGCCGTCCCCTTGGGGAAGTTCTCAAACAAAAAGCGCTTCCAGTGAAACTGGTAGGGCGAGGCAATGGCGCCGGCTTTTTGCAGCAGATCCAGCGGTGCGATGTGCGTGCTGCGTGAAGCCTCGACCACGGCCTTGTATTCGGCGCTGTTCTTGTCGGGCTTGAACAGGATTTTGTAGAGCTGCTCGCGCACCGGGCCGGGGCATTGCCCTTGCGCGAGTTCTTCTGCCCACGCGGTAATCTGCGCGGCGAGCTGCTTTTTCTTTTCGATGGCGACCAATGCCTGCTGCAGGATTTCTGCCGGCGCTTTCTTGAAGCGGCCCTTGCCCGCCCGCCGGAAATAATGCGGCGACTCGAACAGGCGGAACAGCGCCGCGGCCTGCTGCTCGAGGGAGGCGGGTCTGGACGCGTCGGAACTGAAATAGTCGCGCGCCAGGTCGGCAAAGCCGAATTCCTCGTCGCTGGCGAATTCCCAGGCCAGGTCCAGCTCGATGTCGGCACTCAATTTTTGCCCGGCGGCCACCAACTCGGCGGGGGCGGGCTTTTCAAACTTCAGCAGCGCATTGGCCGCCTTGACCTTCACGCGTTTGCCGGAGTCGAGTTCGACCTGCAGCGACGCGTCGCTCTCCGACAAAATCCGGCCAGCCAGAAACTTGCCGGTCTCTTCAAACAATACAAACAAAACGAAATCCTTTGAGGCCTTGGTTGGCCGTTACATGCTTGCCGCTAGTGTAATCAGGCGGGCTTTTGGGCAGTGTGGCGGGGTTCAGGGGGCCAGGTCCAGAAAATCCAGAATCGCCGGCAGGTGCAGGTCGAAATCGCTCAGGGCATGGTCACCGCCTTCGAGCAGCCGTATCTGCGCACCGGCATAGCGGGCGGTCATTTCGCGCCAGTCCAGCACTTCGTCGCCTTTGGCGATCACGGCCAGGTAGTTTTCAGGCGTTTTCAGCGGGCCGGCCTGCAGCGCGCGCAACTCGTCGACAAAGCGGGGTTCAAAGAAAAAGTGCTCTCCAGCGTTGTGCCAGGCGGTTTGCTCACCTATATAGCCGCTCAGGTCGCGTGCCGGCTCCACCGCGGGGTTAAGCAGCACCGCCCTGCAGCCGGTCCGTTCGGCCACTGCGGTGGCGTAAAAACCGCCGAGTGAGGAGCCGACCACGGCCAGGCTCTCAAAGCCGGCTTCCCGGGGCCAGCCGGCAATGCCGTCCATGATTGCCTGCAGGGCCTCGCGCGGGGAGGGTGGTAGTTGCGGGCACCACCACCGCACGGACGGATGGCGCAGCCGCACGATGGCGGCCATTTTTTTCGCCTTGACGGACTGGGGCGAGGAGCGAAAGCCGTGCAGGTAGAGCAGGTGGGTGGTGGGCATGGCGACATGGTACGTGGCTGAGCCGCAGCGGGCCGGTGCGGGGGCTTGCGCGTGGATATTGGGTGGCCGAGGTGGTGATAACTGAATTGCTGGAAAAACGGTTTTACCCAATCAATGAAGGAATAGTTAGCTATTGTATTGATAGCTAAACAGGGTGAACCCAATCAGCTTCCTGTGCCTGGTGGCATGGAAGCTGGCAGATAATCGGTGCATGGCCGCCGTTTTCGACAAACCCTCACTTTTCCAGCGAACCGCCCCCCTGCTGCAGGGTTTTGACGGCCCCCTGGCCTTTGCGGTCTTTTTGCTGGCCTGTGCCGGCCTGTTGATCATGTATTCCTCCGGCTACGACCATGGCAGCCGCTTTGCTGACCATGGCCGCAACATGCTGATTGCCGGGGGCATCATGTTTGTGGTGGCGCAGATCCCGCCACAGCGCCTGATGGCATTCGCCGTCCCGCTCTATGTAGTCGGCGTGGGCCTGCTGGTGGCGGTCGCCATCTTTGGTGTCACCAAAAAGGGCGCGCGTCGCTGGCTCAATGTCGGGGTGGTGATCCAGCCCAGTGAAATCCTGAAGATCGCGATGCCGCTGATGCTGGCCTGGTGGTTCCAGAAGCGCGAAGGGCAGCTCAGGCCGCTGGATTTTCTGGCGGCCGGCCTGTTGCTGGCACTACCCGTCGGGCTCATCATGAAGCAGCCTGACCTGGGGACCTCCCTGCTGGTGCTGGCTGCAGGTCTGGCGGTGATTTTTTTCGCCGGCCTGAGCTGGAAACTGATTGTTCCTCCGGTGCTGCTGGGCCTGGTGGGTGTTTTCCTTGTGGTGTGGTTCGAGCCGCAACTGTGCGCCGACGGTGTGCGCTGGCCCATCCTGCATGACTACCAGCAGCAGCGCATCTGCACGCTGCTCGATCCGTCGCGCGACCCGCTGGGCAAAGGCTTTCACATCATCCAGGGCATGATTGCCATTGGCTCGGGTGGCGTGTTCGGCAAGGGCTTCATGGCCGGCACGCAGACGCACCTGGAGTTCATCCCCGAGCGCACCACCGACTTTATTTTTGCCGCCTATTCCGAAGAGTTCGGCCTGGCTGGCAACCTGCTGCTCATCGCCGGTTTTATCTTCCTGATCCTGCGCGGGCTGGCCATTGCCCTGGAGGCCTCCACGCTGTTTGCGCGCCTGCTGGCCGGTGCGCTGACGATGATTTTTTTCACCTACGCGTTTGTCAACATGGGTATGGTCAGCGGCATCCTGCCGGTCGTGGGGGTTCCGCTGCCCTTTATCAGTTATGGCGGCACCGCCATGGTGACGCTGGGCCTGGCCCTCGGCATATTGATGTCGATTGCCAAGGCCAAACGGCTGGTGCAGACCTGACTGCCTTGAAGGCAAGGATTGGCTGTGTCAAGTAACAGGCGGGGCTTGCCTTCAAGCGACTTGCCGCGTACAAAGGCGCTGGTTAGCTGGATTCCCCCTCATCTTTTTTCAAGGAGTCATGTGATGGCCGGTAAATTTGAGCTCAAGAAGGCAAAAAACGACAAGTATTTCTTCTCCCTGCTGGCGGGCAATGGCCAGAAGATTCTTGCCAGCGAGATGTATGACACTAAAGCCAGTGCGGTCGGCGGCATTGAGTCGGTCAAGAAAAACGCAGCAGACGACGGCCGCTATGAGCGCCTTTCGGGCAAGGACGGCTCACCCTATTTCACGCTGAAGGCGGGCAACGGGCAGGTCATCGGGGTCAGCGAGATGTACGCCAGCGCATCGGCGCGGGATGGCGGCATCGAATCGTGCAAGACCAATGCTCCCGGCGCCGCCACCACGGACCTGACCTGACTGGCCTCTGAGCGGAAGTCCCAACCCGTCCCCGGCCGCAAAACCCTCCTGCGTATGGCCCGGGCGCCGGGGTCGGGTGCTTCGGGGCCAGACTGCCTACAATGGCTGCATGATCTCACTCAAATCCGCCGCCGTGTCCGCTCGTCAAACCAGCGTGGGGGCCGGACCGCTGGCGCGTCCTACGCACGAGTCCACCTCACAGCGTCTTCTCATTGCGCAAAAGCTCCTGCTTGAACCGTTCGGGCTGACTGATGCCGCGCTGAACCGCGCCCTGGGTGAGATCACGTCCCATGGGGTGGATGATGCCGACCTGTACTTCCAGTACACCCGCAGCGAAGGCTGGAGCCTGGAAGAAGGCATTGTCAAAACCGGATCTTTCAGCATCGACCAGGGCGTCGGTGTGCGCGCCGTGAGCGGCGAAAAGACGGCATTCGCCTATTCCGACGACATCTCTGAAGCCTCGCTGCTCGACGCAGCGCGCACCGTGCGCAGCATTTCTGCCGCCAGCAAGGCCGGCCGCGTGAAAACACCGCAGCGAAAAATTGCCAGCAGCCGCTCGCTCTACCAGGACCTGGACCCCATTGCCACGCTGGACAGTACCGCCAAGGTCAAGCTGCTGGAAAAAGTGGAAAAACTCGCCAAAGCCAAAGACCCGCGCATTGTGCAGGTGATGGCCGGACTGGCCAGCGAGTACGACGTGGTGATGGTGGCCCGCGCCGACGGCACGCTGGCCGCCGATGTGCGCCCCCTGGTGCGCCTGAGCGTGACGGTCATTGCCGAGCAAAAGGGCCGCCGTGAGATGGGCTCGGGCGGTGGCGGCGGCCGTTTTGGCCTGGCCTATTTTGACGACGCGCAGATTGCGCAGTATGTGGATGATGCGGTGAAGGCCGCGCTGACCAACCTGGACGCGCGCCCCGCGCCTGCCGGTGAAATGACCGTGGTGCTCGGCCCCGGCTGGCCCGGCATTTTGCTGCACGAAGCGATTGGCCACGGACTGGAAGGCGACTTCAACCGCAAGGGCTCCAGCGCGTTTTCAGGCCGCATTGGCCAGCGCGTTGCTGCCAAAGGCGTGACGGTGCTGGACGACGGCACCATCGCCGACCGCCGCGGCTCGCTCAATGTGGATGACGAAGGCCATGCCAGCCAGCGCAACGTATTGATTGAAGACGGCATCCTGAAGGGCTACATCCAGGACTCGCTTAATGCCCGCCTGATGAAGGTCAAGCCCACCGGCAATGGCCGACGCGAGAGCTACGCCCATGTGCCCATGCCGCGCATGACCAACACCTACATGCTGGGCGGCGACAAGGCGCCTGAAGAGATTGTGGCCAGTATCAAAAAAGGCCTGTACGCCACCAACTTCGGCGGCGGCCAGGTTGACATCACCTCCGGCAAGTTTGTTTTCTCGGCCAGCGAGGCGTTCTGGGTTGAAAACGGCAAGATCCTGTACCCGGTGAAGGGCGCCACGATTGTGGGCAACGGCCCGGATGCGCTGACCCGCGTCACCATGATGGGCAATGACATGCAGCTGGACAGCGGCGTGGGCACCTGCGGCAAGGAAGGCCAGAGCGTGCCGGTGGGTGTCGGCCAGCCGACGCTGCGCATCGACGGGCTGACCGTGGGCGGGACCGCGTAAATTGCCGTCAGAGGCGGTATTTGCGGGCCTTTTTCAGACCTGTGCTACATTCCAACCCATGACTTCAGCGAAATTTTATTTCGGTTACTTTTGGTTCTCAAGCGCCTCCGGCGGTAGAGAGATCTTCGCGTAACCCGAAAAAACGCAACAAATCTCCAAAAACCGCCGGACGCCCGGCGGTTTTTTTTTGCCGTTTTTATTTGAATATTTGAATGTTTGACTGATCCCGAATTGCCTGAATTTTAAAAAGGAAGCCTGCGATGAATGCCAAAGCCACCTCTGCCAGCCCCTCCAGCGACAGCTGGTATGCGAACGTCGAAAAAACCAGCCAGACCGACGACGAACGCATCAAGGACATTACCGTGCTACCTCCCCCAGAGCATCTCATCCGCTTCTTCCCGATCCGCGGCACCGCTGTTGAATCGCTGATCACGCGGACGCGCAAGAGCATTCACAACATCATGGCGGGCAAGGATGACCGCCTGCTGGTGGTGATTGGTCCCTGCTCCATTCATGATCCGGCAGCGGCCCTGGAGTACGCGCGCCGGCTGATGGAGCAGCGCAAGAAATACGCGGGCACGCTGGAGATCGTGATGCGCGTGTACTTCGAGAAGCCACGCACCACGGTCGGCTGGAAAGGGCTGATCAACGACCCCTACCTGGATGAAACCTTCCGCATCGACGAAGGCCTGCGCATCGCGCGCCAGTTGCTGATTGAAATCAACCGGCTGGGCTTGCCGGCGGGCAGCGAGTTCCTGGATGTCATTTCACCGCAGTACATCGGTGACCTGATCTCCTGGGGCGCGATTGGTGCGCGCACCACGGAAAGCCAGGTGCACCGCGAACTGGCCTCCGGCCTGTCGGCGCCCATCGGTTTCAAGAACGGCACCGACGGCAACATCCGCATTGCCACCGACGCCATCCAGGCGGCTGCGCGCGGCCACCACTTTTTGTCGGTGCACAAAAACGGCCAGGTCGCGATTGTGCAAACCAACGGCAACAGGGACTGCCACGTGATTTTGCGTGGCGGCAAGACGCCCAATTACGACGCTGCCAGCGTGGCCGCGGCCTGCAAGGAGCTAGAGGCCTCCAAGTTGCCGGCTACCCTGATGGTCGACTGCAGCCACGCCAACAGCTCCAAGCAGCACGAGAAGCAGGTGGATGTGGCACGTGACATCGCAGGCCAGGTGGCCGGTGGCTCGCATCATGTGTTCGGCCTGATGGTGGAAAGCCACCTGAATTCCGGTGCCCAAAAGTTCACGCCAGGCAAGGACGACGCGCAGGCGCTGGAGTATGGCAAAAGCATCACCGATGCCTGCCTGGGCTGGAACCATTCGCTTGAAGTGCTGGAGTCGCTGTCGGCCGCAGTGCTGGCTCGGCGGGCCAAAAAGTAGGCCAGGCGGCCAAGAGTTGCGCCGGCACTTGCGGGTTTCCGCGAATTGCCGATGCACCTTGCGAAAGCGAACATGGGTCTTCCACCACCGGGAGCCGGCCATGCGCAGCGAAGTCAGGGTGACATTTAAAAACAGCCCGCCCGTGCGCGTGGACCTGCAGGAAGTGCAGCCCATGCCGCACGAAGCGGCCAGGCAGTGGCTGGACAACCAGTTCACCCAGATGGGCTGCGAGCCGCTGCGGCCTACCGGCAAGCTGCTGCTGGCCGACAAGGTCGTGGTGGTGGCCCAGGCCGGCGGCCCGGCTAAATTTGCCGACCCGCAATGGGCGCTGGAGTTTGCCCGCGCAGCCAGTGCATCGCTGGCCAAGCCAGTGGTGCATATTGATGTGGCTGCGCTCAGCATCACTTATTGATCAGGACTGCGGCGCTGGGGCATCGCCCGTTTCGCTGTCCACCGTTCGCGGTCCGAAGGCGATCCGGAATTTCCGACAAGAGTTACTGGCGCTGCCCGTGAGCGCCGTACTTCAGGGCTTGAGCGCTTCCAGCAGCCTCGCGTGAATCCCGCCAAACCCGCCATTGCTCATGCACAGCAAATGGTCGCCCGGCCGGGCTGAGGCTTTGACCTGCGCCACAAGCTGGTCGATGTTGTCAGCGACCTGGGCGCGTGCGCCCATCGGCATCAGCGCAGCGCGCGCATCCCAGTCCAGCCCGCCAGCGTGGCAAAACGCCAGGTCGGCCTGCTCCAGGCTCCAGGGCAGTTGCGCCGTCATGCTGCCCAGCTTCATGGTGTTGCTGCGCGGCTCAAAGATGGCCAGGATGCGGTCTCCGTCTTTTCCGGCCCCCTTGAGCTGTCGGCGCAGGCCGTCCACGGTGGTGTGGATGGCCGTGGGGTGGTGGGCGAAATCGTCGTACACCGTGATGTCGCCACCGTGCGCATGAACCACGCCGCGCACTTCCATGCGGCGCTTGACGTTCTGGAACTCGGCCAGCGCCCGGGCGGCCACTTCGGGTGGCACGCCCACGTGCTCTGCGGCGGCGATGGCGGCCAGGGCATTGAGCTGGTTGTGGACCCCGCTGATGCCCCACTGGACGTGGGCCACTGCCTGGCCGGCCTTGAGCACCTTGAAGTCGTTCGGTTCGCCCTGGGCGGTGAAGCCGCTTTGATTCAGCGGGCTGTTGCCGAAGAGTACCTGCTCACTCCAGCAGCCCTGGGCCAGCACGCGCCGCAGGCTTTCCTCACCGGCATTCACCACGATGCGGCCCTGTGAGGGCACCGTGCGCACCAGGTGTTGAAATTGCCGCTCGATGTCCGCCAGGTCATCAAAGATATCGGCGTGGTCAAACTCCAGGTTGTTCAGAATGGCGGTGCGCGGGCGGTAGTGCACGAACTTGCTGCGCTTGTCAAAAAACGCCGTGTCGTACTCGTCGGCTTCGATCACAAAGGTGTTGCCTTCGCCCAGCCGGGCCGAGACACCAAAATTCAGCGGGACGCCGCCGACCAGGAAGCCCGGTTGCAGCCCCGCTTGCTCGAGGATCCAGGTCAGCATGGCCGTGGTCGTGGTTTTGCCATGGGTACCTGCCACAGCCAGCACATGGCGCGGCCCGGTCGCGTGGTGGGTGGGATGGTGCAGCACATGGCCCGAAAGCCATTGCGGGCCGCTCGTGTAGGGCCGGCCGCTGTTCAGGATGGCTTCCATCAAAGGGTATTTGGGGCTGCCGTCGGGCCCGCGGGCGCGAGACACCACATTGCCGATCACGAACACGTCGGGCCCGAAGGCCAGCTGGTCGGCGCTGTAACCCTCAATCAGTTCAATGCCCAAGCCGCGCAGCTGGTCGCTCATGGGCGGATAAACGCCCGTGTCGCAGCCCGTCACCTTGTGCCCCGCCTCCCGTGCCAGCGCGGCGAGGCCGCCCATGAAGGTGCCGCAAATTCCCAGGATATGTATATGCATGGGGCTGTATTTTAGGCAGGGCTCTCATGGACTTTGTCATCGCCGGGGCTTGCGGGATTCCCGCTTTCAAAAGAAAAATGCCTTCAGCCCATTCGGAGTATCCGGAAGGTGCTATTGATTTGGTAGCAAAATAGCCAACTGTGAACTTTTGGTGCGCATGCGGACCCAACAAAGGCACAATCACCGGGGCTTCCCACTGATTTTCGCTTTCCGATAGCCTGACTCGCCACCTGCGAGTGCTCCCGCCCCTGTGCGGACTTTCTTGTCTCTTCTGTGCTGCCGACCGTGAAACTCAATACCCTCAAATCCGGAATTGCCGCTACGGCCGCTGCGCTGGTGGTGGAGGAGGGGCTGGAATACGGCCCCGCCAAGCGCCGGGCCGTCAAGCAGATGGCCCTGCCCGTGCGCACCGAGCTGCCCGGCAATGACGAACTGGAAGACGCGGTGCGTGAATACATCGCCCTCTTTTGCGCTGACACCCAGCCCGCCGAACTGGCTGCCCTGCGCGAACTGGCCCTGGTCTGGATGAAGCGCATGGTGCAATTCCGGCCTCACCTGGGTGGCGCGGTCTGGCACGGTACGGCCACGCGGCTGTCGGATATCTACATCCAGCTGTTTTGCGACGACCCGAAATCGGCTGAGATCGCCCTGATAGAGCACAACGTGGACTACGAGCCACGCACCGTGAACGGCTTCACCGGCGGCAGCGTGGAAGCCCTGAGTCTGCGAAGTGTATGCAAAGCCCTCAATGAAACCGTCGGCGTGCACCTGATGGTCTACGATCACGACGATTTGCGCGGCGCCCTGAAGCCGGACGCCAAAGGCCGTGCGCCCCGTGGCGATCTCCCGGCAGTGCAAAAATTACTGGCCAGCGCGTAAACGCGCCAGGACCACCTTTTCCGGAGTTTGAAAACAATGAATCGCAGAAATATGCTGTATGGCGGCATTGCCGTAGCGGCCGGCCTGGCCGGCGCGGGAGCTGCCTGGTGGAAATACCGGCCCGATACGGTGGTTCCGCCGGCAGGCGCGGGTGCGGCTGGCAAGGCTGAAGAGACGTACGAAGCCTTTTGGGGTCTGAGCTTTGAGACGCCGGCCGGCGGAAATTTGCCCATGAGCAGCTTCAGGGGCAAGCCGCTGCTGGTGAATTTCTGGGCGACCTGGTGCCCTCCCTGCGTGGAGGAGCTTCCGTTGCTGGACTATTTTTACCAGGAAAACAAGGACAAGGGCTGGCAAACGGTGGGTCTGGCAGTGGATCAGCCCAGCGCGGTACGAAGCTGGCTGCAAACACGGCCGCTGAATTTTCCGGTGGGTATGGCGGGTTTGACGGGTGCCGAGTTGAGCAAGTCGCTCGGCAATCTGGCGGGCGGCCTGCCTTTTTCGGTGATCTTCGGTGCTGCCGGTCAGTTACTGCATCGCAAGATCGGAAAAATCCTGCCCGAAGAGCTGGCGCAATGGGCTCAACTCAAATAGCCTGACCCAGTTGCGATGACGTCGCTGCACTGCTTCCAACTGCCGTGAAATTGTCTATATCTGCGTGTAAATACGGCGTACAGTTGCGATGGGAGTCTCTTTGTGGCCGCAATGCGCACCGCAAAATCGGTTCTTGATCGACGCCGGCTTGAGGTACACTCTGCGCTTTCCCGGGGCAGTCGATGGGCTGCTGCGCGCAATAGTTGACTGATAAGCGTTTTAAAGCTTAAAAGCTGAGAGTAAATGCAAAAAGAACGAAGATCGGCAGCGCCGATTTTCATGGGCTATTCAAGCTGTGTGCTGCCATCCTGGCGCCCAGTATCTACCGTCGTTGGAGCATCTATGGATCTAAGAAAACTCAAGACACTGATCGACCTCGTCTCGGAGTCCAATGTGTCCGAACTTGAGATTACCGAAGCCGAGGGCAAGGTACGCATTGTCAAATCCAGTGGTGCTCCTGTCGTCATGCAGCAGGCTCCCGTCGCCATGGTAGCAGCTCCTGCGCCCGCTCCCGCGAATGGCGTGCCCGCCGTTGAAACCACCGCGCCGGCCGCTCCCGCTGGCCACGCCGTCAAATCACCCATGGTCGGCACCTTTTATCGCTCCGCCAGCCCGGGCGCCAAGCCTTTTGTCGAACTTGGCAGCGTGGTGAAGGAAGGTGACACGATCTGCATCATCGAGGCCATGAAGATCCTCAACGAGATTGAGGCCGACAAGTCCGGCACCATCACCAAGATACTCTCGGAAAACGGCCAGGCTGTGGAATACGGGCAGCCCCTCTTCATCATTGAGTAAGCAGGCTCCAGCCCTCCTTGCCGAACCAGGCCCATCGACGCATGTTCAAAAAAATACTGATCGCCAACCGGGGTGAGATTGCCCTCCGGATCCAGCGTGCCTGCCGGGAACTCGGCGTCAAGGCCGTGATGGTCTACTCCGAGGCCGACCGGGAAGCCAAATACATCAAGCTGGCCGATGAGTCGGTGTGTATCGGTCCCGCCCCTTCCTCCCACAGCTACCTCAACATGCCCGCGATCATCTCGGCGGCCGAGGTCACTGACGCCGAGGCGATTCACCCGGGCTATGGTTTCCTGAGCGAAAACGCCGATTTCGCCGAACGGGTTGAAAAGAGCGGTTTCAAGTTCATTGGCCCCACACCCGAGTCGATTCGCATCATGGGCGACAAGGTGTCGGCCAAGCAGACCATGATCAAGGCGGGTGTTCCCTGCGTGCCTGGTTCCGAGGGTGCACTGCCGGATGACCCCGTGGTCATCAAGCGGATCGCCAAACAGGTCGGCTACCCCGTGATCATCAAGGCCGCCGGCGGCGGCGGTGGCCGCGGCATGCGTGTGGTGCACACCGAAGCGGCCTTGCTCCATGCGGTGCAGACCACCAAGGCCGAAGCCGGTGCGGCGTTCGGCAATCCCGAGGTCTACATGGAGAAATTCCTGCAGAATCCGCGACACGTCGAAATCCAGATCCTGGCCGATCAGCACAGGAACGCGGTCTGGCTTGGCGAGCGCGACTGCTCCATGCAGCGGCGCCACCAGAAGGTCATTGAAGAGGCGCCGGCGCCGGGCATTCCGCGCAAGCTGATAGAAAAAATCGGCGAGCGCTGCGTGGCTGCCGTCAAGAAAATCAACTACCGTGGTGCCGGCACCTTCGAATTTCTCTACGAGAACGGCGAGTTTTATTTCATCGAAATGAACACCCGCGTGCAGGTGGAGCATCCGGTGACGGAGTGGATCACGGGCGTGGACATCGTGAAAACCCAGATCATGGTGGCCGCCGGCGAAAAGCTGCCCTTTTTGCAGCGCGACATCCAGTTCAAGGGCCATGCGATCGAATGCCGCATCAACGCGGAAGATCCCTACAAGTTCATCCCTTCACCAGGGCGTATCACGACCTGGCACACGCCGGGCGGCCCCGGGGTGCGGGTGGACTCGCATATTTATGCCAACTACTTCGTGCCGCCCAACTACGACTCCATGATCGGCAAGATCATCGTTCACGGGGACACGCGCGAGCAGGCCCTGGCGCGCATGCGCACGGCGCTGGCCGAGACCGTGGTGGAAGGCATCAACACCAACATCCCGCTGCACCGCGAACTCATGGTGGACGCCAAATTCATGGACGGCGGCACCAACATCCACTACCTCGAAGAGTGGCTGTCCAAGCGTGACCGATAGCTTGAGTTTCACTGCAATGAAAGATCGTGTGACCTTGCGCCGCGCCGGGCCGCCCCAGGCAAGCCCAGCCCCCTCGGGGGGCAGAGAGCTACACGGAGTGAGCGAACGTGGGGGCAAAAAATCACCATGAGCCTGTTCGAACTGATTCTGCTGGCGCCCGTTGATGAGATAGAGACGCTCAGCGAGGCGCTGGATGCGCTGGATGCGCTCAGTGTGTCGGTGGAAGACGCGGACGCCCAGACACCTGCCGAGCAGGCGCTCTTTGGCGAGCCCGGCATGCCACCACCGAAGGCCGGCTGGGAGCGCTCGCGCGTGGTGTCGCTGTTTGCCTCCGAGGCCCTGGCGCGGGACGCCGCCTCCGTCCTTACTGCCCAGGATTTTTTTGCGGGCTGCCAGCTGGTGGCGATTCAGGCCGTGCCCGAGCAGGATTGGGTCCGGCTCACGCAGTCGCAGTTCACGCCAGTAGAAATTACGCCTGAATTCTGGATCGTGCCGACCTGGCACGAACCGCCTGAACAGGCAAAGCAGCTCATCCGTCTGGATCCGGGCCTGGCGTTTGGCACGGGCACCCACCCCACCACCCGCATGTGCCTGCGCTGGATTGCCGGCCAGGGCGCGGCGAACAAGCCATTGGCCCGTGTACTCGACTATGGCTGTGGCTCGGGCATTCTGGCTATTGGCGCTGCCAAGTTTGGGGCGGTCGATATTGATGCCGTCGATATTGACGAAGCCGCTGTCGAGTCCACACGCGCCAACGCCGAGGCCAACCATGTCACCCTGAATGCCGGCTTGCCTGACAAGGCGGTGGGTGCCTACCAGACCGTGCTTGCGAATATTCTGGCGACGCCGCTGAAAGTGCTGGCGCCGCTGCTGTGCTCACATGTTCAAAAGGGCGGGAGTCTGGTGCTCGCCGGCATTCTGGAGCGCCAGGCCGACGAACTTAAGGCGGCCTATCAGCCTTATTGCCAGCTCCAGGTGCTCGACCAGGAAGAGGGCTGGATCCTGATGGGCGCGCGGTTTTAAGCCCCGTCAATCAGATGCCGTTCGGCCGGCCTGCCGGCAACGACCCCCTACAATACGGCGCTAGATGAGCCTGATTACCCGCTGCCCCGCGTGCGGCACGATGTTCAAGGTCGTGACCGATCAACTCAAAGTCTCTCAGGGCTGGGTACGGTGCGGGCATTGTGCTGAAGTGTTTGATGCCTCAGTGCACCTGCTGCCGGGGGAAGCGGCGGGGCTGCCGCCCTCGGCTTTCACCCCCGATCAGGAGCCAGTGTTCCGGGTGGCAGCTTCGACGCTGGACACCCACGAGCCGGCGCAGGCGAGCGAATCGACAGCGGATCCTTCCTGGGCACCCGCCCGGGCGTTTGCCGACAGGGTGCCGCTGACTCCTTTTCTTTCCGGGCAGGACGCGCAGGAACACGACAGCATCGCCGATTTTGATCCCGCCAGCTGGAAGCTGGCGCTTCACGAGCGCCAGCAGCTCGACAGCGAGCCCGCTCAGGCCAATGTCGAGCCAGAGGACACGCCGCCGCGCCGGCCGGATCTGGTGCATACGGCGACTGCGGAGGAGGCCGAATTCGAGTCTTCGGAAATACCGGCTTCCGGGATTTCGGACGATGTTTCCTTTGTTCGTGCTGCGCGGCGCCGGGCCTTCTGGAAAACGCCGGTAGCACGCTGGTCACTTGGTGTACTGGCTCTTTTGCTGATGACCGCGCTGGCGATTCAATGGCTGGTACAGCAAAAAGACAACCTGGCCGCGCTGGACCCTCGGCTCGGTTCCCTGCTGCAGACGGTTTGCGGGCAGTTGCGCTGTGAAATTCGCGCGCCGCGCCATATCGACTCCCTGGTGATCGACAGCTCGAGCTTCAACAGAATCGGCCCGGATGCGTACCGCCTCAGTTTTGTCCTCAAGAATACGGGAACCATTCCGCTGGAAGTACCCTCTCTGGAAGTCACCCTGACCGATACCCAGGACCGGGCGGTGGTACGCCGCGTCCTGACACCCGCGCAGTTTGGCGCGACCGCCACCACGCTGGGCGCCCGCTCGGAACTGGCCGGCGCCCTGAGCATGAAAGTGGCGGGGGACGGTGTTCGCAGTGCCTCGCCGGCGCCGTCATCCACATCACCGGCGTCTTGGCGTGTGGCCGGTTACCGAGTCCTTGCTTTCTACCCCTGATGACCCTCTTACCCCTGATTGAATCGAGAACTGAATGTCTGCTGTGATTTGTGGCTCCCTGGCGTTTGACACCATCATGACCTTTGAGGGTCGCTTTTCCGAGCAGATCCTGCCGGACCAGTTGCACATTCTCAACGTCTCTTTTCTGGTGCCGGCCCTGCGCCGTGAATTCGGCGGCTGCGCGGGCAATATTGCCTACAGCCTGCGGCAGCTCGGCGGTGTTCCCTTGCCCATGGCCACGGTCGGCAGCGACGGGGCCGACTATGTGGCGCGCATGAATACGCTGGGTATCAGCACGGAGTTTGTGCGCCAGGTTGGCGATACCTACACCGCGCAGGCCATGATCATGACCGACCGCGATAACAACCAGATCACGGCCTTTCACCCCGGCGCGATGATGCAAGCCCACATCAGCCGCATCGACGCGCGCAGCGATATCAAGCTCGGCATCATTTCACCGGACGGGCGTGACGCCATGCTGCAGCATGCCGAGCAATTCAAGGCGGCGGGTATTCCCTTTGTCTTCGACCCGGGTCAGGGTCTGCCCATGTTTGACGGCAAAGAGCTGGCCCATTTTGTCGAACTGGCGACCTGGGTCGCGGTCAACGATTACGAAGCCAGAATGCTGAGCGACCGCACGGGCCTGTCCTGCGCCGAGATGTCCCGGCGGGTGCAGGGCCTGGTTGTGACCTTGGGCGCGGAGGGCTGCGAGATCTGGATCGACGGTGAGAAGACGCTGGTGCCTTCGGTGAAAGCTGAAACGGTGGTCGATCCGACTGGCTGTGGCGACGCCTTTCGGGGCGCGCTGCTGTATGGGCTGGAGCAGGGCTGGTCGCTGGCCCGTTGCGCGGCGCTGGGCAACCGGGTCGGCGCGCACAAGATCGCGACGCGGGGCGGCCAGAATTACACGCTGACTGCCGCTCAGACAGGTGGTTAGTTAGTCCAAGGGGAGCGGGGTCTGATTGGCTCCTGAAAGCATGGCAATCGATCTCCTTGCTTTCATGTCCCGGGAATGAAATGTCAGGATGACGGGATGGCCGCCACCAGGTCGTCCCAGGCGGCCCGGCTTGCCACGGCTGCGCTCACCCGCAATTGCTTGCGCCTTGATGTTTCTCCACGCACCGGCGTGATAGCATTTTGGGGAACCCCCAGGCTATGGGCCAGCCATCTGATCAGCGCCTGATTGGCCTTGCCGTCTACCGGCGGCACCTGCAGCCGCAGGCGCAACGCCAGCTGGCCGGGTTCGCCATGCAGGCCCACGGGCTGTGTTTTGGCGGCATTGGGAACTACATGCACATCCACCAGCACATCGCCGTTCTTTTCAATCCGCAGAAAGGGCGCGTCAGGCGGTATGGTAGCCATGGTGATGGTTTGACGGCTGGATCAGCAGGGGCGGGCAGGTGGTAGTGGCTGGAAGGTGGTCGGCATGAAAAAAGCCCGATATCTTGCGACATCGGGCTTTGAGCAGAATTACCTTACTGCTTAGGGCTTGCTGGCTGTCGGAAACGGCCAGGCAGCTTGCGGGTTCAGAGTCGTCTGAGCCGCAGGGGCAGCCGCTACAGCGGGTGCAGCAGGTTTCTTCGCGGCTTTCTTCGCAGCGGGTTTTTTCGCTGCTTTCTTGGCGGCGGGTTTTTTCGCAGCGGGCTTCTTGGCTACCTTTTTCGCTACCTTCTTGGCAGCAGGTTTTTTCGCAGCAGCTTTTTTCGCAGCTGGCTTTTTGGCCGCTACTTTCTTCGCTGGGGCCTTTTTCGCTGGCGCTTTTTTCGCAGCTGGCTTTTTGGCCGCTACTTTTTTCGCTGGCGCTTTTTTGGCCGGAGCTTTTTTGGCTGCTACTTTCTTAGCAGGTGCTTTTTTTGCCGCTACTTTTTTAGCCGGCGCTTTCTTCGGAGCAGCTTTTTTAGCCGCAGGTTTTTTCGCAGTTGCCATAGTTTTCTCCTTGATCACATTGCAAAGAGCACTTCACGTTTGGAGTACGCGAAGCGATTCACGGCGTTGGGTCTTCGGATAACCGGCCCAGCGCCGCGAACACAGGAGCAAAGCCCAACGCGCACTCTGCGGTAGCGTCATTGGTCATTGCAATTCTAGAAATCATTATTTTTTTACGTGTCTTGCGTCATTCAGTCCGGGATCAATCCCACGACAGGGCGCCGCCTGACTGGTACTCGATCACACGGGTCTCGAAGAAATTGCGTTCTTTTTTCAGGTCGATCATTTCGCTCATCCATGGAAACGGATTCTCCTCGTTGGGGAAGAGAGTTTCAAGTCCAATTTGCGTGGCTCGGCGATTGGCGATGTAGCGCAGGTAGCCTTTGAACATGGAGGCATTGAGTCCGAGCACGCCGCGGGGCATGGTGTCCTCGGCGTAGCGGTACTCCAGCTCCACGGCCTTGAGGAACAGGGCCTTGATCTCGGCCTTGAACTCGGCGGTCCAGAGGTGGGGGTTCTCGAGCTTGAGCTGGTTGATCAGGTCGATGCCGAAATTGCAGTGCATGGACTCGTCGCGCAGGATGTACTGGTACTGCTCGGCCGCACCCGTCATCTTGTTCTGGCGGCCGAGCGCCAGGATCTGCGTGAAGCCGACATAGAAGAACAGGCCTTCCATCAGGCAGGCAAACACGATCAGGGACTTGAGCAGGGTCTGGTCAGCTTCGGTGGTACCGGTCTTGAAGTGGGGGTCGGAAATGACTTCAATGAACGGGATCAGGAACTGGTCCTTGTCCTTGATGGATTGCACCTCGTTGTAGGCGTTGAAGATTTCAGCCTCGTCCAGGCCCAGCGACTCGGTGATGTACTGGTAGGCGTGGGTGTGAATGGCTTCCTCGAAGGCCTGGCGCAGCAGAAACTGGCGGCACTCGGGCGCCGTGATGTGGCGGTAGGTGCCCAGCACGATGTTGTTGGCAGCCAGTGAGTCGGCAGTGACAAAGAAACCGAGGTTGCGCTTGACCAGGCGACGCTCGTCCTCGGTCAATCCGTTCGGGTCTTTCCACAGTGCAATGTCGCGTGTCATGTTGACTTCCTGCGGCATCCAGTGGTTGGCGCAGGTCGCCAGGTACTTCTCCCAGGCCCATTTGTATTTGAACGGTACCAGCTGATTGACGTCGGTCTGGCCGTTGATGATGCGTTTGTCTGAAGCCTTGACGCGCAGCGCGGTTGGCGGTGTGCCGCTCACTGCAGGTGCCGCTTGAGCCGCTGGCGCAGCCGGAGCGTAAGCGCCATCGTGCAGCATGCGCACCTGGGCTTGAGGCTCATCGGAAGAAAGAGGCGGAAGTTCCATCGAGCGGCTGTCGGTCGAGCCGCTGGCATGAGATTTTTGCAGCGATGGTTTGACTTCTTCGTCCCAGGTCAACATAAAGGTTTCCAATTCTTTGGGATTATGAAAGCAGCGATACAAAATGAAAAGTGTTCATTCACATCGCTGTAAATTAGTGTTGCTCAATTACATCGAATCACACCATCAAATCGTGCGGAGAATTTCACCGCACGACTCGATGTTTTTTTATTGGCACGCCTCGCAACCGGGATCGTCGATCGCGCAGAACTTGATGTCGGTTGCCGGCGATGCATTCATCTGTGCTTGCGCTGCCGCAGCTGCCACTTCAAGCGCGCTCTTGCCGCTGCCCGATGCTTCGGGGCCCGAGGACACCGAGTTCATCTTGCCCGCCTTGACCGTCGATTTCTCGGCGTGTGTGGCACCCATGGTGCGCAGGTAGTAAGTGGTTTTCAATCCACGCAACCAGGCCAGCTTGTAGGTGTCATCGAGCTTTTTGCCAGAGGCGCCGGCCATGTAGATGTTGAGAGACTGCGCCTGGTCAATCCATTTCTGGCGGCGGGCAGCGGCTTCAACAATCCATGACGTTTCCACTTCAAATGCCGTGGCGTAAAGCGCCTTGATTTCCTGCGGCACCCGGTCAACCGGGCGAAGCGAGCCATCGAAGTGCTTGAGATCGACAACCATCACGTCGTCCCACAGGCCGAGCCGCTTCAGATCACGCACCAGGTAGTGGTTGATGACGGTGAACTCGCCGGACAGGTTGGACTTGACCGAGAGGTTGCCGAAGCAGGGTTCGATGCAGGCGTCCACCCCGATGATGTTGGAGATGGTGGCCGTCGGGGCAATGGCGACGCAGTTGGAGTTGCGCATGCCGTCCTGGGCAATCTTTTGGCGCAGGGCATCCCAGTCCAGGGTGGCGGAACGGTCGACTTCCACATAACCGCCGCGCTCTTCGGCCAGCATGTCCAGCGTGTCGAGCGGCAGGATGCCTTTGTCCCAAAGCGATCCCTTGTAGCTGGCGTATTTGCCGCGCTCCTTGGCGAGCTCGGTCGAAGCCCAGTAGGCGTGGTAGCAGACCGCCTCCATGGACTTGTCGGCAAACTCGACCGCTTCTTGGGAGGCGTAGGGCACGCGCAGTTCATACAGGCAGTCCTGGAAGCCCATGATCCCCAGGCCCACAGGGCGGTGGCGCATGTTGGAGTCGCGTGCTTTCTTGACCGCGTAGTAGTTGATGTCGATCACGTTGTCCAGCATGCGCATGGCCGTGGTGATGGTCTTCTTCAGCTTGTCATGGTCAATCGC
Organism: Polaromonas sp. JS666; assembly: GCF_000013865.1. Lineage (NCBI taxonomy): Bacteria > Pseudomonadati > Pseudomonadota > Betaproteobacteria > Burkholderiales > Comamonadaceae > Polaromonas > Polaromonas sp. JS666. Next base: position 1,141,185 of record NC_007948.1, read on the forward strand.
GCCGTCCTTCAGGTGCTGGACCAGATTGACGGAGCCGAGGTTGCAGACGGCGGTTTCGGTGTCGCTGGTATTGAGCGTGATCTCGGTGCACAGGTTGGAGGAGTGCACCACGCCGGCGTGCTGCTGCGGGGAGCGCACATTGCAGGCATCCTTGAAGGTGATCCAGGGATGGCCGGTCTCGAACAGCATCGACAGCATCTTGCGCCACATGTCGGTGGCCTGCAGCTTGCGGGCAGGCTTGATCTCGCCACGCTCGGCCCTGGCTTCATAGGCGGTGTAGATCTTTTCGAACTCCTTGCCGAACTTGTCGTGCAGGTCGGGTGTGTCCGATGGCGAGAACAGCGTCCAGGTGCCTTTTTCCATCACGCGGCGCATGAAGAGGTCAGGGATCCAGTTGGCTGTGTTCATGTCGTGCGTGCGCCGGCGGTCGTCGCCGGTGTTTTTGCGCAGTTCCAGGAACTCTTCAATATCCAGGTGCCAGGTTTCCAGGTAGGCGCAGACCGCGCCCTTGCGCTTGCCACCCTGGTTGACCGCGACGGCCGTGTCGTTGACGACTTTCAGGAAGGGAACGACGCCCTGGGACTCGCCGTTGGTGCCCTTGATGTGGGCACCCAGGGCGCGCACAGGTGTCCAGTCGTTGCCCAGCCCGCCGGCAAACTTGGAGAGCAGGGCGTTTTCCTTGATGGCGTCGTAAATGCCGCCCAGATCATCGGCTACCGTGGTGAGGTAGCAGGACGACAGCTGCGAACGCAGGGTGCCGGCATTGAACAGGGTGGGCGTGCTCGACATGAAGTCGAACGACGAGAGGATTTCGTAAAACTCGATGGCGCGCGCTTCACGGTCGATTTCGCCCAGCGACAGGCCCATGGCCACGCGCATGAAGAACGCCTGCGGCAGTTCGATGCGCTGTTTGCGCACATGCAGGAAATAGCGGTCAAACAGGGTCTGCAGGCCGAGGTAGTCAAACTTCAGGTCGCGCTCCGGCTTGAGCGCCGCGCCCAGCCGGGCCAGGTCAAACTGCTGCAGCTTTTCGTCGAGCAGTTCGTTCTGCACACCTTTGGCGATGAACTTCGGAAAATACTCTGCATAGCGGGAGTGCATTTCTTCCTGGCTGACTTCTTCGCCCAGGACTTCCCGGCGGATGGTGTGCATCAGCAGGCGTGCGGTGGCGTAGGTGTAGTCAGGGTCTTTTTCGATCAGGGTGCGGGCCGCGAGGATGGACGCCTTGTAGACCTCGTCGATGGGCACGCCGTCGTAGAGGTTGCGCATGGTCTCGGCAACAATCGGGTCGGGTTTGACATCGGCGCCCAGGTTGGCGCAGGACGCTTCAATCAGGGCCTGCAGATTGCGCACGTCCAGTGCGACCCGTTGGCCCCCGTCCGTCACATGCAGCATGGGGGCTTCGGGCGCCGGGGTCTGCGGCTGGCGGGCGCGTTCCTGGCTGCGCTTTTCGCGGTACAACACGTAGGCGCGGGCGATTTCATGGTGGCCTCCGCGCATCAGGCCCAACTCGACCTGGTCCTGTACATCCTCAATATGAAAGGTTCCGCCGCCCGGGCGGGAGCGCATCAGGGCCCGGATGACGGCCTGGGTCAGGCCGTCGACGGTTTCGCGGACACTGGCCGAAGCGGCTCCCTGCGTGCCATGCACGGCCAGGAAGGCCTTCATCATGGCCACGGCAATCTTGTTGGGCTCGAACGGAACCACGGAACCATTGCGGCGAATGATCTGGTAGTGGGCGAGCGGGTTGGTTGGCGCGCTGCTGTCGTTGCTGACCGGATTGCCGGCCAGGCCGCCCGATGTGACGGGCACTGTGTGTTGTGCTGTTTGCATGGCTTCCTCTTTGCTTTGTTTGTTTTATGGCTGGTTTGATGTGGTGTTCAGGGTGATGCTGGTTCGCTGAAGGCTGGTCAGATCGGTAAGCTGATTTCTTGGCGATATCCTTCGTGATATTTCCGTCCTGATCCGCCCGAATTACATCAAACTGAATCAGGGCTAAGACACTATACCTAGGGTCCAAGTGGAATACAAGCCACTACCTGTAGTGTATCGCCGACTGAATTCGCTTTTGCGTATGGAGGCCATTTTCAGGCTGTTTTTGCGTCCCGGAATGGCGGCAGGTTTGATGCTGCAACGCCGTGAAAGCCTTGTCAAATCAGGCTTTGGAAAGACAGATGGAGCACTGGCGTGCTTTTTCGCAGACTTCCTTCTGTCAAGGCCGGCGAATCCTCGATGGGTAAAAATACCGCGAATTTTTCAGCCACCCGATGCATTTTCATCGTGGGGCTGCCGCCCCCAAATCCGCTCAGTCGATTGCGGGAAAATACCTATCGGGTGCGGCCAGTGAGCGTTGCAGCAAGGGCCAGTCAAAACCCGGGCCGGGGTCCTGCTTGCGCCCTGCCGCAATGTGTTCGTGCCCCGCAATGTGGGCGATGGGATAGGCCTGAAGGAGCGCCGCGCACAATCCCGCCAGGGTCTCGTACTGGCGTGCTTCAAAGGTGCTGCCCTCCAGTCCTTCCAGTTCAATGCCGATGGAGTCGTCGTTGCAGTTGCTGCGTCCCCGGTAGCGGGACTCGCCGGCATGCCACGCACGGTCTTGGCAAGCCACAAATTGCCATAGCGCGCCTGCGCGGGTGATGAAAAAGTGAGACGAAACCTGCAGGCCGCGAATGCCCTGGAAGTAAGGGTGCGCTTCCCAGTCGAGCTGGTTGGTGAAGAGGCGCTGCACGTTGCCGTTGCCGAATTCCCCGGGTGGCAGGCTGATGGAATGAATGACGATCAGGTCAATGTGTGCGCCGCCGGGTCGCGGGCCGTAATTGGGTGACGCCAGCGTGCGGGCAAAGCGGTACCAGCCGTCCCGCCACAAGGCCGGGCTGGCAGCCGGCGTGCCGTCCGGCTCAGGCTGACTCATCGGATGCGTCATCGCCGCCGGGTGTCTCGATGTTCAGACGGGCAATGCGGTAGCGGATCTGGCGCAGGCTCAGCCCCAGTTTGGAGGCGGCAGCGGTGCGGTTAAACCCGGTCTCCTGCAGCACCTTGGAGAGGATGCTTCGCTCCTGCTGGTCGAGAAACGCCTGCAGATTTTCCGGAACCGCCACGAAATCCTGGGGGGGGGCCTCGAAATGCAGGTCATTGCCTTCGCCGAGCGCCACCGCGCGGTGCAGGATGTTTTCCAGCTCCCTGACATTGCCGTCAAAGGGATGCGAGCGCAGCTGCTCCATCACCGCGCCGGTGAGCTCAGGCACAGCGAGCCCCGACTCCTTGCAGATTCTTGACAGCAGGGCCTGGCAAAGTGCCGGCAGGTCTTCGCGCCGCTCGCGCAGCGGCGGCACACCGATTTCGATCACGTTGAGCCGGTAATACAGATCCTGCCGGAAGGCGCCTGCCTGAACCTGCGCGCCCAGCTCTTTGTGTGTGGCGCTGACGATGCGGACATCTACCGTGTCTTCCTGGGGGGAGCCCAGCGGCCGCACCGAGCGTTCCTGGATCGCCCGCAGCAGCTTTGATTGCATGGCCAGCGGCAGGTCACCGATCTCATCGAGAAACAGGGTTCCCCCCTTGGCGGCCTGAAAGTAGCCTTGCCGGTCCTGCGTCGATCCGGTGTAGGCACCTTTGCGGGCGCCAAAAAACTCGGCTTCAAGCAGGTTTTCAGGAATGGCGCCGCAGTTGACGGCCACAAAGGGACCGGCCGCACGGTGGCTGCAGGCGTGCACCGCGCGTGCGACCAGTTCCTTGCCCGTGCCGGATTCTCCCTGTATCAGCACCGGTGCCATGCTGCCAGCTACCTTGACGATGCGCGACTTGACGGCCCGCATCACCGCCGATTCGCCCACCAGTTTTTGCAGGATGGCTGACGCCGACTTGTCAGATTTTTCCGACTTGGTTGAGGTGGCCGCGGTCGGTCCCGGGCCCAGCTCGCCAAGACCGCTATCGCCCGCGGCGGGTCGCGACAGGTTCTGCGTGCCCAGGATGGCCGACGCCACGACGCTGCGGAACTGTTTCAGGTCAACGGGTTTGGTCAGGTAGTCGAACGCGCCAGCCTTGAGGGCTTCCACCGCATTTTCGGCAGAGCCGTGCGCCGTGATGATCACGCAGCGTTCCGCGCGTTGCTGGGCCACCAGCTCACGCAGCAGCTCCAGTCCCAACCCGTCGGGCAGGCGCATGTCGGTAATGACTGCATCGAAGCGCTTGCTCTCAAGCTGCTCGCGCGCCTGCAACAAATCGCCGGCCGCTTCCACCCGATAACCTTCGCGAAGCAGGGTCAGCTCGTACAGGGTGCGCAGGTCCGGCTCGTCATCGACGACAAGAATATGGGCGGGTGAGGTGGGGGGTATTTGCATGCTTAGGGTATGCGTAGGGTCTCAGGCAGGCATTGTGTCAAAAGAACCCCGGGGGGTGCCGAGAAGCTGTGGCGCCGGCTTGAAGATGACAAAAAACTCGTTGCCCTCGGTGGCGTGGCGTGCCACCCGCTGGTAGCCAATCAGGGCGCCGTAACGCTCGCACAATTCCCGGCAGATGTAAAGGCCCAGCCCGCTGGAGCGGCTCTCGGAGGAGAAAAAAGGTTCGAACAAATGGGTCTCGACCGTTGCTTCCAGCGGTTGGCCGTCACTCCAGACCGCCAGCCGGACCTCGCCTCCCGTCATCACCCGGGTGGCTACTTCCATCGAGTGCGCGGACGCGCTGGCGTAACGCAGGGCGTTATCCAGCAGGTTGACCATCAGGCGCCGCAGGTGCTCGGCCTCGAACCAGACCGATGTCTGGGCCGCGTTCAGGGTTACGCCCAAGCGCTGCGCTGCCCCGGTCTGGCTGGCCCAGTCGGTGGCGATTTGAGCAACCGTGTCGTCCAGCATCAGCATCGTCGTTTGCGGCGCGGGTGCCTGTTCCTGGGCCCGCGAGATGTTCAGGACCTCGTCGACAATTTTGGCCAGGCGCTGCGCGTTTTGGCTGACCAGCGCGGTGAGCTGGCGGTGGCCGGCATCCTGCAGATCTTCTTCCAGCAGGGCGTTGGCCTGCGAAATGGCCGCCAGCGGATTCCTGATTTCGTGGGCCACCGCAGCGGACATGCGCCCCATGGCTGCCATTTTTTCGGTACGCACACGTGCTTCCATTTCACGCAGGTCCTCGAGAAACATCACGCACAGGCTTTCGTGCGTGCCGTTTTGCGAGGCCGCCAGCCGGGTGCGCACATGCAGCCGCCTTGCGCTGCGGGCTGGAAATTCGAGCCGGATGTCCGCTTCCTGGGGCGATTGCGTGGCAAATGTCTGGTGCATCAGGTCCGCAAGGGGTTGCCAGGCGCTCTCCGTGGCCAGCATGAACGGCGCGTTGCGAATGGCCTTGCGCATGAACAGCAGCCGCCTGGAGGCGGGGTTCGCCGAGCGCACGACGCCATTGACGTCAACCACCAGCACGCCGTCGGTCAATGCTTCAATGACCAGTTCGTTGACCTGGGTCTGCATGCGGGCCGCTGACTGGCTGGCTTTGGCGCGTTGCTCTTCCCGCGCCAGGCGCAGCGCCAGCTGGTTGGCCAGCAGCGCCACCAGGAAGAACCCCGAGCCGCTCAGGCCGGCCTGAAGAAAGCGCGCATTGAAGTCCCCCGGGGTTTGCAGCGAAGTCCACCAGGCATCGACGAGCAGCAACAGCGTGACGCTGGCAGCCGTGCCGAAGGCCAGCAGAATCGGCCCGAGAATCGACGACAGAAGCACCGGCAGTGCGAACAGCGGGGTGTAATTGATGCCGCCCGATTGCAGGAATTCCAGCAGGGAAAAGGTGATCACGTCCACCCCGATGGTGGCCAGCCAGTGTGCGTCAAACGTGCGGCCCGGTGGCCGGGGCTGGGCCCAAAGCCGCACGGCCAGCGTCGCACACAGGTAGGCGATGCACACGGCGACGGGCCAGCGGTTGCTGCTGTTGCCCAAGGCGTGGATGACAGCCTGCAGGACCACCAGCACGCCGGCCGTGGCGACACGCGCCGTCATGAAAACGCGCCAGAGGCGGCCGAAGGAGCTGAATTCAGGTTCGAACTCCCAGGCTCCGGAGGCCTTTTCCGCCGTCTCAAACCATTGGGAGGGTGTCGTCATCTAGCCTCCGGCCTCACGGCGGTGCGCATCACTGCAGTAGATGCCGCCCCTGGACCCGATCAGGGCCTCGGACCGGGGCAGGTGCACATGGCAAACCTCGCAGGCCACCATCTCCGTGACCTCGTTGGCCGGGCGCGGGGGGCTGGGCGGACGAGTCGTGTTGGCTTCATTTTTTTCAGCCTGCCGGTTGTGGCGCCAGAGCCAGAAAACCACCAGCACAAGGGCCGCGACCAGCAGGTATTTCATGCACGCCTCAGGATGACTTCAAGTACAAAACTCGACCCTGCATAGCCCAGCAGCAGCAGGCCTGCGCCGAGGTACAGCACGCGAACCGCCTTGCGGCCGCGCCAGCCCAGACGGGCGCGGCCGGCCAGAAGCCCTGCAAAGGTCAGCCAGGACAGCACGGAGAAAATCGTTTTGTGGTTCCACATCCGGACCATGCCCGGGCCGTACAGGGTTTCGGCAAACAACCAGCCCACCAGCAGTGTTGCCGACAGCAGCACGAAACCGGCTTCGACGAAGCGAAAGGTGAGGCGTTCCAGCGTGAGCAGCGGCACACCAGCATCGGTTGGCGCGGCCTGGCGCATGGAGCGCTCCGACCGGCTCATCAGCCAGCCATGCACCACTGCCGCCGCAAACAGGCCATAGGATGCAATGCCGAGCGCCCAGTGCAGCGGCAGCCAGGGCGAGGCAATGCGGTGGTAGCTGGTGCCGGGGAAAAGCAGCGACAAAATGACCGCGGCGCTGCCCAGTCCTGCCAGTGCCCAGTGGGCCTGGAGCTGCGGAAACAGGCTGCTTTCAATCGCGTAGACGGTGAGCACCAGCCAGACGGTCATGGAAAGGGCGGGCGCAAAACCAAAACGCGGCGGATCTCCAAGCAGTCCGTTGGCCAGAGCCAACGCGTGCAGCAGCCATGCCGCCAGCAAAATTCCGCGAATGGTCGCCGGGCTCAGGCGGGGGGGGGCCAGCGCCAGGGTTGCATAGGCCAGAGCGGCGCCTATTGCCGCCCCAAGACCCCACCACGCACTGAAAGCTAAAATCATGGCTACAGTTTAGCCCGTAGTGCTTTCTTTCCTCTCCTCTTTCCTTTCCTAATTGCTCCATGTTTGTGGAGCCTGCTCATGGCCTCAGCCCTTACCGACAAACTCTCCCGCCTCGTCAAGGAAATGCGAGGCCAGGCCCGCATCACCGAATCCAATGTGCAGGACATGTTGCGCGAGGTGCGCATGGCGCTGCTCGAAGCCGACGTGGCCCTGCCGGTGGTGCGCGACTTCATCGCCCGCGTCAAGGACAAGGCCCTTGGCCAGGAGGTGATGGGTTCGCTGTCTCCCGGCCAGGCCCTGGTGGGCATCGTCAACCGCGAGCTGGCGGCGACCATGGGCGAGGGCGTCAGCGACATCAACCTGGCGGCGCAACCGCCCGCGGTGATCCTGATGGCCGGCCTGCAGGGCGCGGGCAAGACCACCACCACGGCCAAGCTGGCCAAGCACCTGATTGAAAAGCGCAAGAAAAAAGTCCTGACGGTGTCCGGCGACGTCTACCGGCCTGCCGCCATAGAGCAGCTCAAGACCGTGACGGCGCAGGCCGGTGCCGAATGGTTCCCGAGCACGCCCGACCAGAAGCCCGTCGACATTGCCAAGGCCGCGATCGACTACGCACGCAGGCATTTCTTTGACGTGCTGCTCGTCGACACGGCCGGCCGCCTGGCCATTGACGAAGCCCTGATGAAGGAAATCAGGGAGTTGCACGCGGCGCTCAACCCGGTTGAAACGCTGTTCGTCGTCGATGCCATGCAGGGGCAGGACGCGGTCAACACGGCCAAGGCCTTCAAGGAAGCGTTGCCGCTGACCGGCATCATTCTGACCAAGACTGACGGCGACTCGCGCGGCGGTGCGGCCCTGAGCGTGCGGCAGATCACCGGCGCACCGATCAAGTTCTCCGGCACCAGCGAGAAAATCGACGGCCTGGAGGTGTTTGATGCCGAGCGGCATGCCGGCCGCATCCTGGGCATGGGTGACATCGTCGCGCTGGTCGAACAGGTCGCGGCAGGCGTTGATGTGGCTGCGGCGCAAAAGCTGGCCGCCAAGATCAAGTCGGGCGATGGTTTTGACCTGAATGATTTCCTGAGCCAGCTCCAGCAGATGAAAAACATGGGCGGCTTGTCCAGCCTGCTCGAGAAGCTGCCGGCGCAGATGGCTGCCAAGGCCGGTCAGGTGGACATGGACAAGGCTGAACGCGACATCAAGCGCAAGGAAGGCATCATCCAGAGCATGACGCCGCTGGAGCGCCGCAAGCCCGAACTCATCAAGGCCACCCGCAAGCGCCGCATCGCGGCCGGCTCGGGCGTGCAGGTTCAGGAGGTCAACCGCCTGCTCAACGAGTTTGAGCAGATGCAGGGCATGATGAAAAAGATGAAGGGCAGCGGCATGATGAAGATGATGAAGCGCATGGGCGGCATGAAGGGCATGCCGAAGTTCTGACGCTCCGGGCTTGAGCCGGGTTTATATAAAAACGCCGCTAGGCCAATGAGTAAAAACGTCACCAGCTATCGTAAAGATAGCTGGGTGCCGCCGGTCCGGTTCTCGCTTGCTGTCAGGCGGCACTGAGCCGCGGCGTGGCCCGGCGGCTGGCATGCAGCCAGGCGCGGCGCAGCACGGCCGGTGACCGGGTTTCTTCCGGAATCAGCAGGTAGCTTTGCGCGCGCAGGGCCGCACCCATACCCACCTGGCTGGTGAGCACGGTCATCGGAATCGCCAGCAGCAGGGGCAAGCCCACGGGCAGCAGCCAGACCAGTGCGCCGGCATCGATCATGGCGATGCCGGCAGCCAGCAGGGCAATCACCGCGCTCATCGGGGCGAGCTGCGCCAATGCATGCCGCCAGGGCACTGCGGCGGCTTCGCGCGGAGGCGATTTCCATTCCAGCTTCAGGCCTGTCAGCGCAACCGCCACAAACAGCGAATGCGCCAGCATGCGGATGGGCGCCTGCAGCAGGGCAATGAGGGTTTCCAGCAGCGCGCTGCGCAGCAGGCTGGCCGTGCCGCCGTACGCCTGCTGCTGGCGGTTGATCAGCACGGCTGCAAGACCGAGGATGCGCGGTAAAAACAGCATGCACAGTGTCCAGGCCCAGAGCGACACGAGTTCGCCCGGCAGCAGGGCCCAGTCGCTCATCATCGGCGAGCCCGACAGCCACAGCGCCGTTCCCAGCGTCAGGAAGCACAGCCACAGCGGCGCTGACAGGTAGGCCATGGCGCCGGTGGCAAACATGGAGCGGTGCACCGGGTGGAGGCCGGGCTCGGCAATCAGCCGCGAGTTTTGCAAATTGCCCTGGCACCAGCGGCGGTCGCGCTGCAATTCGGCCAGCAAATCGGGCGGCTGCTGCTCATAGCTGCCCACCAGGTCGGCCACCAGCCAGACGTGGAAGCCGGCGCGGCGCATCAGCGCGGCTTCCACGAAGTCATGCGACATGATGCTGCCCGCCATGCCGCCCGTACCCTTGATATGCGCCAGCGCGCAGTGCTGCATGAAGGGGGCGATGCGGATGATGGCGTTGTGGCCCCAGTAGTGCGACTCGCCCATCTGCCAGAACTGCATGCCGAGCGTGAAGAGGCGGCCCGTCACGCGCGAGGCGAACTGCTGCGCACGCGCATGCAGCGTCACATGGCCGATGGCCTGGGTCGCCGTCTGGATGATGCCGGCCTTGGGGTTGGCTTCCATCAGCTTGACCATAGCGACCAGACAGTCGCCGCTCATCACGCTGTCGGCATCCAGCACCACCATGTAGCGGTAGTCCTTGCCCCAGCGGCGGCAGAAGTCGGCCACGTTGCCGGCCTTGCGGTCGGTGCGGCGTTTACGCAGGCGGTAATACACCTCGATCTGCGGCTGCTCGGGGTGGCTGGCCAGCTGGCTGCGCAGGTCTTCCCAGGCGGCCCGCTCGGCCCTGATGATGGCCGGATGGCTGCTGTCGGACAGCACAAACACGTCGAAGTTTTTCACATGGCCGGTCATCGCCACCGACTCGCAGGTGGCGCGCAGGCCGGCGAACACGGTGCGCACATCTTCGTTGCAGATCGGCATGATGATGGCCGTGCGCGTGGCCTCATCCAGCGGGTAGTGCTGCACCTTTTTGGCCGACAGGGCCCGGGCATCTCCGAACAGAGTCACATAAAACCCCATCATGGCCGTCATGAAGCCCGTGACGACCCAGGCCGACAGCAGCGCAAACAGGCTGATCTGGCCATACTCCAGCCAGGCGTTGTCATAGTTGGGCTGCATGTCGGCAAAAATCCAGGTGGCCAGCACCGTGCTCACCAGCGTCAGCACCACAAAGATGGCCCGGCGGCGTTGCGCCGCATGCTGCCAGGGCTCCAGCTTCTCGCGCGGCGACACGCGGTCCGGCCTGCGGGTGGTCAGCCGCACCAGGGGCATCAGCGCGACCGTGCCCAGGCTGTTCCAGAAGCCACGCCATGGACGCGGCACCATGGAGCCGCGATGGATGGGCGGCGCGGTGACCGAGTTCGGGTGACGCTCTTCACGCAGGGTGCTGCGGCGGCCGGGCTGGATCAAGGTGTGATGAGGTTGGTCCATGTTTCACTCAGGGTGTTGCTGTTGTGTTGGAGGAAGGCGCGCAGTTCGACCGGCTGGGCCGGGTTGAGTCGCCGCACGCGCAAGGTCATGCGCCAGGTGCCCGTGGCGGGGTTGCGGTAAGCCAGGCTTTCGAGCACACGGCCGTTGGCACTGGCGGTGGCAATGGCCCGCACGGCGGCGTTCTCGGGCAAGGCATCGAGCGCCGGGCCCGCAAAATCGATGACGTATTGGACCTGCCCCGTGAGGTCGGTTCCCGGCTTCGAAAAACCAATGCCGCGGCGCGATTGCGTCACCCAGCCGTTGGGCGGCAGTTGCTGGTTTTTGCCCTGCCAGGCGATCTGCCACGCCAGGTCCAGGGACTCGCCGGGGGCGGGCATTCTGTCGGGCACCCAGTAGGCCGCCACGTTGTCATGGGTCTCGTCGGGCGTGCCAAACTGCAGGAGTTCCACACGGCCGGCACCCCAGTCGCCGACCGGTGTCACCCAGGCACTGGGACGGAGTTCGTAACGTGCTTCGGTGTCCTCATAGTTGCTGAATGCGCGGTCGCGCTGCATCAGGCCGAAGCCCTTGAGGCTTTTCATGCGAAACGAGGTGACCAGCGGCGAGGCCGGGTTCTGCAGCGGACGCCACAGCCATTCCCCCTCTCCGGTCGCAATCATCAGGCCGTCGGAGTCGTGTACCTCGGGGCGGAAGTCGCCGGGGCGGGGCTGGTTCTCGCCAAAGAAAAACATGCTGGTCAGCGGTGCCAGCCCCAGCGTCTTGACCGGCGTTTGCGCCCCCGGCTGCTTGTTGTCCCGCATGAAGATGCGTGCCTGCACCGCGGTGGTGGTCTGCTCACCCGGTGTGATGTCAAAACGGTAGGCGCCTGTCATGCGCTGCGAGTCCATCAGCGCGTAAACCGTCAGCCGCTTCGCATCGGCCGCGGGTTTTTCCAGCCAGAAATCGGTGAAGCGCGGAAATTCCTCCTTGCCACCGCCCACGGTGTCAACCGCCAGGCCACGGGCCGACAGGCCGTAGCGCTGGCCTGTCCCCAGCGCCCTGAAGTAGCTGGCGCCCTGGAAGACCGCCAGTTCGTCCTTGTACGTGGCCGAGTTCAGGTTGCTGAAAGCGCGCAGCCCGCCATGGCCGAGGTCGCCCCACTTTTCTGGCGACAGGCTGTTTTTTCCGTAATTGAATTCGGCGGGGCGGTAGGGGACCGGTTTGACGCCTTCGGGCGTGATCTCATGGATGCGAACCGAGGCCACCTCCCTGCCGATGTGGAAGAAATTCACTTCATACGGGAGCTTGTCGGCTCGCCAAACCGTACTGGCCGGGTTGAAACGGATGTCGCGGTAACCGTCGTAGTCGAGGTTGGCGAGTTCGGCCGGCATGGCTTGCGTGGCGGGTTTGAAGGGTGTCTGGGCGCGCTCGCGGGCCAGACCGGCGACATCGTCCAGGCTCCAGGCGCGGGCTTGGCCCGCGCCCATTGCCAGCAGGCCCAGGCATGCCAGGGCGGTCAGGCGGGCCCGCCAGGCGTTGCCCCGGTGCGAAACAGGGGCTCCCGAAGGAGCTCGGGAAGGAGCGAAAACTTTGCTGCGACAGAGGCTGAAAAAGGTTTCCATCGTCTGACTAGGGCAAACCCTGTGCCAGTTCTGAAAACCCCTTTTAAATCAAGCACTTGGCCAGAATATCTTTGGGATGGCGGCGCCAGATCCACAAAAGCCGGTCCAAAGCCGCTTTTTTGTCGCCTGAGAGCGACAGCCCGCTGGGTCTGGAAGAAAAATCCCTTTGAAATCAGGCCTCCAGGGCTGTCGCCAGCCAGCGACTGCCCGGCGGCGCGGCCTGCGCCAGCCGTCAGGCAGCGGTGGCGTTGTCGGCCTTGAAATGCCCGGGGGTCAGGCCGTGTTTTTGCATCAGGCGGTAAAACTCGGTGCGGTTACGGTCGGCCAGGCGCGCGGCGTCGGCCACATTGCCATCGGTCAGTTTGAGCAGGCCGACCAGGTAGTCGCGCTCAAAACGTTGCCTGGCCTCTGCAAAAGTAAGTACCTGCACACTGGGCGAGCGCAGGGCGCGCTGCACCAGGGCCAGTGGCACGAGCGGCGTCGTCGACAGCGCACAGACCTGCTCCACCACGTTGTAGAGCTGTCGCACATTGCCTGGCCAGGCGGCCGTGGTCAGGGCCTTGATGGCTTCCGGGGCGAAGCCGCTCAGGCGCTTGTCGTACTTGTTGGCCAGCTTGATGAGGAAATGGTTGGCCAGCAAGGGAATGTCTTCGCGGCGCTCCGACAGCGGCGGCAGCGTCAGCGTCACCACATTGAGGCGGTAATACAGATCGGCGCGGAACTGGCCCTCGGCCATGGCGGCGTCCAGGTCGCGGTGCGTGGCCGAGATGATGCGCACGTCCACCGGGATGGACTGGCTTGAGCCCAGGGGCCGCACCACCCGCTCCTGCAGCACGCGCAGCAGCTTGACCTGGAGGGCCGGCGGCATGTCGCCAATCTCGTCAAGCAACAAGGTGCCGCCATCGGCCGCCTGGAACAAGCCCTTGTGACTGGCCACCGCGTCGGTGAAGGCGCCCTTGACGTGGCCGAACAGTTCCGACTCCAGCAGGGCCTCGGGGATGGCGCCGCAGTTGACGGCAATAAAGGGTTTGCCGGCGCGCGGGCTGGCCTGGTGGATGGCCTGGGCCAGCAGTTCCTTGCCGGTGCCGCTTTCACCGCGCAGCAGCACACTGGCATCCGATTGCGAGATCATGCGCGCTTCCGCCAGCGCTTCGGCCATGCGGCTGGAGCGGCTGATGATCTGGTGTTGCCATGCCTCGGGGCTGCCCCGCTTGGCCGGATGCGAAGGCGCGCTCAGCGCCAGCGCCTGGGCGATCTTGTCGAGCAGGCCCTTGCCATCAAAAGGTTTGGTCAGGTAGGTGAAGACACCTCGCTCGGTCGCCTCCACCGCATCGGGAATGGTGCCATGCGCCGTCAGCAGGATCACCGGCAGCGACGGATGCCGGGCGCGGATGTCGTCAAACAGGGCCAGGCCATCCCGGCCGGGAAGCTGCACGTCGCTCAGCACCAGCTGCGGCCGCTCGATATGGAGCTGGGTCATGGCAGCCTCTGCAGAGGTGACCGCCGTCACGCGGTAACCCGCCGCGGTGAGCCGTATCGTCAGCAGGCGCAGCATGTCCGGGTCGTCGTCAACGACCAGCAGATGGGCCGACGGGGTCGCCGTCGCGGCGGAACTCGTCGAGGAGTCACTCATGGCGTCCCTCTTTCACGGCGCCGCAGACCGGCCGCGGTTGGTGGCCGGTGCCGGGGACGATGCGGGCGCAGCCGGGGGGCGGCTTGCCAGGCTGCGTTCAATGGCCTTGAGCGCCTCCAGCCTTTCATTGGTCTGGTCCAGCTTGCGCTGCACATCGCGCACCTGCTGGTTCTGTTTTTCAAGCTGTTCTTCCAGGCGGCGCTGCTCGCCAAAACGCGAGGCCAGCAGGCGGGCCAGCGGATGCAGCGCCTGGGCTTCCGCGTCCGCATTGCCGAGCACCCGGGCCAGCAACTCCTGCGCCCGTATCAGGTCAGGCAATTGATGAAGCTGGCTCAGGACCAGCGACAGCCGCAACTGGTCGCTCGGGGTGGACGCGTCGCCCAGCCGCGCGACTTCCTGGCCCAGTTCGGCGGGCGGCATCACACGGACCCGCTCGGCGTAGGCCAGCACGCGGACGATGGCGTCGGTCTCGGCCGGCGGGGTCGGCTTGGCCACCGTGACGGTCGGGGTGGCGTTGGCGCGCGCAGCACGATCGCCTGCCGCAGACTGCGCCGCCGTCTGGCCCCCTTGCCTGACATCCTGCCGGGAGGGGCCGGTACTGCAGGCCGCCAGTGCAGCCGCAGCCGCCAGGGCCAGCAGGCCCGCGTGGATGCGGCGTGTGGAAAAGTCAGGATTTGGAAACATGGGGAAGCTCAATCCGCAAGTGTGCACCAGGTTGGTCTGGCAGCAGTTCGAGGCGCCCGCCGTGCGCCGCGATGTATTCGTGCACGATGGACAGGCCAATTCCGCTGCCGCGTACCACGTCGGCGGGTTGCCGCTCGCCGCGAAAGAAGGGCTCGAAAATCCGCTCGCGGTCGGCCGCAGCGACGCCGATGCCCTGGTCGTGAATATCGATGCGGACCCGGCCCGGCAGCGCCACCAGCTCCAGGCGGATCATGCCCCTGGGCGGTGAGTAGCGGATGGCGTTGGACAGCAGGTTGGCCAGCGCAGTCCCGATTTTCTCGGGGTCCAGCTCCATCCGGAGCGGCTCACCCACGACGGCCACCGACAGTTCCCGCGCGCGCCATTGCAGGCGCTGCGCGTCGACCTGCTCCTCCATGAGCTGCAGCAGGTCCAACGTCTGCCTGCGCAACTGGCGCGCTTCGAACGCTGCCGTGTTGAAGCGCAGCAAATCCTCGATCTGTCCCTGCAGCACGCCGGTGTTGTGCTTCAGGATTTGGGCAATCTCGCGCTGGTCATCGCTCAAGGGACCGGCGACGCCGTCTTCCAGCAGCGACACCCCTTCACGCAGGGAGGCCAGCGGCGTCTTGAGCTCGTGCGAGATGTGGCGTAAAAAGCGGGACTTGTCGGCATCCAGCTCGACCAGCCGCAGCCGCAGCCAGTTCAGCCGCTGACCCACCAGGGCCAGGTCTGCCGGCCCCTGGATCGCAATCACCTGGTCCAGCCGGTTTTCACCGAGGCCCACAATGGCATGCTCCAGGCGTTTCAGCGGCAGCGTGAACCAGATGCCAAAAGCCAGCGCCATGACCACCGCCAGGGCGATGGCCCAGCCCACTTGCTGCGCCAGGCGTTGGCGGCTGGCTTCCAGTCGGCCTTCCAGTAATTTGTTGCGCTGCTGTATGGCCTGCTGCACCTGCATCGCGATCGTTGCATTGACCCCCTCCAGCTCGCGAAACTCCTGCGCCAGCTGGCGCTCGCGGTCCAGCGCGGTTGCCGGCGGTCCAGACATCAGGCTGGCGATGGTCTGCAGGTGGGCGCGCCACTGCCGTGCCTTGACCGCCGGAATGCCATTTCTCACCAGGCTGTCCAGCACAGCTGTCGACTCGCGGACCTCGTCATCGAAGCGCTCGCGGAGCACCCGATCGTCCAGTACCACCGATTGCCTGGAGGTGCGTTCCATCGAGACGCTGCGCTCGCCCAGCGACTGGGCCGCGCTGCCCAGTTCGAGCGCGCGGGCTGCGCTGTCACGGCTTTGCTGCGTGAGATCTTCCAGGGTAAACAGCGCGCGCAGCGACGCGGCGCCCAGCAAGGCGGCGATCAGCAGGAACGCGATGACAAGCAGTTGCCGAAACGAAAATCGCTGCAGCATGTGCGTGGTGTATTGGCGCAACCCGTTGCCTCAGGCCTGCACGGCGACGTCCCGCGTCAGGACTTCGCCGCGCAGCGAGCGCTGTGTCGCCTGTGTGATGGTGATGTCGACCATCTGGCCGATCAGCCGCGGCTGGCCCTTGAAATTGACCACCCGGTTGCACTCGGTGCGGCCCATCAGCTCGGTCGGGTCCTTGCGCGACGCGCCTTCCACCAGGATGCGCTGCACCGTGCCCAGGCGACTGGCGCTGATGGCGCGCACGCTGTCGTCAATCGTGGCCTGCAAATGCTGCAGGCGCCTGAGCTTGACCTCGTGCGGCGTATCGTCGTGCAGGGCGGCCGCGGGCGTGCCCGGCCGCGGGCTGTAGATGAAACTGAAGGAGGTGTCGTAGCCAACATCGTCGATCAGCTTCATCATCTTGTTGAAGTCGTCTTCGGTTTCGCCAGGAAAGCCCACAATGAAATCGCTGCTCATCGCCAGGTCCGGGCGGATGGCTCGCAGCTTGCGGATGGTGCTTTTGTATTCCATCGCGGTGTAGCCGCGCTTCATGGCCATCAGTATCCGGTCCGAGCCGTGCTGCACCGGCAGGTGCAGGTGGTTGACCAGCTTGGGCAGCCGGGCATAGGCGTCGATCAGGCTTTGCGTGAACTCGTTGGGGTGGCTGGTGACGTAGCGGATGCGCTCGATGCCGGGGATGTCAGACACGTATTCGAGCAGCGTGGCGAAATCGGCGATCTCGGCCGTGTCACCCATGGGGCCGCGGTAGGCGTTGACGTTTTGCCCCAGCAGCGTCACTTCTTTCACACCCTGGTCGGCTAGGCCGGCCACTTCGACCAGCACGTCGTCAAACGGCCGAGAGACCTCTTCGCCGCGCGTGTACGGCACGACGCAGTAGCTGCAGTACTTGGAGCAGCCCTCCATGATGCTGACAAAGGCGCTGGCACCTTCCACGCGGGCCGGCGGCAGGTGATCGAACTTCTCGATTTCGGGAAAGCTGATGTCGACCTGGGGTTTGTTCAGTCGCGCGCGTTTGGCCAGCAGGTCCGGCAGGCGATGCAGCGTCTGGGGACCGAACACCACGTCAACATAAGGCGCGCGCTGGATGATGGCCGCGCCTTCCTGGCTGGCCACGCAACCGCCCACGCCGATGAGCACGCCTTTTTCCTTCAGGTGCTTGACGCGGCCCAGGTCACTGAAGACTTTTTCCTGCGCCTTTTCACGCACCGAGCAGGTGTTGAACAGGATCAGGTCGGCTTCGTCGACATTCTGGGTGGGCTCGTAGCCCTCTGCCGCATGCAGTACGTCGGACATCTTGTCCGAGTCGTACTCGTTCATCTGGCACCCGAAGGTTTTGATAAAAACTTTTTTGCTCATGATTTGCTATATAAGTGATAGCTTTATTCGCCCTTGCATGAAAGGCGAAAGGGCCGAATGGGGCGAAAGGCTTGTCTGGCGAGGGATTTCGCCGGATTACTGCTTGTAGGCCGGCAGCTGTGTGTAAGGCGTCTTGCCGTTGTCGCTGGGTGCCGCGGCCGTGCCGGTGATGAAGTTGAAAATGGTGTTGGCGGAGCCGGCCCGCTTTTCCTTCGCTTCCTCAGCGGTGAGGATCCAGACCTGCTGCACCTGACCGATGTTGTCGCGCAGGTAGTTGACCACCAGCGCCTGGTTGGTCAGCGGGCCCGGAAGCACAAATTGATTGCTGGCGTCGCGTATGCGCGCACCGGCGGCGAGCCGGTCAGCCTTGCCGTTGATGGATATCTCGGGTACGGCCAGGATCACCATCTCGCCGCGCAGCGCGGCTTTGGGGAACTCCCTGGCCTTGGGTGGGGCGTCATCTGTCTGGGCGGCAAGGCGCGTGCTGAACAGGCCGGCGGCGGCTGTGATGATCAGGACGGCCATCAGGCGGTGGGTGCAGCGGTTCATGGTATGTGTCCAGAGGCTGTGAAAAATAAGGGGGAGGCCGGCAGGCGCCTTGGCGGTTGTGACCGATTCATCGGCGAGACCCTGTTTGCGAGGCTTTTGCAGGCGTCTGCGGTCGGCAGGCAATTCTACCGCACTGTCCGAAAAACTTTATGAATCAACGGTTTAAAGCTCCGACCTGAAGTCAATGCCGCAGATCATTGCCCCAGATATATCCGTGGCGGGGCCCATTTCCGAGGCGAGTCTTTTCACATGGTTGGACACTGCATGGTTGCGAGCTCTGACGTTGACTCTGCTTCCTGCAACCATCGACCTGGGCCAGAGGAGCCGTTCCCTGCGCCGCCAGCTGGCCAAAGAAAAAGGCGGGCCGATCATTGATCGGCCCGCCTTCCTGGGTGTTTGGTGGTGATAGGTGGACTTGAACCACCGACATCAGCATTATGAATGCTGCGCTCTAACCAACTGAGCTATATCACCGCGCGACCGATATTATAGCCGCTTGAAAAGGCCGGTATCAGCGATGGCTGAACACGGGCTTGCGTTTGTTCAAAAAGGCGTCCATGCCTTCTTTTTGGTCATCGGTGGCGAAGGTCGCGTGGAAAAGCCGTCGCTCAAACATCACGCCGTCACTGAGCCCGCTTTCAAAGGCGCGGTTGATCGCCTCCTTGGCGGCCATGAGGGAAATCGGGCCATAACTGCAAATCATCAGAGCCGCCCCTAACGCCTCATCCATCAGTTTGTCCAGCGGCACTACCCGGCTGACCAGGCCGGCGCGTTCTGCCTCGGCGGCGTCCATCATGCGTCCTGTCAGGGTCATGTCCATCGCCTTGGCCTTGCCGACCGCCCGCGGCAGGCGCTGCGTACCGCCGGCACCGGGGATGATGCCCAGCTTGATTTCGGGCTGGCCGAATTTCGCGTTGTCGGCGGCAATGATGAAGTCGCACATCATGGCCAGCTCGCAACCGCCGCCCAGCGCAAAACCGCTCACGGCGGCAATCACCGGCTTGCGAACGCCGCGGATCTGCTCCCAGTTGCGGGTGATGAAATCGTTGTTGTAGACGTCGGCAAAGCCGTAGTTCGCCATGACGCTGATGTCGGCGCCGGCTGCAAAGGCCTTGTCACTGCCGGTCAGGATGATGCAGCCCACGCTGTTGTCCGCATCAAAGCCCTTGAGTGCGCTTCCCAGTTCATCCATGAGCTGGTCATTGAGCGCGTTGAGCTGCTTGGGCCGGTTCAGGGTGATGATGCCCACCTTGCGCGTGTCGGGGCCCTGGGTAGAGGTCACAATCGTTTCGTAGCTCATGGAAAGTCCTTCTTTGTTACCGATTTATCATGCCACGTTCCAGCCGGTTTTCGGCGTCATGCGAGCTTCCCGACAGCGGTGCGGGCGGGACACGCGCTCCCTCGACATGGCGCCTCGCCAACCTGCGTCCACAGCGCCAGGCGTTCAGGGGTTGGGTGCCAGCCACTGGTCGACCAATCCGGCATCCTGGACCGCCAGCCGCCAGGTTGTGAGTGCGGGCGGCATGGCTAGATCCAGCCGCATCAGCCGCTTGTCGCGCGATACCAGCGCAACGACTTTTTTGGCCGTCCCCGCGTAGAGCAGCAGGTCGTCCAGCCGGCTCATGCGCCAGCCGTCCGGTTGGCCGGCATGGCGTGTCCGTGCGCTGCCCGCAGGCTCCAGTCCCAGCCATTCATCGCCAGCCGCGAAACCAGCCTGCTCGGCAACCCCGCCGCGCAGCACGGCCTTGATTTGCACACCCTGACTTTCGCCGACACGCAGGCCCAGCCGCTGCGCCAGCTGGGCAGGCTCTTCGAATACGGCCACGCCGTGCTGTTGCAGCAGTTCTTTCAGGGGAAGCTCGGCCCGGCCATGCACCCAGCGTGCCAGTTCGGGCGCATAGGAGCGGTGACCCAGGGTCAGTAGGGCCTGCTCGAAATCAGCCTCGCGCATGGGCCCCGCCTTGCAGCGCTGCCAGAGCGCGCGCATCACATCGTCCAGCGTCGCGCCAGCGCTGGCGCCTTGTGTTGGCCGGCTCTCGCTGCGCAAGGTCAGGTCAAAACACAGGGCCACCAGCGCGCCCTTGGTGTAGTAGCTCACCGTGGCGTTGGGCGTGTTTTCATCCGGCCGGTAGTACTTCACCCAGGCGTCAAAGCTGGCCTGGGCCACCGACTGCACCAGCCGGCCCGGTGTCTGCATCACCTGGTTGATGGTTTTGTTCAGCAGCTTCAGGTAGGCCGCGTTGTCCAGCAGGCCCGCCCGGCGTAACAGGAGGTCATCGTAATAGCTGGTGAAGCCTTCAAAGAACCACAGCAGTCCGGTGTAGTTCTCGCGGTCGTAGTGGTAGCTGTCGAATTCTCCTGGGCGCAGGCGCTTGACGTTCCAGGTATGGAAATACTCGTGGCTGATGAGGCCGCGCAGCGTGGTGTAACCCTCGGATGGTTTGGGTTCGCCCAGCCGCGGCAGGTCCTTGCGGTTGCAGATCAGGGCCGTGGAGTTGCGGTGCTCCAGTCCGCCATAACCGTCGTCCACTGCGTTGAGCATGAACAGGTAGTTTTTATAGAGGGGTTTTTTGCTGCCGTGCCAGAAACGGATTTCGGCTTCGCAGATTTTTTGGGTATCGGCCAGCAGCCGGTCACCGTCCAGCGTGGCGGCGGCACCGGCCACCACAAAGCGGTGCGGCACGCCGCAGGCGCTGAAGGTACCGCTCCAGAACGTGCCCATCTCGACCGGGCAATCGACCAGTTCGTCGTAATCGGCCGCCACATACGTGCCAAAGCCGCGCTTGTTGACCTTTTGTGCGGTCAAACCAGTGGCCACTGTCCAGTGGGCCAGCGCCTTGGGCGCCGGCAGTTCCAGCACATGCGGCACGTTCTCTTGTCCTTCTGCTTTCAGGCACAGGCTGGTGCCATTGAAAAAACCGCGGTCGGCATCCAGCCAGGCGGTGCGTACCGAGCTGTCGCGGGCATGGACTTCATAGGTCAGCACCAGTGGTGTGGTCGGGTCGCAGCGGATCTGCCAGGTGCATTTGTCCAGTTGCTCCACCGGGACAGGCTTGCGGCTTCCCTGTCGCGCCCCCAGGCATTGAAGGTTTTTTGAGAACTCCCGCACCAGGTAGCTGCCTGGAATCCACACCGGCAGGGCCACCCGCTGCTCGGCGGCTGGCAGCGGGATGGTGAGTGTCACGCGAAAGAGGTGTGCATTGGGATCGGCCACCTCCACGCGGTAGTGAATGGAGGTGGCGGGTCGTATTTTGTTTTTCATGTGGAGGCTTGGCGTGTTGGGCAAAAGAATACTCCACCCTGATGATTGAAGGCAAAGAACTGTGCGGCTTCAAAGCGGACACCTTGAGGGCACCGCGTGGCAGTCAGCCACCCGCAGCCAGCTTGAAGGGGAGGCGCCGTCAAGAACCGGGGGGTGTTTTCGGGGCCCTCCCTCAAGCGGAACTCAGCCAATTGCAGCGCTTGCAGGCAGCCGGGCGCGGTCACTGCGGCTGCTGGCAGGCGTACCGTCTGTCAGGCACGCGTCGATGGCAAGCCTTACTTGGCCTCGGTGAGAAGCTTTTCGACCTGCTGGGCGCTGATGGCGCCCGGCACACGGGAACCATCGACAAAAAAGAGGGTAGGGGTGCCGGTGATCTTGCGCTTTTTCCCGAACTCCAGGTTGCGCTCCAGGACGGTCGTGTCGCAGCTGGCCTTGGGCGCCGGTTGATCCCGAACCATCAGGTCGGTCCAGGCCTTGGCCTTGTCCTTGGCGCACCAGATGTTGCGTGATTTTTCAGCCGAATCGGGGCCCAGGATGGGAAACAGAAACATGTAAACCGTCACGTCGCTGATTTTCTGCAGGTCGCGTTCAAACCGCTTGCAATAACCACAGTTGGGATCTTCAAAGACCGCCATCTTGCGTTTGCCGTTGCCGCGCACCACGGTAAAGGCGTCCTTGAATGGCAACGCGCCAAAGTCTATCGCGGTGAGCTTTTCAACGCGTTCTTCGGTCAGGTTGCGTTTGGCCCGGGTGTCGAACAGGTTGCCCTGCAGCAAAAAATTGCCTTCCGCATCGGTGTAGAAAATCTCGGTTTCGTTGACGCGAATTTCGTACAACCCGTTCATCGGTGTTTTGCTGACTTCGTCGATCTTCGAGAAAACGGGCAGTCTTTCCGCCAGGTTTTTCCGGATGGCGGCTTCCTGCGCCAGCGCAGCATCCAGGCTGAACGCTATCAGGCCCATGACGGCGATTGTTTTTAAGAATTTCATGTTTTTCCCGCGTGATCCTGTTTGTTCCGATTTGGTCCGGTTGGTTCCGGTTGTTTCCGCAACGTCATTTACCTGCGGCCCGCCGCGCAACCCAGTTCTTCAGGAGGGCGCTCCGGGCAAACCCCTTCATGCCCCAGTTGCGCAACGCCTGCCAGCGCCCGTCGGTTTGCGCAAAGAGTCCGTGCAGGCCATCGGTCACGGCGTCCATGGCGGCCACGTCTGCCTTGCGTGCCCTCTCGTAGCGGCGCAGCAGTTTTTCATCACCCAGTCCGCGCCAGTACTCACGCTCCGAAATCACCCTGGCAAGCGCTTCTGCGTCGGCCAGGCCCAGGTTCAGGCCCTGCCCGGCCAGCGGGTGCACGGTATGTGCCGCATCGCCCGCAAGTGCCCAGCCCGGCCCAACCCAGTGCGCTGCATTGGAGAGCGCCAGGGGCCAACTGGCCCGCTCGCTCGTCAAACGCAAGGTACCCGCTTCCTGGCCGCAGACGGCTTGCAGGGCGGCGCAGAATTGCTCCGGTGGCAGTTTTTCCAGCTCGCCCGCACGCTCAACAGGCACAGACCACACCAGTGCCACAGAGGTCCCTGCCGCGCCAGATAAAGGCAAAAGGGCCAGGATGTCGCCATGGGCAAACCATTGGCGGGCGATGCCGCCATGGGGTTTGTCCGAGTCGAGCCGGGCGGCGATGGCTTTTTGGGGGTAGGGCTTGACGGTCCAGTGCGCGCCAAATTCATCGCGGCTGCGACTCTTTTGACCTTCACAGACCACGGTGAGGGCGGCTTTGACTGGCGCCTCCACCAGTTCAATCTGGGGTTGGTAGCGCACCGCCTGGATCAGTTGCTCCTCCAGTGCTGGTACGTCGACGATCCAGGCCAGTGCCCGTTCTGTTTCGCCAGCGTCCAGGCTTTGCGCCGTGAAATCCAGCTTGCCGCCATCGTCTCCCCACACCTGCATCTCCAGAACGGGTGTTGCAAAAGGCGTATCGGGCCAGGCCCGCAGGGTTTCCAGCACCCGCCGGGAGGCGCTGTTCAGCGCGTACGCGCGCACATCGGCTGCGGCCTGCGCTGCGGGCGCCCTGTCGGGCCTGGTGACCAGCGCCACGCGCAAACGCTCGCGCGCCAGCAGCAAGGCCAGGGTGCGACCCACCACACCGTCGCCGCGAATACAGACATCAAAGGGCTTGGACATTCCTCATTTTAGAAGGCAGTGCAGAATTGACGGTTTATGCAGGGCTGGCCGGCTGGCGAACAGCGGGCTGGCGCAGGCGGGAGGCAGCAGGCATTCACGAGCATGCCGCCCCCTTCATCGGTAAGGACTTGACGAAAGTGAGCGATTCTTTGAACCACGCAACGGCGAACACATCTTCGGACCTGGCTGCGGTCATTTCACAGCTGTGGGTGTACCCGGTGAAATCCTGCGCCGGGGTGAGTGTGCAGGAAGCCATCCTGACCGAGACAGGGCTTGAATTTGACAGGGCCTGGATGGTGGTGGACGAAAAGGGCGCGTTCCTCACGCAGCGCGAATTGCCGCGCATGGCGCTGATTCAACCCCAACTCAGGTACCACGACATGGTGCTGCGCGCGCCCGGCATGCTGGCCCTGCATGTCGCGCTGGATGAAGTGGAGGGGCCGGTGCGGGTGCGGGTCTGGGACGATGAGGTCGCCGCTTATGACATGGGCCCCATCGCGGCCCAATGGTTCACCGATTTTCTGGGCACGCCGGCGCGCCTGGTGCGATTTGACCCCGAGCACAAAAGAGTCTCCAGCCGCCAGTGGACCGGCGACGTCGAGGCGCTCAACCAGTTCAGCGACGGCTATTCGCTGCTGGTCCTGAGCGAGGCGTCGCTCGACAACCTCAATGCAAGGCTGCTTGCCTCGGGCGCTGCCGCCGTGGGTATGGCGCGCTTTCGGCCCAACATGGTGCTGGGCAATGCAGACGGCGGCGAAATTGGGCCGCACGACGAAGACCGGCTCGACCTGCTGCAGATTGCCACCGAGCAGGGTTCGGTGCAACTCAAGCCGGTCAAGCCTTGCCCGCGCTGCCCGATTCCCAACATTGATCCGGCCACCGCCACCAGCAGCCCGGAAGTCACGGACATGCTGCAAACCTACCGCCAGGACGCGCGGGTCAATGGCGCACTGACTTTCGGCATGAATGCCATCGTTTTGCGCGGTATCGACCACCTGCTCAGGGTCGGCCAGAAGGTCAGCGCCAACTATCGCTTCGACTAGGGTTTTTTGATATCACCGGTTAGCTGGAACACCATCGCAGGCGTCATCGGGCGGCCGGTGCGGCCCGGAGCCCAGAGCCTGCGCTGGGGCTAACACGCCCGGGCCCGATGAGGCGCCGGGAACGTCCGTTTCCGGGCATCGAATACACTTCTGGATCTGTTTTTGAAGGTTTGTCATGAGTTTGAAGTGCGGCATCGTAGGCTTGCCTAACGTCGGAAAATCCACCCTGTTCAATGCGTTGACCAAAGCGGGGATCGCGGCCGAAAACTACCCTTTTTGCACGATTGAGCCCAATGTGGGCATTGTGGAAGTGCCCGACGCACGTCTGGACGCACTCTCTGCCATCGTCAACCCGCAAAAGGTTCAACGTGCGATTGTCGAGTTTGTGGATATTGCCGGTTTGGTGGCCGGTGCCAGCACCGGCGAGGGCCTGGGCAACAAGTTTCTGGCCCATATTCGTGAAACCGATGCCACGATCAATGTGGTGCGCTGCTTTGAAGACGACAACGTGGTTCACGTGGCCGGCAAGGTGGACCCGATCTCCGACATTGAAGTGATCCAGACCGAGTTGTGCCTGGCTGATCTCGCGGCGGTTGAAAAGGCCCTGCATCGGGTGACCAAGACCGCGCGCTCCGGCGACAAGGAGTCCGCCCGGCTGGTGGCGATTCTGGAAAAATGCCAGGCAGCCTTGAATGAAGCCAAACCCGTGCGCACCCTGGAGTTCAGCAAGGAAGAGCAACCCCTGCTGGCGCAGTTTTTCCTGATCACCGCCAAGCCCGCCATGTTTGTGGCCAACGTGGCTGAAGATGGTTTTGAGAACAATCCTTTCCTGGATCGTCTGAAAGCCTACGCGGCCGAGCAAAAGGCGCCCGTGGTGGCAATCTGCGCGAAGATGGAAGCCGAAATGGCCGACATGGAGGAAGAAGACAAAAAAATGTTCCTCGCTGAAATCGGCCAGGACGAGCCCGGGCTGAACCGCCTGATCATGGCCGCCTACAAGCTGCTGGGCCTGCAGACCTACTTCACGGCGGGCGTGAAGGAAGTGCGTGCCTGGACCATCCATGTTGGCGATACCGGCCCGCAAGCCGCCGGCGTGATTCACACCGATTTCGAGAAGGGCTACATCCGTGCCCAGACCATTGCATATGATGACTTCATCGCCTTCAAGGGTGAGCAGGGTGCCAAAGACGCCGGCAAGATGCGCAGTGAAGGCAAGGACTACGTCGTCAAGGATGGCGACGTGATGAACTTCCTGTTCAGCAGCTGAAACTGGCCGATTGCCGCCCGGCAGGAAATCGTTCAAGCCTCTTGCCATGGTCGTCGCGGAACGAGGGCCGAAAGCTGATTTTTGATGGCCATCGGGCGCTACCCGCCCACCGTACTCACCGGGACTTTTTTTTCCATGGAACCTGTACGCCTCGCCAAACGTCTTGCTGAAATGCTGTCCTGTTCGCGCCGCGAGGCAGAGCAGTACATCGAAGGCGGCTGGGTCACGGTCGACGGCGTGGTGGTGGAAGAACCCCAGTTTCGCGTGCTGGACCAGACCATCGAATTGTCAAAAGACGCCAGTCTGCTGGCCCTCGCGCCGGTCACTTTGTTGCTGCACAAACCGGCGGGCCACGAGGCAGGGCTGGACGCACCGGCAGGCCGCGGCGTTCCCTCTGCCGCCGAGCTTCTGGTTGCCGCCAACCAGTCGCCAGACGACCGGTCCGGCATTCGTCCGCTCAAAAAACATTTTTCCGCCGCTGAACTGGTCACGCCTCTGGCCACGGCGGCCAGCGGGCTGGTGGTGTTCACCCAGGATTGGCGTGTGGCACGCAAGCTTCGCGAAGATGCCGGTGTGCTGGAGCACGAGGTGATTGTGGAGGTGACAGGAGAGATCAAGCCCGGCGGCCTGGAGCGCCTGAATCGCATTGATCACGGTTTCACCTTCAACGGCGTACTGCTGCCGCCGGCCAAGGTGAGCTGGCAAAGCGAGGCGCGCCTGCGTTTCGCGCTCAAGGGCGAGCGGCCCGGGCAGATTGCCTACATGTGCGAAAGCGTCGGGCTCAGGGTGGAGGCCATGAAGCGCCTGCGCATTGGCCGAGTTCCCATGAGTAACCTGCAGTCCGGCCGATGGCGCTACCTGTTGCCCCATGAGCGGTTTTGAGGCGGGGGAGGGTGTTGTTCAGGGGCCGATCACGCCCGGAAACGCCCAGATCAAACTGCCCGTCATCAAAAAGTAGCGCGCAAATTTGCCGATCACCATGTAAGCCAGGCAGGGCCAAAAAGGAAACTTGAGCCAGCCCGCCACCGCGCACAGCGGGTCCCCCACCACCGGCAGCCAAGACAGCAGGCAGGCCTTGGGCCCGAGTTTTTCCAGCCAGCGGACGGCGCGGCCGTGGTGCGAGGAGTGCTGGAACTTGTCCACGACGACATGCGCCTCGTAACCCATCCACCAGTCCAGCGCGCCGCCCAGGGTGTTGCCAGCCGTGGCGACCAGCACTGCCGGCCAGAACATGGCGGGGTTGAGCTTGACGAGCCCGAACACCACGGGCTCGGAACCCAGCGGCAGCAGCGTGGCGGAAATGAACGACACCACAAACACCGTGCTCAGACCGTATTCCGGCAAGGCAAGGAGTTCTATGAGGCGGTGGATCCAGATTTCCATAAGCATTGGGGCATGAGCGTTGGAGTATAGGCAGCGGCCAGCGCAAGTCCTGTAGGCAGGGCGCTTACATATCCGTGTGCAAATTTCAATTGCTGAAATTTTAGGCAGCTACAATCATGCCTTCGGTTTTCCGCAATCAGCGCCCCTCATTTTTTCCATGAACATTGGCCCCTACGCTTTGGCAAACAGACTGTTTGTTGCGCCCATGGCTGGTGTGACGGACCGGCCGTTTCGCCAGCTGTGCAAAAAGCTGGGGGCGGGCTATGCGGTCAGCGAGATGGTGACCTCGCGCCGCGATTTGTGGGACAGCCTGAAGACTTCGCGCCGTGCCAACCATGCCGGCGAGGCTGCGCCGATTGCGGTGCAGATTGCCGGCACCGACGCGCAGATGATGGCCGAAGCTGCGGCCTACAACGTGGACCGCGGCGCTCAAATCATCGACATCAACATGGGTTGCCCGGCCAAGAAGGTGTGCAACAAATGGGCCGGCTCGGCCCTGATGCAGGACGAAACGCTGGCGCTGCAGATTGTGGAGGCCGTCGTCGCCGCCTGCGCCCCCCATGGCGTTCCTGTCACGCTCAAGATGCGCACCGGCTGGTGCCAGGCCCACAAAAACGCCCTGGCGATTGCGCGCGCGGCTGAAAGCGCCGGCGTGCAGATGGTTACCGTGCATGGCCGCACGCGCGAGCAGGGATACAAGGGCTTGGCCGAATATGACACCATTGCCGCGGTGAAGTCGGCCTTGCGCATTCCGGTGGTGGCCAATGGCGATATCAGCAGTCCGGAAAAAGCCCGCGATGTGCTGGCTTACACCGGTGCCGATGCCGTGATGATTGGTCGTGCGGCCCAGGGACGGCCCTGGATTTTCCGCGAGGTGGCGCATTTCCTGGCCACGGGCACGCATCTTGCGCCGCCGCTGGTCGCGGAAGTCAGACGCCTGTTGCTCGATCATTTGCTGGATCACTATGATCTGTATGGCCAATACACCGGTGTGCGCACCGCACGCAAGCACATCGGCTGGTATGTCAAGACCTTGCCGGGTGGTGAGGTGTTTCGCGCAAAGATGAATCTGCTGGAAGACTGCGAGGCACAGCTGCGCGCAGTCGGGGATTTTTTCGAGGCGCTTGGCGACCGGATGGACCGCATTCCGGCAACTGGGGACGCCGGGAGCGGGCCGAGGCAGGCATGGATGAACAAAGATAAAAATCAGGAGGAAGCTGCTGCATGAGCAAAAAACACATAGAAGAGTGCGTACGCACCAGTCTCGAGGGCTATTTCAGGGACCTGCGCGGTACCGATCCCGATGGCATGTACGACATGATGGTCCGGGTGGTTGAAAAACCCCTGCTGGAAGTGGTCATGCAGCATGCCGAGCAAAACCAGTCGCGCGCCGCCGAGTGGCTGGGGCTGAACCGCAACACCCTTCGCAAGAAGCTGGTTGAGCACAAGCTCATCAAATAAGAACAAGCCCTGTACATATCACCGTCCGGTTTGCCGGCACGGCATTTTTTCAAAGACAAAAATGAACGCATTGATTTCCGTCTCCGACAAGACCGGTATCCTCGAATTTGCCCAGGCGCTGCATGCGTTGGGCATCAAGCTGATTTCCACCGGCGGCACGGCCAAGTTGCTGGCCGAGGCCGGCCTGCCGGTGACCGAGGTGGCGGAGCTCACGGGCTTTCCGGAAATGCTCGACGGTCGCGTCAAGACGCTGCACCCCAAGGTGCATGGCGGACTGCTGGCGCGGCGTGATGTGCCCGAGCATATGGCCGCCCTGAAAGCGCACCAGATAGACACGATTGACCTGCTGGTCGTCAACCTCTATCCGTTTGAGGCGACGGTGGCCAAGGCCGGCTGCACGCTGGAAGACGCGATCGAAAACATCGACATCGGTGGCCCGGCCATGGTGCGCTCGGCCGCCAAAAACTGGAAGGACGTGGGCGTGTTGACCGATGCCTCGCAGTACGCCGGGGTGCTGGACGAACTCAAGGCCGGCGGCAAGCTGACGGACCAGACCAAATTCGCCCTGTCGGTGGCGGCATTCAACCGCATCAGCCAGTACGACGGTGCCATCAGCGACTATCTCTCGGGCATTCAGGCTGATGGCACGCACAGCCTGTTTCCGGGCCAGGCCAATGGCCGTTTCATCAAGGTGCAGGATTTGCGTTATGGCGAAAATTCGCACCAGCAGGCCGCGCTGTACCGGGATTTGTACCCCGCGCCGGGTTCGCTCGTGACCGCCAAACAGCTGCAGGGCAAGGAACTCTCCTACAACAACATTGCCGATGCCGACGCCGCCTGGGAATGCGTCAAGAGCTTTGATTTCCTCAAGGATGGTGCCGCCTGCGTGATCGTCAAGCATGCCAACCCCTGCGGTGTGGCCGTGGGCAAGGATGGGCTGGAGGCCTACAGCAAGGCCTTCAAGACCGATCCCACATCCGCGTTCGGCGGCATCATCGCGTTGAACTGTCCTCTCGACGAGCACGCCGCGCTGCAAATTTCGAAGCAGTTCGTTGAAGTGCTGATGGCGCCGGCCTTTTCGCCCGAAGCGCTGGAAGTGTTCAAGGCCAAGGTCAACGTGCGGATTCTGCAAATTGACCTGCCGCCCGGCGGCGATACGGCGTGGAAGCAGGGCCGCAATTTGATCGACGTCAAGCGTGTGGGTTCGGGCCTTCTGATGCAGACCGCGGATAACCACGAGCTGGCCATCGGCGAGCTGAAGGTCGTCAGCAAGCTGCAACCGACGCAGGAGCAGCTGCACGACATGCTGTTTGCCTGGAAGGTCGCGAAATACGTGAAATCCAATGCCATCGTGTTTTGCTCGGGCGGCATGACGCTGGGTGTGGGTGCGGGCCAGATGAGCCGCATCGACTCGGCACGCATCGCCTCGATCAAAGCTGCAAATGCCGGCCTGACGCTGCAGGGATCGGCCGTTGCCAGCGACGCGTTCTTTCCGTTCCGCGACGGGCTTGACGTGGTGGTGGACGCGGGAGCGACCTGCGTCATCCAGCCAGGTGGCAGCATGCGCGATGACGAGGTGATCGCCGCGGCCAACGACCGCGAGGTGGTGATGGTGCTGACCGGCGTGCGGCACTTCAGGCACTGAGAGGCGTTTGCCTGGTCAGGAAAAGTGCTGGCACCGATTAAATGGGCGCCGTCAGCTATTGAATTGATAGCGGGTGGCGCGGGCCATTTTGATATTGGGGCCGCCGGCTCCGGAGCAGATTAATCCGCCGGGCATTCAGCGAAAGAGCGCCTCACCTCATGAGGCCAGTTCAGGCCCCGGCAAAAAACTTCGCCGCTGCATCCACCGTGGCCTCAATATCCGCCGCGCTGTGCGCCGAGCTGACAAAGCCGGCCTCGTACAGCGCCGGCGCGTAGTACACCCCGCTGGCCAGCATGGCATGAAAGAAGCGGTTGAAGGCCGGACCGTCGGTCGTCATGACCGTGGCGTAGTTTTGAGGCAGTTGCCCGAGCAGGAAAAAGCCGAACATGCCGCCCTCGCTGTCACCGCAAAAAGGCACGCCCGCCTTGTTGGCCGCCTGCGTGAGGCCTGCGACCAGACCGCGCGTGCGCTCTCCCAGTGCTTCATAAAACCCGGGTTTCTGGATCTCGCGCAAGGTGGCCAGGCCGCAGGCGGTGGCCACCGGGTTGCCCGACAGCGTACCGGCCTGGTAGACCGGGCCCAAAGGCGCCAGCTGTTCCATCACGGCGCGGGTTCCGCCAAAGGCCGCCAGCGGCATGCCGCCGCCAATCACCTTGCCCAGCACCGTCATGTCGGGTTTGAAGCCGGGAATACTTTTGGCGTACACGCTTTGCGCGCCACCGAGGGCCACGCGAAAGCCGGTCATGACTTCGTCAAACACCAGCAGCGCACCATACTGGGTGCACAGCTCGCGGCAACGCTGCATGAAAGGAATGCTGGCCCGCACGAAATTCATGTTGCCGGCGATCGGCTCGATCATCAGGCAGGCAATCGCGCTGCCATGCAGCGCAAAAGCTTCTTCCAGCTGGGCCAGGTGGTTGTATTCGAGCACCAGGGTGTGCTGCACTACCTCGGGCGGTACACCGGCGCTGGTTGGGTTGCCGAAGGTGGCCAGGCCGGAGCCGGCTTTCACCAGCAGGGCGTCGGCGTGGCCGTGGTAGCAGCCCTCGAACTTGATGATCTTGCTGCGTCCGGTCGCGCCGCGCGCCAGGCGGATGGCGCTCATGGCTGCTTCGGTACCCGAGCTCACCAGCCGCACCATTTCGAGGGACGGCACCAGGCGCACGAGCTCTTCAGCCAGTTCCACTTCGCGCTCGGTCGGCGCACCATAAGAGAAACCGTCCAGCAGCGCTTTCTGAACGGACGCAAGCACGGCGGGATGCCCGTGCCCCAGAATCATTGGCCCCCACGAGCCGATGTAGTCGATGTAGCGCTGGTCGTCGGCGTCCCAGAAGTAGGCGCCCTGGGCGCGCTGCACAAAGCGCGGCGTACCTCCCACGGCCTTGAACGCCCTGACCGGCGAATTCACCCCGCCGGGGATCAACTTTTTGGCGCGCTCGAACAGCGCGGTGTTGCGGGAGAGCTCGGGGGTGTGGGGCTTAATGTTTTGTGGTTCCATTGGGCGGCAGGTCAAAAGGAGGCTTGGATGTCAGTGCGGCATCGTCGGGCGTGTCGCCCGCTTCGTCTTCGGATTCTTCATCATCGACATCGGCCTGCGCCCAGAACAGGCGGTCAGGCACGATGTTGCCCATGCCGGGGTGAAAACCGGCATCCAGGCTGTGGTCCAGATAGGTCAGGGCTTCGGCGGTGGCCGCCTGCAGATCGTGGCCATTGGCCAGCAGGGCCGAGAGTGCGGCAGACAGCGTTTCGCCGGCGCCGGCAAATACCGCCTCAAAGCGCTCGAATTTTTCACTGTACAAAACGGCTTGCGGAGTCGCCAGCACGTTGTCGATGAACTGGTCGGGCAGGGGAATGCCGGTCACCAGCGTGTAGGGCACGCCCAGGTCGGCCGCAGCCTTGGCAATGTCGCGAGCCGAGGGGTTGCGCTCGCCCGGCCAGTCCGGCAGCAACCAGCGCCACAGGCTGCTGTGGTTGCCGACCAACACTGTCGTCTGCGGCAGCATCAACTCACGAAAGGCATCGAGGTAGCTGTCAATTTCGCTTTCGTCCCACCATGACAGGTTGGGCATGTAAGCGATAAGCGGTACATCGGCATAGTCGGTCGCGATCTCGGCGATGGTGCTGATGTTCTCCGGGCTGCCGACAAAACCGACCTTGATGGCCGACACCGGCATGTCTTCGAGTGCGGATCGCGCCTGGTCGGTGACAGCCTCTTCGTCGAATGAGAAATGGTCAAAAATCTCGGCGGTGTCGCGCACGTACGCGCCGGTGACGACAGCCAGTGGATGAGCCCCCGCCGAGGTGATCGCTGCGATGTCGGCCGTCAGTCCACCTGCTCCGCTCGGATCATTGGCATTGAAGGTCATGACGCATGCCGGAGACGCGTCGCTGTCCTCGGTTTGCAGTTGCCGGCTGTCCAGTGAAGAGGTGTTGGGGTTTGCCATAGGCTGCGATTTTGCCTTGTACGCGAATAAGCAACGCCGCATCGATACAATTGTTGCATTCTATTCGAAGGCAACTTAAGCTGTGACTCAATCAATGACGTGGATGTGTTTGATCTGTGGGTGGATTTATGATGAAGCTGCTGGTGCGCCCGAGCATGGCATTGCCCCGGGAACACCATGGGCCCAAGTGCCCATGAACTGGACTTGCCCGGAATGCGGAGCGCGTAAAGAAGATTTCGAAATGGTTCAGATATAGCCGTTTGGGCACCTGCCTGAACAGTCGCAACCCCGACCTGGTGTGCTAGCGTTCCGGGGTCCGCAAAAACAGGAGCAAAGGCAGTGAGCATTCCCAATTCCGGATTGAAGGTCCTGGTCATCGATGACAGCAATACGATCCGGCGCAGCGCCGAAATTTTCCTCAAGCAGGGAGGCCATGAAGTATTGCTGGCTGAAGATGGCTTTGACGCCCTCTCCAAGGTCAACGACTACGAGCCCGACCTGATTTTTTGCGACATTTTGATGCCTCGCCTGGATGGCTATCAGACCTGTGCGATTATCAAGCGCAACGCAAAGTTCTCGGGTGTGCCCATTGTGATGCTGTCCTCCAAGGATGGGGTGTTCGACAAGGCGCGGGGTCGCATGGTGGGTTCACAGGACTACCTGACCAAGCCTTTTACCAAAGATCAGCTGCTGCAGACCGTTCAGGAACTCGGCAGTGCAAAACAAGGAGTAGTTTGATGGCGATTAAGAAAATATTGGTAGTTGATGACTCCAAGACTGAATTGATGTTTCTGACCGATCTGCTGGTCAAGAATGGCTTCACTGTCAAAACCGCAGAAAACGCGGAAGACGCCTTTCGCCGCCTGGCCGAGGACAAGCCGGAGCTGATTCTGATGGATGTGGTGATGCCGGGGCAAAACGGCTTCCAGCTGACGCGCGCCATTACCCGTGACCCCCTTTATTCGGACATCCCCATCATGATGTGCACCAGTAAAAATCAGGAAACCGATCGGGTGTGGGGCATGCGTCAGGGGGCTCGCGACTACATCACCAAGCCTGTGGATGCTGATGAGTTGATGGCCAAAATCAAGGCCCTTGGCTGATCGACAGGCGTAAAACCAGAGCATGGCGAACAGACAAGCCCTCAGAGAGCTACAAACCCGGCTGGCCGACAGGTTGCAGGTTGCGCGAACGCAGGGCGTTGCTGCATCCTGGCTGGCTGTGGAGGCTGGCGGAAGGAACTACCTGTTTCCCCTGAGCCAGTCCGGTGAAATTTTTCCGTGGGTTCACACGCAGGCGGTTCCCTATACCCAGGCATGGTTTGCCGGCGTTGCCAATTTGCGCGGCGGCCTCTTTGGCGTGGTTGATCTGGCAAGTTACGTGAGCGGCGAGGCGCCGCCCCCGAAGACTGAACTTGCGCGCGCTGAGTCGAGGCTTGTTGCGCTCAATAGTGCGCTTGAAGTCAATTGCGCCCTGCTGATCGACAGACTGGCCGGCTTGCGCAAGCAGGATGCCTTCGTCGACTTCTCGGAAAAGGCGCCCGATGCGCCTGAATTTTTTGGCAACCAGTACGTTGACCTCAATGGTGCAAGCTGGCAGGAAATCAATCTTCAGTTGCTTGCCCAGCAAGCTCATTTTTTGACGATCGGCGCATAGCGCGCCCGTTTCTCCCGGAAGGCTCACCATGTCTGTTTTTGCAAGTATCCAGAAGCTGTTTAAACCGAAGTCTGTCCACCCAGAAGACAGCATGGACATGGCTTCCGTGGGTATGCCCGGTGACGCCCTTGCTTCCACTGTAGGAGGACTACCTTCTTTTAATGCCGCAGCCGCTCGCCAGATGGATGGCAACCAGGACGCCTTTGCGCCAAGCCGGGTGGCGGCAACCGAGGAGGGCGTGTCGGTGGAAAATCCCGACCAGCTTTCGCTGCCCCTGCTGGGTCGCCGCACCATAGGCCAGCACCAGCGAATCCTGGTGGGCTTGCTGGCTCTGGCGGTGGTGGTGCTGGGTACCGTGACCTTCCTGGCGCTGAACCAGGCCGACAAGGTCGCCCAGCAGGTGGCGGCAACCGGCCAGTCACTGATGCAGTCGCAGCGCCTGGCAAAGTCTGTATCGCAAGCCCTGGTGGGAAGTGCCCAGGCTTTCCCGGATGTGCGCGAAAGCTCCGACGTGCTGGCCAAAACCGTGCGCGGCCTGAAGTCCGGCGAGGACAGCCTGCGCCTGGCGCCTGTTGCCGAGGCATTGCAGCCCGACGTTGAAAAGGTCACGCCCTTCATGGAGCGCGCCGAGAAAAATGCGAAAACCGTGATGGGCCAGCAAAACATTCTGACGCAGGTGGGTAACGCGCTGCGCACCATCAACCGCCAGTCATCCGACTTGCTGGAAATCGCTGAAACGGTGTCCTCGCTCAAGCTTCAGCAAAATGCCGCGCCCGCTGAAATTTCTGCGTCCGGCCAGCTGGTGATGTTGACCCAGCGGATCGGCAAGTCTGCCAATGAGTTCCTGACCATGGAAGGCGTGAGCCCCGAGGCCGTGTTCCTGCTGGGCAAGGACTTGAACTCCTTCAAGGAAATTGCCCAAGGTCTGCAGGATGGCAGTCCTGAGCTGCGCCTGAGCGGCTCCAAAGACCCGCAGACCCGCGAGCGGCTGGAGGCTCTGATGGCGCTTTATGAGCAGACACGCGTGCAGGCGGGTGCCATTCTGGGCAATCTGCAGGGCCTGGTCTCAGCCCGTGAAGCCCAGTCTTCGATCATTGCTGACAGTGAACCGCTGCGCCGTGGCCTTGAGGAACTACAGGGCAAGCTGTCTTCGCAGACCGGCCTGGGCGCCGGGGCGTTGACGGTCCTGGTCATTGCGGCGGCCTTCGCGCTGCTGTGCGCGGCAGGTCTGGCCCGTTTGCAGGTGCAGGACAGCCAGCAGCGGCAGGCGGTGGCCGAGACGCAGCGACAGGAAGCCAAAAGCCAGGAACAGGACGCCAAGCGCGTCAATGACGCCAACCAGGCTGCCATTTTGCGCCTGATGAACGAGCTGCAGACAGTGGCTGAAGGCGATCTGACCCAGGAAGCCACGGTGACCGAGGATATTACCGGTGCCATTGCCGACTCGGTGAATTACACGGTGGAGGAGTTGCGCCAGCTGGTGGGTAACGTGCAGAACACGGCGACCCGGGTTGCACAGACGACGGCGCAGGTGGAAAGCACGTCCACGGAGCTGCTGGCAGCGTCGACCGAACAGCTGCGCGAGATTCGCGAGACCGGCCAGTCGGTGCTGGACATGGCGTCCCGAATCAACGAGGTGTCCACCCAGGCTCAGGAGTCTTCTCAAGTGGCCCGCCAGTCTCTGACAGCGGCTGAGTCAGGTTTGCAGGCGGTGCAAAACGCGATCGGCGGTATGAACTCCATCCGGGACCAGATTCAGGAAACTTCCAAGCGGATCAAGCGGCTGGGTGAGTCATCCCAGGAGATTGGCGAGATTACCGAGCTGATCTCGGACATTACCGAGCAGACCAACGTTCTGGCGCTGAACGCTGCCATTCAGGCGGCGTCAGCCGGTGAGGCCGGACGCGGTTTCTCGGTGGTGGCCGAGGAGGTGCAGCGGCTGGCGGAGCGTTCCGCCGATGCGACGCGCCAGATTTCGGCGCTGGTGAAAGCGATTCAGACCGACACCCAGGATGCGGTAGCCGCCATGGAGCGCTCAACGCAGGGTGTGGTCGAGGGGGCCAAGCTGTCCGATAACGCCGGTACGGCACTGACTGAAATTGACCAGGTGTCACGCCGTCTTGCCGATCTGATTGAGCAGATTTCCAATTCAGCCTCCCGGGAGGCCGCATCGGCCAACGTGGTGGCGGGCAACATCCAGCACATTTTTGCGGTGACTGAGCAAACCGGAGAAGGTACCCGCTCTACGGCCCAGCAGGTGCGTGACCTTTCCCGCATGGCGGAAGAGCTGCGCCAGTCAGTGTCCCGATTCAAGATCGCCTGATGACAACCTGTTGTGCGTTGACCGCAACCTCAGCCTCCGACACCGATTCCTGAACCGGCCCGTTATCTATGCAATCCAACGTCCCGAATTCAAAAACTGCCGAGTCTGACCTCGCTGTCAACGATCTGGGCCCGCTGGCTTGGGTGCTTGACGAACTTCGCAAGTCACTGGAAGGTGCAGCCAAGGCGCTGAAGCGCTTCGTGCGGGACGCCGAGGCTGCACGGGGCTCCGATCTCGCGGCGATTGACGCGAGCCAGTTGCGGATCGCGCGCCAGCAGTTGCATCAGGCTGTAGGTGCGCTGGAGATGGTGGGGCTGCCAGGGCCTGCGCTGGTGCTGCGCGCCATGGAGGCCGCGGTCCAGAAGTTTGTGCAGCAACCCGAGCAATGCAGCCAGGATGCCGCCGCGAAGATCGAGCGTGCCAGCTTTGCGTTGACGGAATACCTCGAAGGTGTGCTGGCGGACAAGCCCGTGTCTGCAGTTTCACTGTTCCCGCAGTACCGCGAAGTCCAGGAACTGGTGCGTGCGGACCGCATTCACCCTGCCGACCTGTGGCCGTTTGAGTGGCGCTGGCTCGAACCTGAACTGGCTGAGACGGCTGAACCGCGGAACTACGACAGCGGCGCGCGTGCCTTGCTGGACCAGTCGGTGCTCCAGCTCATGAAGGGCAGGGCGCCCGAGGCTGCGCGCAACCTCAAGGACTTGAGTCTTGGCTTTTCTGCCAGGCAGGCCGATCGCCAGCCCCGGATTTTCTGGAAAATTGCGGCGGCTTATTTTGAAGCTGTCGAGCATGATTTGCTGGCCACCGATCTGTATGTCCGGCGCGCTGCATCCCGGATATTGCTTCAATATGCCTCGCTGGGCAAAGGTGATGCCGCGATATCAGACCGCCTTGCGCAGGATCTGCTCTTTTTCTGCGCGCAGGCGGTCTCTACCCGGGCCGGTGACACCCCGGTTCTGTCCGCCGTCCGATCGATGTATGGTCTCAACCGGTTCAAGCCGGTGGACTACGAACTTGTTCAGTTTGGCCGCTTTGATCCGGCCCTGCTGGCTCAGGCGCGCAAACGGATTACCTCGGCCAAGGAAGCGTGGTCGTCACTTTCTGCCGGGGACGTCAGCAAGCTCAAGTCGGTTGGTGAGCAGTTCAGTCTGGTGTCTGACTCCCTGCTCAAACTTCATCCACCGAGCGCGCCTTTTGCGCAAACCTTGACCCGAGCGATCGAAACCACGACCCGCTCCGCCAAGCCACCCGGCATTGAACTGGCGATGGAGGTCGCGACCTCGGTCCTTTATCTGGAAGCTGCATTTGACGACCTGGATCCCAACGATCCCCAGTTGGCGGTGCGGACAACGAATTTGGCAGAACGCCTGGAAGGCGTCCGGGCGGGCGGTGAGTCTCAGCCGATGGAAAGCTGGATGGAAGAGCTGTACCGACGCGTCAGCGATAAGCAGACCATGGGCAGTGTGGTGGGCGAGTTGCGCGGATCTCTGGGCGAACTCGAAAAGGCACTGGATGTGTTCTTTCGCAATCCGCAGGACAGGACCGCCCTGCAGGCAGTACCCGGGCAGCTTTCCCAGATGCGCGGCGTGTTGTCGGTACTGGGTCTTGATCAGGCATCGCATGCAGTTTCACGCATGAAGGAAACCGTGGAGCAAATGCTTGTCACCGAAATTGACGAGCAACTGGCGCGGACTGCTGGCACATTTGATCACCTCGGTAATAACCTGGGTGCGCTGAGTTTCCTGATTGACATGCTCAATTACCAGCCGGTGCTGGCAAAAAAACTGTTTGTCTATGATGATGAAAAAGGTGAACTCAAGCCCCTGATGGGCCGGACGCAAAGCCCGCCGAGCGCCGCGTCTACCGTGACGGTGAACAGTGATCTGTTGTCGCGCGAGCTGATCTCGGTAGTGGAGGAGGCCGGGGTCGGCGCGAGCGATGAAAACCTCACTGGCAGACTGGACGCGCTGGCCACGCACGCGGCGCTGGCCGAGCAGCCTGCCCTGGCCCAGAGCGCCCGGGAGGCGGCGAAGGCGGTATCGGCCAACAATGCCGACGCCGCCGCTGTTGCGTTGACATCGCTGGCATCCTCGGTGATGCAGGCACCCGCTGCACCGGCCGGCCCGCTGGCTTCCGCAGATTTTGAAGAAGATGACCTGCGTGATATTTTCCTTGAAGAGGCGCGCGAGGTCGTCGGCAATGGCCAGGAAGCCCTTTTGGCGTTGGCAAGCGATTCCGGCGATGTGGCCCAACTGACGGTGCTGCGGCGCGCTTTTCACACGCTCAAAGGCAGTTCGCGAATGGTCGGGCTCAACGAGTTCGGCGAAGCAGCATGGTCGCTCGAGCAAATGCTCAATAGCTGGCTGGCGGACCAGAAAACTGCAACCGATGAGTTCAAGAGCCTGGCCACGGAGGCCATGACCGGTTTTGCGAAATGGATTGAAGATATTGCCGCGAACGAGGATGCTGCGTGGTCCGCCTCAGCCTTCCGCAGCAGCGCTGACGCCATGCGCACTGCCGGTCACTACGCCCCCTTGAACCTGTTTGCCCCGGCCGAAGTGCCCAGCTCTGCCGTAACCGTCGATGACACGGCGATGGCTGGAACGCTTGAATTGCTGGAACTTCAACTTGAATCGGGCGTCCCCGATCTTGCCGGCACTGGGGCGCCTGCCGACGCGGCTGTCGTTGAGTCTCCTTTTGAGTTCAATCTCGACTTTGACGATGCCATGGATGCCGCAGCGCCAGTTACCGCATCTGCAATGGATATCGAAGGTATTGATTTCGACAGCCTCTCGGCGCTTTCTGCGGGTAGCGGCGCGCCAGCTGATTCCACCGCTCATCCGGTTGAGGATGAGTTTCTGAGCGTGTCGCTTGAGCCGGAGTCTGGGCAGGCGGTTGAATTGTCGGTGGAGGATTTTGACAAGCACTTCCATCTGGACACTGTGGACGCCGTAGAGGTTGTGGAGATTCTGACGCCCGATCAGGCCATGCCTGCCGGGTTTGAATTCCCATCCGCCGAACTGGTTGCGACCTTGCCTGAGGCGGTGGATGCCGCGGGGATATTCGAGGCGCTTGAGCCTGCCCCGTCGCAATTTGATGAACTTCCGGATGCGCAGGAAATTGCGGCGTTTGAGGATTCCCTCAGTGGCCTTTTGCAGGTCGACGGCAATAGTGATGAGCAAGTCAAGGTCATTGGGGCGCTGCGCATAGGCATTCCTCTTTACAACGTCTATTTGAACGAGGCCGATGAGTGGTCGCGCCGACTGGTGATGGAAGTCGCCGAATGGGTGATTGAGCGCAACCAGCCGGTCAGTGATTCCACGGTGGCGCTTGCCCATTCCCTGGCGGGCAGCTCTGCGACGGTCGGGTTCCATGCATTGTCGGAAATGGCCCGGGCGCTTGAGCATGCACTGCAGCAGTCGCAGGCTCACCACCGCAATGGCGCAGCCAAGTATGGCCAGGTCTTCGTGGACGCGGCGGAAGACATACGCCGGTTGCTGCACCAGTTTGCCGCCGGCTTCCTCAAGGAGGCCGACAGCGGTGTGCTTGAACGCTTGCGTCAACTGGACTTCTTCGACTCGGTTCTGCCGCCCGCGGGCGAATTTTCCGAACTTGAGTTCCCGCCTGAAGCCCCACCGGCGGAGGAGGTCGGCATTGAACCGGCCCAACCGCTGGAAGCTGAAATCCCGGAAGCCACCCTGGCGGCAGCATCCGCTCCGGATGCACCGCCCCCGGCGCCCGCAGCAGTCATTGCGACGCCAGTACGGCTGGTGCCATCGGCGCCTGGTCTGGTGACGGCTGCGACCCGGGCCTCGATTGCTGCCGCAGCCTCTGCGTGGCGGGATGAGGAAGCTGAAGACGATATTGACGCGATCGATGCCATCGATCCGGATCTGTTTCCGATTTTTGAAGAAGAAGGCGCAGAGCTCATGCCCCAACTGGGCGGCGCGTTGCGGCAATGGGCAGCCCGGCCCGACAACCAGGGCGCGCGCATGGAGGTTCTGCGCGCACTGCATACCCTCAAGGGCAGTGCGCGTCTGGCGGGTGCCTTGCGTCTGGGTGAAATGGCTCACCGGATCGAATCGGAAATCGAGCATCTGGGCTCCGACGCGGCCGCCACCCAGGAATTCGAACCGCTGCTGACGCGTTTTGATGCGATGCAGGCCACTTTTGAAGACTTGCGACGTGCTGATGCCGCGGCGGCGGCCGTACCCTTGCCTCCGCTGGCTGCCGTTGAGGCGCCAGCCGAGGCAGCCGCCCCTGTGGCGTCAACGATTGCGCAGGAGGCCCGGCAGCCCCTGGCTAAAGAGCCAGCCGTCGCTGGTACAAGTACCAGCGCCAGTGCCGGAAGAAAACTGGCAATTCCCGCGCCGCAAGCCATGGCCATGCAGCCCCTGCGCCAGGCGGCAACAGCTTCCATCCGTGTGCGGTCCCAGTTGCTTGACCGGATGGTCACCCAGGCGGGTGAGGTCATGATCACGCGGTCCCGCCTGGAAGCCGAACTCGGCCAGTTGCGCGGTTCGCTGAATGACATGAGCGGGAACTTGAACCGCTTGCGCCAGCAACTGCGCGATATTGAATTGCAGGCTGAAACGCAGATGCAGTCGCGCCTGGCGCAGGCCAAGGAGGCTCAGGCCGGGTTCGATCCGCTCGAGTTTGACCGGTTCACCCGCGTGCAGGAGTTGACGCGCATGATGGCCGAGTCGGTCAACGACGTGGCGACCGTGCAGCGTACCCTGCAGCGCACCGTTGAAGCGACCGAGGATGACCTGATTGCCCAGGCCCGCCAGACCCGCGAATTGCAGCGCGACCTGCTGCGCACGCGCATGGTGGAGTTTGAGGGGATTTCCGAGCGTCTTTACCGCGTGGTGCGGCAAGCGTCCAAGGAAGCCGG
Source organism: Polaromonas sp. JS666 (assembly GCF_000013865.1). Taxonomy (NCBI): domain Bacteria; kingdom Pseudomonadati; phylum Pseudomonadota; class Betaproteobacteria; order Burkholderiales; family Comamonadaceae; genus Polaromonas; species Polaromonas sp. JS666. Next base: position 1,182,645 of record NC_007948.1, read on the forward strand.
CAAGCAGGTGAGGCTGGACCTGCTGGGCGGCACCATCGAGATGGACCGTGGCATGCTGGACCGCATGACACCCGCGTTCGAGCATTTGCTGCGCAACTGCGTGGTACACGGTATTGAAAACCCGCAGGTACGTGCCGAGGCCGGCAAAGACCCTGTGGGCCTCATTACCGTTCATCTGCGCCATGAAGGCAACGACGTTTCGGTGGACTTCAGCGATGACGGCGGGGGCTTGAATCTGCAGCGCATCCGCGAGAAGGCCGTGAGCCTCGGGCTGGTGACGCCAGAGCAATCCCTGGATGACCAGGAAGCCGCCAACCTGATTTTCACGGCTGGTTTTTCGACGGCCGCGCAGGTGACCGAACTGGCCGGACGTGGCATCGGCATGGATGTGGTTCGCGCCGAGGTGAATGCACTGGGCGGCCGGATTGAAACCTCTACTGTCTCCGGCAAGGGGACACACTTCAAACTGGTGCTGCCGCTGACTACTGCGGTGACCCAGGTGGTGATGATTCGCGCCGGCAAACAGGCGGTGGGGGTGCCCGCGAATGTGGTGGAGACCGTGCGCCGCGCTTCGGCCAAGGAATTGCAGCAGGCGTATAACAGCGGCACGCTGGAGGTCGCTGGCGAGGCCGTTCCTTTCTTCTGGTCGGGCGCATTGCTGCAAGCCTCGCCCCACAGCAGCGAGACCCAGGGCAAGACTACACCGGTGGTCATTTTCCGAAGTGCGGCCCAGCGCATGGCCTTGCATGTCGATGAAGTGCTGGGCAACCGGGAGGTCGTGGTGAAAAACCTGGGGCCGCAGTTGTCACGCCTGCCGGGTTTGGCTGGCATGTCTGTGCTCGCTTCGGGAGCCGTCGTGCTGATCTATAACCCGGTGGCGCTGGCTTCTGTGTATGGCCAGCAGGCGCGAGCCTGGAGCACGGACCGGGCGGAGCCACACATGCTTGAGGAGCTGGGCAATGGTGCCGACAAGGCGGCTGCACTGCTGCCTGCCGCGCCGCAAATTCCCCTGATCCTGGTGGTTGATGACTCGATTACCGTGCGGCGCGTCACGCAGCGCCTGTTGCAGCGCGAAGGCTACCGGGTGGCCATGGCGGCCGACGGCCTGCAGGCCCTCGAACGGTTGCAGGAAGAGCGGCCTGCGGTGGTCCTGTCGGATATTGAGATGCCACGCATGGATGGGTTTGACCTGGCGCGCAACATCCGCGGGGATGTCCGCCTCAACAGCCTGCCCATCATCATGATCACTTCACGGATTGCCGAGAAGCATCGGGAGCATGCCAAGGAGCTGGGGGTGGACCACTACCTGGGCAAACCTTATTCGGAAGAAGAGTTGATGAGCCTGGTGCGCCATTACTGCGCAGCAGACATCCCGGCGTCTGCATAAAGAGGCGGTATTTCCCATGCCGGAAGGGCGTGGGATGCTATCAAAAATAAAGTAAATCCAGCCAGTCTGTCCGGTCGAGCAATTCAGCGTCAGGATTTTTTAACCACCGCGTAGCGCTGCAGCGTCAGTGCCCGCGCTTCATCATGCTGGACGATGGGCATCGGGTAGTTTTGACCCAACGATACGCCCGCAGCACTCAGTTCAACCGGTTTGGCCAGCCAGGGGCTGTGCAGGCATGAGGCGGGGAGTTTCTCCAGGGGCGGCAGGTATTTGCGGATGAACTTGCCTTCCGCATCAAATTTCTCGCTCTGGCTGACCGGATTGAAGATGCGGAAATAGGGTTGTGCATCACAACCTGTGCTGGCCGCCCACTGCCAGCCCCCATTGTTGGCTGACAGGTCAAAATCATTGAGCTTTTCGGCAAAGTAGCGCTCGCCCCAGCGCCAGTCTATGCCGAGGTCTTTCACCAGAAAGCTGGCGGTCACCATGCGCAGGCGGTTGTGCATGTAGCCCCGTCTGGTTGATTTGCGCCATGGCCGCATCGACGAGAGGATAGCCCGTGCGGCCATCACACCAGGCCTGGAAGCGGGTGGTGGCCATCTCGCCGCTTTCCCACGCAATGGCGTCATATTCGGGCTTGAACGCACTCGTTGCAGCATGGGGGAAGTTGCTCAGAATCTGGGCATAAAAATCCCGCCATATCAATTCGCTCAGCCAGGCGGCGGCGCCTTCACTTTCCTTGCTTTCCTTGTTTTGCTGCTGCAAGGCCGTTGAAGCCATTTTCCGGATCGAGACAGTGCCAAAACGCAGGTGCACGCCCAGGTGGCTTGGGCCTTTGACGGCCGGAAAGTCCCGCGTGTCCCTGTAGAGATCCATGCGGCCCAGAAACTCCTCAAAAAGCGAGATTCCTCCCTAGCTTCCGGTCGGGATTTTCAGCGCCGACAGGTTCGTTTTCTCAAATCCCAGCGCCTCCAGCGGCGGCACCGCGGACAGCTCTCCGGCTGGTAGCGGTGCCAGGGCAGCGGCATACTGCGCAACCGGATAGGGCTTGAGGTAGAAACCGTCGACTTTCTTCAGCCAGGCATTCTTGTAGGGAGTGAACACGGTGTAGGGCTTGCCCGCCAGCGTCAGCACTTCGTGGCGTTCAAAAATGACATGGTCCTTGAAGCTGTGAAAAGCCACCCCCTGGCCGTCCAGCATCGCCTGTACGGCCGCGTCGCGCGCCAGCGCCTGGGGTTCGTCGTCGTGGTTGGTGAACACCGCATCAATGCAAAGCCCTGCTGCCAGCGCTCCCATGGCTTCGCTGGGCCTGGCGTGCCGCACCAGCAGCGCGGTGCCGGCGGCGCAGCCGCCCTGCCGGGCCAGCGCCTGCAGCTGCCCGTTCAGGTCGACCAGCGACTCCCGGATGAATTCCACGCGCCGGTCGGCCCGGGGCAGGTCGTCCAGGATGCCCCGGTCAAAAATGAACAGGCAAAACACCCGGTGGCACGACTTCAGCGCATGGTAAAGCGCTGCATTGTCCTCAGTGCGCAAATCCCGCCTGAACCACATCAGGCCGGTCCGGTATTTTTTTATCATGGAGCCGATGGTAGTGAAACAGGGCTGACAGGGCTGGCGGGGTCTGCCCGCGGGTTTTCCGCGCAGCCCTGCTGCCACCTCGGTGTTTTCCCTTGGAGTGCGCGTAAAATCATGGCATGGCTACGGATTCCGCACTGATCAACCTGACGCATCATTTCCTGATCGCGATGCCCGGGCTGGAGGATGAAGCCTTTGCCAAAAGCGTCGTGTACATGTGCGAACACAGCGACCGCGGGGCATTGGGCCTGGTCATCAACAAGCCCAGCGACATCAACCTCAAGAACCTGTTTGACAAGGTTGAGTTACCGCTACGTCGCGACGACCTCACGGAGGCGCCGGTGTTTCAGGGTGGCCCGGTGCAAACCGAGCGGGGGTTTGTGCTCCACGAATCCATGATGCCCGGCAGCGAGTCGGTGTATGCCTCGACCATGACGATTCCCGGCGGGCTGGAAATGACCACCTCCAAGGATGTGCTGGAAGCCCTGTCGACCGGTGCCGGCCCGCGCAAGGTGTTTGTCTCGCTCGGTTATTCCGCCTGGGGCGAGGGCCAGCTGGAATCGGAAATCTCGGACAACAGCTGGCTGACCGTACCCGCCGATGTGGCGGTGATTTTTGACACGCCGGTAGAGCAGCGCTACGACAAGGCCCTGATGCTGCTGGGTCTGCAGAGCTGGATGCTGTCTCCCGATGCTGGCCACGCATGAGCCTTGCGGCTGTGCCTCATCTCACTGCGGGTCTCCAAACCTTTCTGGCTTTCGACTTCGGTCTTCAACGCACCGGCGTTGCGACCGGCAATGTGCTGACCCGCACCGCCACACCGCAAGCCACCATCGCCGCCACGGGCGATGCCCGCCTCAAGGCGATTGAACTCCGGATCAGGGAATGGCAGCCCGATGCGCTCGTCGTCGGAATTCCATTTCATCCGGATGGCGCGAGCCACGAAAATACCCGGCGCGCGCAAAAATTCTCCCGCCAGTTGCGGGCGCGGTTTGGTCTCAAGGTGTTTGAGGTCGACGAGCGCTACAGCACGACAGAAGCCCTGGCCGGCGGCGCTGCGGACGCCGATGCCGCATCGGCGTGCATTATTCTCGAACAGTTTTTAAGGAGCCTTCCATGAGCAGTCTGACCCTGGATGCCGAGGCGCTGTATGGCGATTTGCTGCGCGGCATGCGGCTGCAGCTGGCCGCCTATGCCCAGCCACCCCGGCTGGTGGGGGTCGCCTCCGGTGGTGCCTGGCTGGCACAGCGCCTGCAAAAAGACCTCGGCCTGACCGGGGAGGCCGGCATTCTTTCATCGTCCATGCATCGCGACGATTTTTCGCAACGCGGCCTGGCCTCCAGTGGCCAAACCCTGTTGCCATTCGATGTCAACGGCGCCCACCTTATCGTGGTCGACGATGTGCTCTACACCGGCCGCACGATCAGGGCGGTGCTCAATGAGCTGTTTGACTATGGCCGGCCGGCCAGCGTCAGGCTGGTGGTCCTGGTCGATCGGGGCGGGCGCGAGCTGCCGGTTCAACCCGATCTGGCCATTGCGCGGGTGGCCTTGCCGGCCTCGCAGACGCTGGAGCTCGCGCGCGCGGACAACGGCCAGCTCAGTTTTCAGGTCCAGGACCGCTAAGCCAGAGAAGAACCCCAGCAAAAATCCAGAGCGCAAGAGGAGCCCAGAGCGTGTTGTACCGACGAAACCCACAACTCAATAAAAATGGTGAACTGATTCATCTGCTGTCGATCGAGGGCTTGCCCAAGGCCATCCTGACGCAGATTCTGGACACGGCCGCCAACTTTGTCAGCGTGAACAACCGCGAGGTCAAAAAAGTGCCGCTGCTGCGCGGTAAGAGCGTTTTTAACCTGTTTTTTGAAAACTCCACCCGCACCCGAACCACCTTTGAAATTGCCGCCACGCGCCTGTCGGCAGACGTGATCAACCTCGATATCGCGCGTTCGTCGGCCTCCAAGGGCGAGTCGCTGCTGGACACCATTGCCAACCTGAGCGCCATGGCCGCCGACCTGTTTGTGGTGCGCCACGGCGAATCCGGTGCGCCCTACCTGATCGCCCAGCATGTCGCTCCGCACGTGCATGTGATCAATGCCGGCGATGGCCGCCATGCCCACCCGACGCAGGGCCTGCTCGACATGTACACCATCCGCCACTACAAGAAGGACTTCAGCAACCTGACGGTGGCCATCGTCGGCGACGTGCTGCATTCGCGCGTGGCGCGCTCTGATATCCATGCGCTCACCACGCTGGGTTGCCCCGAGGTCCGCGTGGTGGGCCCCAAAACGCTGGTGCCCGCCGACATGGCGCAGATGGGCGTGCGCGTCTGCAACACGCTGGAAGAGGGTATCAAGGGCGCTGACGTGATCATCATGCTCAGGCTGCAAAACGAACGCATGTCGGGCGCCTTGCTGCCCAGCAGCCAGGAGTTCTTCAAGAGCTTCGGCCTGACCAACGAGAAGCTGCAACTGGCCAAACCCGATGCCATCGTCATGCACCCGGGGCCGATCAACCGGGGTGTTGAAATTGACTCGGCGGTGGTCGATGGCACGCAGAGCGTCATCCTGCCGCAGGTCACGTTCGGTATTGCCGTGCGCATGGCTGTCATGGGCATCGTTGCAGGGAATGAAGCATGAATATGGCCCCCACGCTTGTCACTTCGTGTACTGCGCTGCCCCCCAAGGGGGTTGAACTTCGCTTGGGGCGGCCCGGCGCTTCGTTCGTGACCCCCTCGCTTGTCGCTTCGCGTACTGCTCTGCCCACCAAGGGGGCTGGCCTAGCTTGGGGCGGCCCGGCACAGCGGCCTTTTTTCGGAAAAACAAAATGAAACTTCTCATTAAAAACGGCCGAGTGATCGACCCCGCTTCGGGGCTGGATGAAGTCTGTGATGTGGCCATTGCGGCGGGGCGCATTGTCTCGCTGAACCACACGACGGCCGATTTTTCCCCCAACAAAACCCTGGATGCCACCGGCTGTATCGTGGCGCCCGGCCTGATCGACCTGTCGGCCCGGCTGCGCGAGCCCGGCTATGAACACGAAGGCATGCTGGAGAGCGAGCTGGCCGCGGCGGTTGCAGGCGGTGTGACGAGTCTGGTCTGCCCGCCGGATACCGACCCGGTCCTGGATGAACCTGGCCTGGTGGAGATGCTCAAGTTTCGTGCCGAAAAGCTGCACCAGTCGCGTGTGTTCCCGCTGGGCGCGCTGACGCGGGCCCTTAAGGGCGAGGCGTTGACCGAAATGGTGGAGCTGACCGAAGCCGGCTGCGTGGGGTTCAGCCAGGCCGAAGTGCCGCTGGCCAACACCCAGGTGCTGATGCGCGCCCTGCAGTACGCGACCACCTTTGGCTACACCGTCTGGCTGCGCCCGCAGGAAATGCACCTGGGCCAGGGCGTGGCAGCCAGTGGCGCGCTGGCAACCCGCCTGGGTTTGAGCGGTGTATCGGTGGCCGCCGAGACAATCGCCCTCCACACGATTTTCGAGTTGGTGCGCGCCACCGGCGCGCGGGTGCACCTGTGCCGGATCAGCAGCGCCGCGGGGGTGGCCCTGGTGGGCAAGGCCAAGGCGGAAGGGCTGGACGTGACCTGCGACGTCAGCATCAACAGCCTGCATTTGACCGATGTCGATATCGGCTACTTCGACAGCCGCATGCGGCTGGATCCGCCCCTTCGCCAGCAGCGCGACCGGGACGCCATTCGCCAGGGCCTGGCAGACGGCACGATTGACGCGCTGGTGTCCGACCACAACCCGGTCGACGAGGATGCCAAAACCCTGCCGTTTGCCGAGGCCGAAGCCGGCGCGACCGGCCTGGAACTGTTGCTGGGCCTGGCCTGCAAATGGGGTGCTGACAGTCAGGCTGGCATGGCCCGTGCTCTGGCGGTGCTGACCAGCGAGCCGGCGCGCGTACTTGGCAACTCCCTGGGCACGCTGCAGGCCAGCGCCGGCCGGCTGGTCAAAGGGGGCATGGCGGATTTGTGCGTGTTCGACCCGGCCAGCGAGTGGATGGTTGAGCCGCAAGCCTTGCGCAGCCAGGGCAAGCACACGCCTTTTTCCGGCTATCAGCTCCCTGCGCGCGTGCGCTGGACGGTGGTCGGCGGGCAGCTGGCTTATGAAGCTTCGCGTTAAGCACACGTCCCGGACTGCATGAAGCTGCTGGGCGTTTGCTGGAAGCTGCTGCGAGCCACGGCCCACGCGGTGGTTGGTTTCCTGACAATCAAGTTATTGTTTCCGCGATTGAGCCAGGCCCATCGCGAAGCACGCGTGCAGGTGTGGGCGGGGGAGCTGCTTCGCATTGTGGGCATCGAGCTGGTGGTGAACGGCACACCGCCCGCGGCCGGGCCGGTGCTGCTGGTGGCCAACCACATTTCGTGGCTGGATATTGTGGTGATGCACGCATCACGCCATTGCCGGTTCGTCTCCAAGTCCGATGTCAAGAGCTGGCCCTTTGTCAGCACGCTGGCCGATGGGGCCGGCACGCTGTATCTTGAGCGTGAGTCGCGCCGCGATGCGCACCGGGTGGTGGCGCAAATGGCGGAACGCCTGCGTGCGGGGGACATCCTTGCGGTGTTTCCGGAAGGCACTACCGGGGACGGCATCACGCTCATGCCCTTTCACGCCAACCTGATCCAGGCCGCCATCGAGGCGTCTGTGCCGGTGCAGCCGGTGGCGCTCAAATTTGTCGATCCGGCAACGGGTGCGACGAGTCTGGCACCCAGTTATGTGGGCGATGAAACCCTGATCGGATCGATCTGGCGAACCCTGACGGCACCGGGGCTGAGGGCTGTGGTGACTTTTGGGGTGGCTCAGGGCGCCGAGGGGCAGACCCGGCGCCTGTGGGCCCAGGCCCTGCGCGAGGATATTGAGCGCCTCAGACGGGTGTAGCGTGCGGGGGGCGCTGCAAAGGCCCGGCAGTGCTGGTGGAGGGCAGGGGGTCGGTGGTGGAGGTCAGGGGGGTAGCGGAGGCGCCCGTTACCGCCACAGCCTCCCGCTCAAAGGTCACCACATGATCGACCTCGGCGCGAATGCCAATCCACTCGCCCAGCGCATGGTCATGGTGTGAGGGAACATGGGCCACCACCGTCTCGCCCGTCAAAAGCCGTAACGTGTACAAAAATTCCGACCCGCGAAAAGCCTTGCGAAGAATCTGCGCTTTGACCGGCGCGTTGTCGTCATGCACGATATCGTCGGCGCGCAGCAGTACATCACACAAGCCATCGGGATAGGCCTCGGGCAGGGGGCATTCGCGGATGTCTGTCAGGTCGCCGAGCGCGGTGTGCACCACCACCTCGCCGCCACGCTGTTCAATGTGCGCTTGCGCAAAGACCCCGTGGCCAATGAAGTCGGCGACAAAGCGGGTGGCCGGCCGGTGATACAAGGCATAGGCGTCTTCCCACTGGTGCAGATGCCCCTCATGCATCACGCCAATGCGGTCACCGATGGCAAATGCCTCCAGCTGGTCATGGGTGACAAACAGGGCCGTTGCACCCGCCGCCTTCAGGATGCCGCGCACCTCATGTGCGAGGCGCTCGCGCAGGTCCACGTCCAGGTTGGAAAAGGGTTCGTCCAGCAGCAGCAGGCGCGGCTCCGGGGCCAGCGCCCGCGCCAGGGCCACGCGCTGCTGCTGCCCCCCGGAGAGTTCATGCGGGAAACGCTTGTGCACATTGCCCAGGCCCACCAGCTCCAGCACCGCATTGACGCGCTGCTCGCGCTTGGCAGCGGGGAGATGGGTCAGGCCGAAAGCCACGTTGTGGGCCGCGTTCAGGTGCGGAAACAGCGCGTAATCCTGAAACACCATGCCGATGCGGCGCGACTCCGCAGGCACATGGGTATCAGGGCTGCTGACGATTTGCTGTGCCAGCTTGATGGTGCCCGCCTGCGCGCGTTCCAGACCGGCCACCGCACGCAGCAGGGTGGTTTTTCCGCAACCGGAGGGTCCGATCAACACCCCGATTTCGCCGGCCCGCAGGCCAAAGGTCACGCTGTCGACAGCCGGTTTTGAGCGGCCCGCGTAGTGCACACCCAACTGGGAGACATCCAAGAACATGGTTTGATTGTAGATGCTTACAATTCTCATTTGCAGTGACTGACTGCAAAAAACCATGGCGCATGCTGGTTTGGGCACAGCCCGTTCCGGCAGAGGCCTTTTTTCGGGTCTACATGCTCCGCCGTTTCCTACCCTCCGCGCTTCTTTTTGCGCTGGTCAGCCTGCTGACCCTGCCGGTGCTGGCCGTGGCTTTTTCCTGGCTGCAGTTCAACGACGAAGCCAGGTCCATCCTGGTCCAGATGCTGCAAACGGTCTTGCCTGCCTACACCGGCACCTCGGTGCTGCTGTGCCTGTGTGTGGCCTTCGGTGTCGCGGGGGTGGGCATGGCCACCGCCAGCGCCGTCACGCTGTTCGAATTTCCCGGCCGGCGCGTTTTTGAGTGGGCCCTGCTGCTTCCGCTGGCCATGCCGGCCTACGTCGTCGCCTATGCCTACACCGACTTCCTGCAATACGCGGGCCCGCTGCAGACCTGGCTGCGTGCCGCCTTTGGCCTTCAGGGCCGCCTGCTGCCTGAGGTGCGCAGCCTGGGTGGCGCCGTGCTGGTATTCACAGTCGCGTTGTATCCCTACGTGTATTTGCTGGCCCGTACCGCTTTGTCAGAGCGGGCCGTGCACCTGATGGAAGCGGCCCGCCTGCTCGGTGCGCCGCTTTCCCGCCGTATCCGCGGTGTGGCCCTGCCTTTGGCGCGTCCCGCCGTGGCGGCCGGGGTGGCGCTGGCTTTGATGGAAACACTGGCTGATTTTGGCGTGTCCAGCTATTTCGGCATCCAGACCTTCACCGCCGGCATTTACAAGGCCTGGCTGTCGATGGACAACCGGATTGCGGCGGCGCAATTGGCCACGGTGCTGCTGGTGCTTGTGGCCATGCTGCTGCGAATTGAACACAGCGCGCAAAAGCGCATGCGTTTTGCCGCAGGCCGGGGTGCGCGTGCGGGTGCCCAGGACGCCGCACCCGTGCGGCTGCGGGGCAGCCGCGCTGTCCTCGCGTGGCTGGTCTGCGCCCTGCCCATCGCGCTGGGCTTTCTCTTGCCCGTGCTTTTCATGCTGCGCCCGCTGGTTCTGGGCTGGGACAGCCTGCTGTGGGACAAATTCCTGGGCTGGACGCTGAACAGTGTCTGGCTGGCCGGCCTGAGCGCGCTGCTGGCCACCGCGCTGGCTGTCGGCCTGGCGTTCGCCGTGCGTCGCCAGCCGCATGTGCTTACCCGCTCGGCTGTTCACCTGGCCGGCCTGGGCTATGCCGTTCCGGGTGCGGTGATTGTGGTCGGCCTGCTGTTGCCCGTGGGCTGGCTGCAGGCGGCAGCGCCCCAAACCGCTGCGGGCTACTGGGTCACGGCCACGGTGCTCGGCGTCGTTTGGGCCTACCTGGTTCGCTTCACTGCGGTCGCGCTGCAGACCATGCAAAGCGGCTATTCACGCATTCCCGCCAGCTTTGATGACAGCGCGCGCATGCTGGGTACGACCGGCACCGGCATTCTTGCGCGCGTGCACTGGCCGCTGCTCAAGCGCTCCGTGGCGGCTGCCGGCTTGCTGGTGTTCGTCGATGTCATGAAGGAGCTGCCCGCCACGCTGGTGCTGCGCCCTTTCAACAGCGACACGCTGGCCGTCGTGACCTACCAGCTGGCACGGGACGAGCGGCTTGGGGAAGCCGCCTTGCCGGCGCTGGCACTGGTGCTGGTGGGGCTGCTGCCGGTGGCCTTGCTGAGCCGCACCCTGCGCTCAAGGTAGGCCGGCGGCCGGCCGGTTTCGGCTCAGGGTTGGGCCTTGATGTAGCGGTATTCCTGGGTCAGGCCGCCAAAACCGTAGGCTTGCGCCCGCACATCCTGCACGTGGATGTAGCTTTCTTCATGCACATTGCCGAGCAGCTGGCCGAGTGCGGCAAACGCTTCGGCGATGTATTGGGCTTTTTCATCCTTGGTGTTCGTGCCGTCCACCACCTTGATGTCGAAGTAAAAGCTGTTTTTCCCCTGCTCGGCCAGCGAGCGGCCCCCGACGATCCAGTGCTCGGGCGGGACGTAGTCAATCGCGATGGCGGTCAGTTCGCGCTTTTTTCGCAGGATTCTGGTGGTCAGCTCCAGCAGGGTTTCCGAGACCGCATGGGTGAGGGCGGTACTGGCGGGCTGACTGATCTTGACATTCAGGATGGGCATTTGAAGAACTCCATATGGTTAGCTATGCAACTAAAACATTAAAAAAAACGGGGCAGTGAACGCGCTATTTCAAGGCGGAAGACACGCTTCTGACCCGGGCGACAGTCTCCTCGAAATTTTCCTTTCCTATTTGTTGTTGAATGCGGCGGGTGACTTCGCCACTGGCCTTGTTGATACCCGCATGGAGCGCTTCGGCCCGGTCCGTGGGGTAAATGACCCAGTGCCGCCCATCGGCCTGCGTGCCCCTGCGCTCAATCAGCTTGAGCGCCTGCAGCCCGTCCAGCAGGCGCGTGGCGGTGGGTCGTGAAATGGTCAGCTCATCGGCAATCTCGTGTTGCAACATGCCCGGGTTCTTGAGCACCAGCCGCAACATGAAGCCTTGGGAGGGTGTCACACCGAATGGCTTGAAGGCCCGTGTCCATTCCTTGTCGACCAGGCGTGCCAGGGCGGTGGTATTGAAATAAAGGCAGTGATCGAACATGCGGCACAGCTTAGCATTTAATGGTTAGCTATGCAACTAGTTGTATCGCCAGTCATTCCGGGATTTATGGAATTGCCGGGGCACAGGTGCGGCGCTGCGGGAGCCTGTAAGTATGAGCCTACGCGCAGCAAATGCGGGGGACTACGGCCCGTCCGCTGGCGAAGGAGTAAGGTTTATTCACCCGCAACGTGCTCACCGTGGTTCATTACTGCGCGGCCCTCAAGCGGATTCGTCAACATTCTCAGGAGAAAACCATGAACCAGGACCAGCTAGAAGGCAACTGGCTTCAGTTGAAGGGCAAGATCAAGGAGCAATGGGGCAAGCTCACCGATGACGACCTTGATGTGATTGCCGGCAAGCGCGACCAGCTGCTGGGCAGGATTCAGGAGCGTCACGGCCTCAGCAAGGAAGAGGCTGAAGAGCAGTTCAAGGCGTGGCATGAGCGCAACCCCACCAACTTCTTTGAACGCTACTGAGTCGAACGTTATCGAGTCGTCATGAATGGCTGATTTCCATCTGATCAATGATTAAAACTTATCAAAGGAATCATCATGAAAACCAAATTGCTAATGCTCACTGTGGTGATGTCCTGTGCTTTTGCCGGCAACGCTGTGGCCATGACCAAAGAGGAATACAAAACACAGAAAGACCGGATCTCGGCCGATTACAAGGCGAGTTGGCAAAACTGCAACGTCATGAAAGCCAACGCCAAGGACATTTGCGTGGCCGAAGCCAAGGGCGCTGAAAAAGTGGCCAAGGCAGAACTGGAAGCGCAGTACAAGCCCAGTCCGCGGAATGACGAGAAAGTGACGCTCGCCAAAGCGGATGCCACCTACGACACCGCCAAGGAGAAATGCGACGACCTGAAGGGTAATGCCAAGGACGTCTGCGTGAAGGACGCCAAGGCAGCCCACACGAAGGCCAAAGAAGATGCCAAGGTGATGAAGGCTGCAGCCGATACCAGCAAAAATAAAACCGAAAAAATGGTTGATGTGAAAAAGGACGCCGCTGAAGAAAAACGTGAAGCGGACTACAAGGCGGCCAAGGAGCGCTGCGACAACCTGGCTGGCGCTGCCAAAGACACCTGCCAGAGTGACGCCAAGAGCAAATACGGCATGAAGTAATGGGTCAAGATGCCGCGGCAGGACAGATGCAGGGTTCGCCCCCCGGCTGAAGAGAATATCCCGTCATGCGTGAGCCTGACGGGATTTTTTAATTTGTCAGGCTTTCCACGGAAACCTGCGAACCGAGGGCGAGGGCCCCGGTTTCAGTGCCTATGTTTTAGCGACCTGCACACGCGCCGCCGTGCGAATGGCATCCAGTGTCACGCGGCCCACGACATCGCCGCTCGCGTTGACAACCGCCGCCTCAGCGGCGCCGGCGTCCAGCATCGCAGACAGGGCATCGCGCAGTGGTGTGCCGGCCGATACACGCGGTGCGCTGCTGGCAGGTGTACCTGCATCGGTGCACAGCCCGGTTGTCAGCAGTGACAGTCTTTTGAGCGACCGGTCTTCACCAACAAAAGCCTCTACAAACGAATCCGCAGGATGCGCCAGGATGCGTTCCGGCGTGTCGTATTGAACGACTTTTCCGGCGCGCAGGATGGCGATGCGCGTGGCCATTTTGATGGCTTCGTCGATGTCGTGCGTGACAAAGACAATGGTCTTCCCGAGTTCGCGCAGGATGCGCAGGAACTCGTCCTGCAGGCTCGCGCGGGTGATGGGGTCGATGGCTCCGAAAGGCTCGTCCATCAGCATCACCGGCGGGTCCGCGGCAAGCGCCCGCGCCACGCCCACACGCTGCTTTTGGCCACCCGAGAGCTCCCGCGGAAAACGGTCGCGGTACAGGCTGGGTTCCATGTGAACGAGCGCCAGCAGCTCATCCACGCGCAGGGCTATGCGCGGCGCGTCCCAGCCCAGCATTTTCGGCACGGTCGCCACGTTCTCGCCGATGGTCATGTGGGGAAAGAGCCCCACCTGCTGGATCACATAGCCGATCGAGCGGCGCAACTCTACCGCGTCTATCCGGGTCACATCCTGTCCGTCGACTTCAATCCGCCCCGAATCGGGTTCCACCATGCGGTTGATCATGCGCATCGTGGTGGTCTTGCCGCACCCCGAGGGGCCGATCAGCACGCAGATTTCGCCCGCATTGATGGTGAGCGACAGTCCGTCGACGGCCGTCTGGCCGCTGGTTCCGAAGCTCTTGGTGAGGCGGTCGAGTGTGATCATGCGCGAAGGCCCTGAGGGGTCATGCGGCGCTGCAAGGCGCCAAAAAGAAAATCAGTGCCCAGCGCCAGCAGGGTCACCGGGATGGCGCCCACCAGCAGTTGGGGGATGGCCATCATGGCAATGCCCGCGGTGATGAAGTCGCCAAGCCCGCCGCCGCCAATAAAGGCCGCCAGCACCGCCCCGGAAATCACCTGCACCGCGCCAGTGCGCAGGCCCGCAAAGATGACCGGCAGGGCCATCGGCAGTTCGACCTGCCGCAACAGCAGGGTCCGCGTCATGCCCATGCCAACCGCCGCGTCGACGGCATCGGCGTCCACGCCACGCATGCCGACGATGGTGTGGGTCACGATGGGCGGCAGCGCGATCAGCGTCAGGGCGAACAGCGCAGGCGCAAAGCCGGTCCCCAGAAGCGGCATGACCAGCGCGAGCACGGCCAGCGACGGCAAGGTGCGTCCGACATTCGCCGCGTTGACCACGGCCAGCGCCAGGCCGCCACGCCGCGCCACGGCAATACCGGCAGGTATGCTGATCAGCGCGGCCAAAAACAGCGCTGACCCTGACAGGGCAATGTGCACGCCCAGGGCCCGATAGAACTGGGTCGGATGGGTCGCCAGGAAGTTCCAGGTGTCGGCCAGCATTTTTTTCCTGGGGGTTCAGGCCGCGCGCCGGCGTTTGAGCTGCCGCTCGAGCAGTGCAAGCAGCAGGTCGACGCTGACCGCCAGGGCGCACGCGGTCAAGGCGCCTGCCCATATTTTTGCGGGGTGGTCGCTGGCAATGCCGTTGAAGATCAGCGTGCCCAGCCCGCCCGCGTTGACGTAGGCCGCGACGACGGTCACGCTGATGACCGTCACGGCTGACACACGCAGGCCCGCCACGATCACCGGCAACGCCAGCGGCAACTCGATGCGCCGCATGATCTGGGCCGCGCTCATGCCCATGCCACGGGCGGCATCGATCACGTCTGCCGGAACCTCCCGAATGCCCGTCGCCACACTGCGGATCAGGATCATGAGCGAGAACGCCACCATGGTGATGATGGCGTTGGTCCGGCCCAGCCCGACGAGCGGAATCAGGAAAGCGAGAAAGGCCAGTGTCGGAATGGTGTACAAAATCCCGGAGACTGTCATCACGGCGCCGTACAGCCGTTCTCGCCGGGCGGCCACGAGGCCAATGACCAGCGACAGGGCGAATGCAATCGTGAGCGCCGTCAGGGAGATGGCAATGTGTTCCCACAGGGCATACACAATGTCAGTCCAGTTGCGCAGGAACCATTTCATAACGGTGTCACGCGGCCCCTGGACTGACGGCCCATGAACTGAACAAGCCCGAGGCTACAGCGCGTTGGACCCGGTCAATGTCCGGGCCCAGCGGGCGGTCTTCGTCCAGCATGGCGACCAGGTCGCGCAGTTGCAGATAGGTCGCGCGCGCGCCTTCACCCATGGTGGCCTGATCGGTTTCACGCAGGTCCACGGCCTGGGCGGCGATCAGAAGTTCAATGGCGATGAGGTAGCGGACGCGCTCCAGCAGTTCACCCAGTTTTTCGGCAACGCCCAGCGCCATGCACGCATGATCCTCCAGCCCTTCGGAGACCGGCAGGTAATCGAGCGAGCCGGGGTTGGCGCGCAACCGTATCTCGGCCCACAGGGCGGTCAGGGTTTTTTGCACCGTGGCAAAGCCGGAATGGGCTGGCCCGTGGCGTGTCAGCTGCAGGGGCAGGCCGGTGAGCGCGGGTGACATGAAGCGCTGGCAGCGGGCCACAGACATGCTGGCGGCCTGTGCCAGCGCAATCGCGCAGGCGTCCAGCGCGAGCGCCAGGGCCGGCACGTGAAAGTTTCCGTTGGACAGCATGATGCCGTCGTCTGCCAGCACCAGCGGGCTGTCGGCGGCGCTGTTGAGTTCCATTTCGACCTGCTCCCGGGCCAGGGCTATCATGCCCCGGGCAGCGCCATGCACCTGGGCCACGACACGCAGCGAGACCGGGTCCTGAACGCGGCGGGCGGCACCCGGCGCGAGCAGTGCGCTGCCCTTCAGGAGCGCGCGCAGCTGGCTGGCAACTTCCACCTGGCCGGTCGCGGGCCTGGCCATGACCGCGCTGGGATGGAGCGGGGACAAGTTGGCGCGAAAGCCCTCGAATCCCAGCGCCACCGCGGCCAGCCAGGCGTCCAGTGCGGCCGTGGCGTCATGCAGCACCAGTGCGGCACGCGCGGTGGTGGCGGCGTTGGAGCTGATCAGCGCCAGGCCGTCCTTGGCGCCGAGCTTGACGGGCTGCAGCCCGGCGCGCTCCAGGGCAACGCCGCCCTTGAGCACCTCGCCGCCAAATTCGGCCTCGCCTTCGCCGAACAGGGGCAAGGCCAAATGCGACAACTGGGGCAGGTCGGCCACACCAATGGAGCCGAAGCGTGGCACCACCGGGTGCACCCGGTGGTTCAGCAGCGCGATACAGGCATCCAGCACGCCGGGTGACACGCCGGAGCCACCGCGCGCCAGGCCGGCGATGCGGGCAAATTGCATGGCGCGAACACTGGACTGCTCATAAGCCGGTCCGACCGCCACCGCGCGGGCACGCACGGCCCGGCGCTGATAGTCTTCCAGATCATCTTCCGCCAGCAGTGCGCCCGTGTTGGCACCCAGCGCGGAATTGAGGCCATAAACAGGCGCGCCGGACGCCGCCAGGCGGACTACCACATCGCGCGCCGCGGCAACCCGCGCACGGGCACCGGGTGCCAGCGCGACGGCTTCACCCTGGCGGGCGACGCGCACCAGATCGGCTATGCCCACCCATGTTTCGCCGACTTCAATCGTCATGGGCTGTCAGTTCCCGTTGGCTGATGCGCTTGTGACCTGCGGGGCTTACTTGACCAGCCCCTTGGCTTTGAGGAAGTCGCGTGCCACGTCTTTGGGTTCCAGCTTTTCGCCATCGACCTGGTAGTTCATCTGGGCCATCGTGGTTTCGTCGAGCAGGGCGCTGACCCGGTTCAGGACATCACCAACTTTGGGGTTTGCATCAAGGACTTCGCGGCGAATGACGGGCACCACGAAATACGGGGGCCACAGGTTTTTGTCGTCGCGCAGCCGCTTCAGTTTCATGGCGCTGATCATGCCGTCCGTGGAGTAGCCGTTCACCACCTGGATCTGATCGTTCTTGAGCGCCTGGTAGCGCAGGCCAATGGCCATCTGCAGGTCTTCCCCGAACACCATGTCGTATTTGGCTTTCAGGCCAGGCAGCCCGTCCTTGCGATCGCGAAATTCAGGGCCGGCGCCGATCTTCAGGTTCTTGGCAGCCTTCGCCAGATCCGAGAGGGTTTCCAGCTTGTACTTCTGCGCGGTCTCCGGACGGACGACCATCACATACCCGTTGTTGAGGTTGGACTGGTTCAGCACGGCAAAGCCCATCTTGGCGTAGGCCTCTTTCACCTTGTCATAGACGGCCTTGGGATCCGTCATGGGCTCCTGCTTCAGCACGGCAAGCAGCATGGTGCCGGTGTACTCGGGGTAGAAATCGATCTGTTTTTCTTCCATGGCTTTTTGCGCAATCAGCGTGCCACCCAGATTGAGCTTTTTCTCGGTCTTGATGCCTGCGGCTTCCAGGGCCTGGGCGTAAATTTCTGCGAGCACAAACTGCTCGGTGAAATTTTTGGAGCCCACGCGGACCACTTGCTGGGCCTGCGAAGCGAGGGGCACCACGGTGGCGAAGGCCAATGCCCACAAGGCCAGAAATTTACGAATCTTCATGATGATCTCCGTTTGAGGATGGCGACAGGGATTGCAGCAGGTATTGCGACAGCGATAGCGGACATTAACTGTTTTTCCGGATTTTTGCAGGGGATTCCGGCGCTGCTGCGTCCCTGGAAGTCACCCCCTCGGGTACGTCAACTTGTATATACAAGCGAATAATAGTAGCATACGGAAATTGCCCGTGCAAGACGAAAAATCACTCTGCAACAGCCGTTTTTTCGCAGACATGCCAGACCTCAAAACGGACTCCAGCAAGTGCCTTTTTCCTCACCGTCTTCGCTTTTCTCCTCTCTCACCCTTCGACTGCCTGGCACCCTGGTGTGCGTGGTCATCGCCCTGGCGGCCACTTTTTTGTCGGAGCATTACGGCGGGCCGCAACTGCTGTACGCCTTGCTGATCGGTCTGGCATTTCATTTTCTGTGCAGCAATCCCCGCGTCAGGCCCGGCGTTGACTTTTGTGGCCGAAGCCTGCTGCGCATCGGCGTGGCATTGCTCGGCGTGCGCATCACCTTGACCCAGGTTGCCAGGCTTGGCCTCGAATCCGCGGTGGTCATCGCGGTGGGGGTGGCGCTGACGATTCTTTTTGGATTGCTGCTGGCCCGGTGGTTGAAACGTCCCCGTGAGGAGGGCCTGCTCTCCGGCGGCGCCGTGGCCATCTGCGGGGCATCGGCGGTGCTGGCCCTGTCGTCCGTCCTGCCGCAAACCAGGGAGAACGAACGCTTCACGCTGCTGGCGGTGGTGGGCGTAACGGTGTTGTCCACCCTGAGCATGGTGATCTACCCCTTCGCGCTCAAGGCCATCGGCCTTCCCCCTGAGCAGGCGGGTATTTTCCTGGGTGGCACCATCCATGATGTGGCGCAGGTGGTGGCTGCCGGCATGATGCTGGGCCCCGCAGTGGGCGACACCGCCACCGTGGTGAAGCTGTTTCGCGTCATGCTGCTGATGCCCATTGTGGTGTTCGTCGCCATCAGCTACCGAAACCATCCGGATACCAAGGCGACCGATGATGAAGTGCCGCTGGTTCCGGGCTTCCTGCTCGCCTTCATTGTGCTGGTGCTGCTGGCCAGCATCGGCACATTCACACCCGATATGACGCAGCTGGCGAGCAGCACCTCGCGCTGGCTGCTGGTCACGGCCATTGCGGCGGCGGGCATCAAGACCAGCTTTGAAGACCTGCTCAAACTCGGCTGGCAACCGGTTGCCATGCTGGTGGGCGAGACGGTTTTCATCGCCTCGCTGGTTCTGGCCGCCATTGTGACGCTGCGGCTGGGCCTGTAGCTGCGGGGCTGCCTGCCGGATGAGGTCCGCGGCTTTACACCAGCCGCAAGGCGGTCAGCTCGGTAATTTGCGCCTCCCCCGCCAGGCCGATACGCCCCTGCGCCACCAATTGATGCACCGCACCGATGTCAGGCGCCAGGCTGCGGTCGCGCATCATGGCTGGCGATACCGAACGCACCAGTTGCAGCACACCTTCCAATACAGAAGCGCTTTTCAGCGGCCGCAGAAATTCGATCCCCTGGGCCGCCGTCAGCAGTTCAATGGCCACGATGTACTCCGTGTTGCGCAGCATGGGCTGAAGCCGGCGGGCCGCAAAGGTCGCCATGCTCACGTGGTCTTCCTGGTTGGCCGAGGTGGGCAGGCTGTCCACACTGGCCGGATGGGCCAGCGACTTGTTTTCTGACGCCAGCGCGGCGGCCGTCACGTGCACGATCATGAAACCCGAATTCAGCCCGGGCTCGGGCGTGAGAAAGGCCGGCAGGCGAGACACCACCGTATCGACCAGCATGGCAATGCGCCGCTCGGTGATGGCGCCGATTTCCGCAATGACCACGGCCAGCGCATCGGCAGCCAGCGCCACCGGTTCCGCATGAAAATTGCCGCCTGACAAAAGCTCCCCCCCGACGTGGCCTGTGGCCACCTCCCCCTCAAGGGGGCGGCTCCTGTGGCCCGGCAAAGCCGGTTCCACGGCCCCCGCTTGCACGGCAACTTCCTGGGTGGAGGCGAACACCAGCGGGTTGTCGGTGACGGCATTGGCTTCACGCATCAACACCTGCGAGGCATAGCGCATCTGATCCAGGCAGGCGCCCATGACCTGCGGCTGGCAGCGCAGGCAGTACGGATCCTGCACCCGGTCGTCGCCCTCCAGGTGGGAGCGGCGGATCTCGCTGCCGACCATCAGCGCGCGGTAGGCAGCGGCACAGGCGATCTGCCCGGGCTGGCCGCGCACGGCGTGAATGCGGGGATCAAACGGGCCGTCGCTGCCGCGTGCGGCGTCGAGCGTGACCGCCCCGGAAATCACGGCGGCTTCGAACAGGCGCTCGGTCGCCAGCAGGGCATCAAGCGCCAGTGCGGTGGAGACCTGCGTGCCATTGATCAGGGCCAGCCCCTCCTTGGCCGACAACTGTATCGGGGCCAGGGGGGCCTGTTGCAGCGCGGCTGCGGCGGGCAGGCGCTCGCCGCGATAAAACACCTCGCCTTCGCCAATCAATGGGAGGCACAAATGCGCCAGCGGCGCGAGGTCGCCGGAGGCGCCGACCGATCCCTGGCAGGGAATCACCGGCGTCAAGCCGTGGTTGTACAGGGCCAGCAGCAGGTCGATGACACATTCACGCACGCCCGAAAAGCCGCGCGCCAGGCTGGCGGCCTTGAGCAGCAGGACCAGCCGTACCACCCGCTCCGGCATGGGCTCGCCCACACCGACGGCATGCGAGCGCAACAGGTTGAGCTGCAGGGTATTCAAGTCGGTTTGGGCGATGCGCTGGTTGGCCAGCTTGCCGAAACCGGTGTTCACGCCATAGACGGCGGCGCCGCCCTGCGCGGCCTGCTGGACGAGCTGGGCGCTGGCACGAATGCCTGCGGTGGCTGACGGATCTATCGTCAGCGGCTCGCTGCCTGCGTGGATCTGGCGCAGTTGCGTCAAGGTTAAGAAGCCTGGCTGGATGTTCATGGTGACTCGTTGGCAAGCAGTGACAGCGGGAAGCGTGGGTATTACGGTATTACCTCATTCGGGTTTGATGTTCTTTTGCCGGATCACTTCAGCCCAGCGCATGGTGTCGGCCTGAATCGTGGCGGCGAGGTCTGACGGTTTGCCGGCACCCGGCGTCATGCCCAGCGCGGCCAGCTTGTCTCTCAGTTCGGGACGGGCGAGGAGGCGCGCGGTTTCCGCGTTGAGGCGGTCAATCACCGGGCGCGGCGTGCCGGCGGGCACCATCAGCGCATACCAGGACACGGCCTCGAAGCGGGCCAGGCCCTGCTCGGCAAGGGTCGGGACTTCAGGCATGACTGGCGAGCGTTTGAGGCTCGCCACCCCCAGCGCGCGCAGTTTGCCGCTCTGGATGTGGGGCAGCACCGAGGACATCTGCGCGAACATCATCGACACCTGGCCGCCGAGCAGGTCGTTGAGCGCCGGCCCGATCCCCTTGTAAGGCACATGGAGCAGCTGCACGTTACTCTGCAGCGCGAGCAACTCGCCCGCCAGGTGCGCCTGGCTGCCGGCGCCGGGCGAGGCGAAGGAGAGCGCATCCGGCTTCTGTGCGGCCAGGGCCAGCAGCTCCCGGAGCGAGCGTGCCGGCACCGCCGCATTCACCACCAGCACGTTGTCCACCGTGGCCAGCATGGAGACCGGCGCGAGGTCCGAGGCCTTGTACGGCAGGCTGGGAAACAGCGTGGGGTTGACGGCGATATTGCCCAGGGGCACGATCGCCAGGGTGTGGCCGTCCGGCGGGGCCTTGGCCGCCTGCTCGATGCCGATGTTGCCGGCCGCGCCTACCCTGTTGTCGACCACGGCCGGCTGGCCGAGGGCTTCGGACAGGCCCTGGGCCAGTATGCGGCCCAGCACGTCAGTCGGTCCGCCGGGTGGAAAGGGCACGATCACATGCAGCGGCCGGGACGGATAGGTTTGCGCCAGCACGCCGAAGGATGCCGCCGTCACCAGCGGGATGACCAGAAAGAAGAGAAAGCGAAAGCGGCGCATCAGAGCTCCTCGAAAGGGATGGCGGCCGCAGCGGCCATGACTGCCAGGGGCTGGTAATCGGCGGGGTCGGGCACCGCAAAGCCCGCCAGCAGCAGGCCCTGCATGAGCGGTGCCAGTTCCGGCGCCGTGGCTGTTGCCAGCAGGGCCGCGCGCAGCCGCGCGAGTTCGCCTGCGGTCAGGGCCGCGGTTGCGACCAGCGGAGGAATCGGCAGTGCCGGGGTGCTCGCCACCGTGCGCACCTGGGCGGCAAAGTCCGGCTCCCGCTGCCGCAGCAGATCGTGGTAGTAGCTGTCCAGCGGGCCCACATCGATGCGGCCTTCGGCCAGCGCCTCGATCACGCCGCGGGCGTGAATCAGCTCGCCAACCGCCTGGCGGTAAAGCCGCGGCCGGCCGGCCGTGCGGTAGCGCTCCAGGTAGTGGCGCGGGGCCACGCCGCCCGACATCGAATCGGCCAGCGTGTAGCCCACCACGCCGCCGAAGGTGTCTTCGAGCGTCCGGTAAGGCGCGCCGGTGCGCACCACGATGTCGGTGAAATACACCGGCCGGCCGCCGTAACGGGCCGGTGACGGCAGCGGTGCCGCGACCAGGATGGGCCGGACTGCGCGTTGCGCAAAGGGCAGGCCGCACATCATGGCCAGGCCCAGGTCATCGCGCGCCCACAGCGCCGACAGGGGCGCCGGCGCGTCGTAGTCGATCACGTCCCACGGCAGACCGGCGCGGGCCAGCACCCAGTCCAGCAGCTGCTTCCAGTCGGCCTTGACCGATGGGGTCGCCGAGTACATGCGGGCGTTGGCCACCGGCAGGGAGGCGACGGGTGATGTGCTGATGGCGTTCATGGCGGCGTGGCGGCGTGACGGTATGTTGGGATGCCGGTGTTGTGGATGTTGTGGGCGCTTTGGAATTCAGCGAAAGCGCAGCTGTTGCCCGAGGTTCATCCGCTTGGCCTTTTCCAGCATGAACGCGCCGAGGGCGATGTCCGACAGCGACAGGCCGCGGTGCCAGAAGAGATTGGTCTCCTCATCGCTCTGGCGGCCGGGTTTGAGGCCCGCAACGATTTGCCCCAGTTCGGCATGCAGGGTTTTTTCCGACAGCTTGCCGCTGTCCACATGGGCGCGCAGGGCGCCAAAAGGCCCGGCCTTGGCCTGGCCCCAGTCGTCCATCACCATCTTGTCCATGATGTCGGTGAGCGACAGCTCCACCGCGCTCATGGTGCCGTAGGGAATCACGCAGGCGCCCTTCTTGATCCATTCGGTCTTGAGCAGGGGCTCGGGTTTTTCCAGCCGCGAAGCCTCCACCACGATGTCGGCCCCGCGCACGCAGGACTCCCAGTCTTGCGTCACCGTGATTTTCTTGCCCAGGTCTTTTTCAAGCCGCGCGGCAAAGGCATTGCGGCTGTCGGGCCGGCGCGAGTGAACGCGGATTTCGTCAAAGTGGTAGATCGAGTCGAGCAGGCGGACGTTCCAGTAAGACGTGCCGCGTGCGCCGATGTGGCCCAGCACCTTGGAGTCCTTGCGCGCCAGGTGTTTTGCGCCCAGCGCGGTGATGGCGCCGGTGCGCATGTCGGTGATGTCGGAGGCGTCGATGATGGCGATCGGCGAGCCGTTTTTCGGGTTGAACAGGTTGAGCACCGCCAGCTCCGACGGCAGGCCGATTTCATAGTTGCGGTAAAAGTCGCCCACCACTTTCACGCCGGCCAGGCCCAGCGGGCGGATGTAGCCGCGCAGCACATTGAAGTGGCCCGGGTAATCCTTTTCCGGCACCAGGTGCATGCGCGGCTCGATGGTGGTTTGCTGCAGGCCTTGCGCATGCAGCGCCTGCTCCACGGCGCCAATGATTTCGGCATCGGTCAGGGCCAATGCCTGCACGTCAGGGTGGTTCAGATAGGTCAGGTAGATTTCGGCCGTATCGTCAACGTTATGGTCGGACATGTTTCAGGCTCCCATCATGGGCAGGTTCAGGTGGTTGTCTCGGGCGCTCTGGCGGGCGATCTCATAGCCCGCATCCGCATGGCGCATGACGCCGGTGGCCGGGTCATTGAACAGCACGCGTTCGATGCGTTCAGCCGCCTCAAGGGTACCGTCACACACAATGACCACGCCCGCGTGCTGCGAGTAACCCATGCCCACGCCGCCGCCATGGTGCAGGCTGACCCAGGTGGCGCCGCTGGCCGTGTTGAGCAGGGCATTGAGCAGCGGCCAGTCGCTCACGGCATCGCTGCCGTCCTGCATCGCCTCGGTTTCACGGTTCGGCGAAGCGACGGAGCCGCTGTCGAGGTGGTCGCGGCCGATGACGATGGGCGCCTTCAGCTCGCCGCTTTTCACCATCTCGTTGAAAGCCAGGCCCGCCCTATGGCGTTCGCCCAGGCCAATCCAGCAAATGCGCGCCGGCAGGCCCTGGAAGCTGATGCGCTCTTCGGCCATGTCAAGCCAGCGGTGCAGGGGCGTGTTGTCGGGGAACAGTTCCTTCATCTTCGCATCGGTCTTGCGAATGTCCTCCGGATCGCCCGACAGCGCCACCCAGCGGAAGGGCCCGACACCGCGGCAAAACAGCGGCCGGATGTAGGCGGGCACAAAACCGGGGTAGTCAAAGGCATTGGCCACGCCGAAGTCCTTGGCGACCTGGCGCAGGTTGTTGCCGTAGTCCACGGTGGGAATGCCCATTTCATGGAAAGCCAGCATGGCCTTGACGTGCACCGCGCAGGACTCGCCGGCCGCTTTTGTCAGCGCGGCATGCTGCGCCGGGTCCTTTTGCGCGGCCTGCCATCGGGCCACCGTCCAGCCCGCCGGCAGGTAGCCATTGATGATGTCGTGGGCCGAGGTCTGGTCGGTCACGATGTCGGGGCGGATGCCGCCGGCCTGCGCGCGCCTGACCAGTTCCGGCACGATCTCGGCCGCATTGCCGCACAGCGCGATGGAGACGGCCTCCTTGCGCGACGTGTGGTGCTGGATCATCTCCAGCGCTTCGTCGAGGCTGGCGGCTTGCTTGTCGACGTAGCGCGTCCTCAAGCGAAAGTCGATGCGCGACTGCTGGCATTCGATGTTGAGGGAGCAGGCGCCGGCAAAGGTCGCCGCCAGCGGCTGCGCGCCACCCATGCCCCCCAACCCCGCCGTCAGCACCCAGCGGCCCGCCAGGTCGCCATTGAAGTGCTGGCGGCCCGCTTCCACAAAGGTCTCGTACGTGCCCTGCACGATGCCCTGCGTGCCGATGTAGATCCAGCTGCCGGCCGTCATCTGGCCGTACATCATGAGGCCGGCGCGGTCGAGTTCATTGAAGTGTTCCCAGGTGGCCCATTTGGGCACCAGGTTGGAATTGGCGATCAGCACGCGCGGCGCGCCCGCATGGGTGCGGAACACGCCGACCGGCTTGCCGGACTGCACCAGCAGTGTCTCGTCGGCCTTGAGCTTGCGCAGCGAGTCCAGGATGGCGTCAAACGCCGGCCAGTTGCGCGCCGCCTTGCCAATGCCGCCGTACACCACCAGCTCGTCGGGGTTTTCCGCGACTTCCGGGTCCAGGTTGTTCTGGATCATGCGGTAAGCCGCTTCGATCTGCCAGTTGGCGCAGGTGAGGGCGCTTCCCCGGGGCGCGCGGACCGGTCGGGCCTGGCTGTCCTGGAAGGGGGTGTTGGAAAGATCCGGCATGAGATCCGACATGAGACAGGCTCCATGTAACAAAAAGAAAAAACTTTGGCGCGGCTTCGGGCTCGGGCTTCAGGCTTTGGTTGGTTAAATCGTAGTTGTCTATACAACTTGTGTCAACTGGAGTAATCTACGGCCTGCGACAGCGCCTTTTAGAGGGCGCCAATTGTTTTTTCTTACTTCGGCATAAAAATGGCAACCACTCCGCTGCCTGCTTATGGGCAGGTCAAGGCATTCATCAAAACGCGCATCAGTGCCGGCACCTGGAGGCCCGGTGATCCGGTGCCCAGCGAGGCCGTGCTGATGGCGCAATTTGGCGTCAGCCGCATGACGGTCAACCGTGCGCTGCGCGAGCTGATGGGCGAGGGCCTGGTCACGCGAATCCAGGGCTCGGGAACCTTTGTGGCTGAGCTGCACCGCATTTCTTCCACGCTGACCATTCGTGATATTCATGAGGAAGTCATTGAGCGGGGCCACACCCATAGCTCGCGGGTGTTGCGGGCGGAGTCCGAAAAAGCCAGCGCCGACGTGGCGCGCACCCTGGGCCTGCGCACGGGCGGGCGTGTGTTCCACACCATATTGATTCATCTGGAAAACGGTGTGCCCATCCAGTACGAAGACCGCTATGTCAACCCGGCGGCGGCACCCAACTACCTGAAGACCGACTTCACGCAGACCACGCCCACCTACCACCTGCTGGAAGAAGCGCCGCTCACCGAAGCCAGCTATTCGATCGAGGCCTGCCTGCCGACAGCACTGGAGGCCAGGCACCTCGATATCAAGCCAGGCGAAGCCTGTCTGGCGATGATGCGCCGCACCGTGAGCGGCGCCCACATTGCCAGCGTGGCACGGCTGGTGTACCCCGGTTCGCGCTACAGCTTTGCCGGAAAGTTCCAGGCATGAGACCGCCGCCGCGGCGTCAAACTGTATTTGAGGAAGCAGTGAAATGAGCGGGGCGAGTGACCTTGTCAGTATCAATGATCAATGGAGTCAGTGAGATGAATGGAGTGAATCAGATGAATGGAGTCAGCGGGATGAGCGAGATGAATCAGGGCGGGCAGGAAGAGCAGAACCCGGCCTATACCTTGCGGCGCGGCACGGTTCCCCTGTTGGTGAGCATGCCGCACATCGGCACGGCCATTCCGCCGGAGCTGCAGGCGGCCTACATGCCCGAGGCGCTGAAAGTGGAAGACACCGACTGGCACCTGCAGACGCTTTACAGCTTCCTGCCGGAAATCGGCGCCAGCGTGTTGACGCCGCACTATTCACGCTATGTGATTGACCTCAACCGCCCGCCGGATGACGCCCCGATGTACCCCGGTGCGTCCAATACCGAACTTTGCCCCACCCGGTTTTTCTCGGGTGCGCCGCTCTACCAGCCCGGTTGCGAGCCCACCCCGGATGAGCGCGCAAGGCGGCGCGAGGCCTATTGGCAGCCCTACCATGCGGCCCTGGCCGCCGAGCTGGCGCGTCTCAAGGCCCGGCACGGCTATGCGTTGCTGTGGGACGCGCACAGCATCCGCTCGCAGATTCCCTGGCTGTTTGATGGCACGCTGCCCGACCTCAACATCGGAACGGCCGACGGCGCCAGCGCCCATGAAGCCATTACCGCATCGGTCGCGCAGGCCTGCGCTGCGCTTTCCGGCATCACGACAGCCGTCAACGGCCGCTTCAAGGGCGGCTACATCACGCGCCACTATGGCCAGCCGTCCAGCGATGTGCACGCCGTGCAGCTGGAGATGTGCCAGCGCCTGTACATGCAAGAAGTGCCGCCCTTTGCCTACGACGCGGCGCTGGCTTCCCGCATCCAGCCCTTGTTGAAAAACATGCTCTCCAGCGCGCTTTCGTCCTGCCGAAGCTGCCATGAAGAGTGAAGCACGGCTTTTTTCGGGAGCGCGGAACCATCGGTAGCGACAGGAATGGGTTGGTGCAGTTTTCTCTTTTCTGCTGAAATCACCTGAAGCTTGGTGGAGGGTCTCGGCCTCGGCTGGATCCACGTCAAATGCATGTGGAACGGCAGCGCGATGCCGCCGCGTGGCACCCTGACGGTAAGATCAGGCCATCACGCCGAAGGAAACAACCGTGCCTTTGTCTCCAGCCAACCGTTGCCAACGGACGCGCCTTGCCGCTGCGCTCCGTGGTGTTTGCGATGGTGGTGACTTTGACGGTGGCGGCAACCCGGGGAGCAGTTCATTGATCAGGATCGTCATTGTGGATGACCACGCGATCGTGCGCGAAGGTCTCAAACGCATCATTTCCTCGGCCGACGACATGGAGGTGGCGGGCGAAGCCGCCAATGGCGCCGAGGCCATGCAGCGGGTGCGCGAACTGGCCTTCGACGTGCTGATGCTGGACCTGTCCATGCCGGGGCGCAGCGGCATGGAGTTGATCAAGCTGGTCCGTGCCGAGAAGCCCAAGCTGCGCATCCTGGTGCTGAGCATGCACCAGGAGCTGCAGTACGCCGTGCGCGCCATCAAGTCCGGCGCCAGCGGTTACCTGACCAAGGAGAGCGCCCCCGCGCAACTGGAGGAGGCCATCCGCAAGATCGCCGCCGGCGGCGCCTTCATCAGCGCGGAAGTGGCCGAGCAACTGGCTCTGGGTGCCATGCCGGGCAGCGAGGCGCCCAGGCACGACTGTCTGTCCAACCGCGAATTCGAGGTGTTTCGCCTGGTGGTCGACGGCATGACCCTGACCGATATCGCGGCCCAGCTCCATCTCTCGGTCAAAACGGTCAGCACGCACAAGGTCAACCTGATGCACAAGATGGGCTTGCACAACCAGAGCGAGCTGATCCGCTATGCACTCAAACATGGCCTGACCGATCAGTTGGAGTAATTGTGAAGTTCCAATAGGTGGTTGCCCGCCAGGCGGGGGCGGGAGACTGGCAACTGAAATCTGCGGGGTGGTATTTCCGGCTACGAGATGGAGATCGAGGGAGGTAGAGGAAGGTAAAGGAAGGTAAAGGAAGGTAAAGGAAGGTAAAGGAAGGGAGATGGATGGTGGTGGGCGACGGCTGCCCGATGCGCGTCACGGGCCATCGCCGTTCGTGGCGCAAAGTCTCTTTGAGCCTGTCCAGGGCCTCCACGGATTTGTGCTCTCCGGATGTTTTGTGCGCTGCAGCAAGGCGGCCCCTGTCTCCCGGCCAGATGAGATTGGGTTGATGATTGTCAAGGGGTGGGGGAGCCCGGCGGATTAACGTAGACGGACTGCAATCTCTCGATGGAGTGCTTCCATGAAATCCTCCCTGATGCAAATACTGGTTCACTTTGATGCATCACGGCGCGCTGCGCCTCGCCTGGAGTTCGCACGCCAGCTTGCGCGGCGGCACGGTGCCGCGGTGGCCGCGCTCTATGCGGTCACACCCAGCTTCGTGATGCCGCCATTTGCGCCCACCATCGGCCCCGGTGTCGCCGTCACCTTGCGCGAGCTTGACGACGAGCGGCTGGCCGGGGCGCGCGCCACCTTCGATCGTGCGCTGGCCTCGACCGGCGTACCGGTCTCCTGGGGCGAAGTGATCGACTACCCTGTGACGGGTGCCTTCGCCCAGCAGGCGCTGTATGCCGACCTGCTGGTGTTGGGCCAGCACGACCCTTCGGATATCGAGTCCTCGGACGTGCCGCCCGATTTCGCGGAAACCGCGATGGCGATCAGCGGCAGGCCGGCCCTGATCCTGCCCTACGCCGTGGTGCCGCCGACGGTCGGCGAGACGGTGGTGATTGCCTGGAAGACGACGCGCGAGGCGGCGCGTGCTGTCACCGCAGCCATGCCCCTGCTGCAGAGTGCGCAGCGTGTTCATGTGGTCAACTGGTCAGCCGATGAGCCTGTCGTCGGTGGCGTTTCGCTGGATCTGGCTGGCTATTTGAAGCGCCATGGCGTTGAGGCGACCTGGCACCGCCAGGGGGATGAGCCGGAAAGGCTGGGCGAGTTGCTGTTGTCAAGCGCCTTCGACCTGGAAGCCGACCTGCTGGTGATGGGCTGCTACGGCCATAGCCGGGCGCGCGAGTGGCTGCTGGGCGGCACCTCGCGGGCGGTTTTGCAGTCCATGACCCTGCCGGTGCTGATGGCGCACTGACCGCCAGCGCAACCCGCCCTTGGGTCACAGGGTTCCGGATGGCCACTCTGGGAACCCGGATTTGGGGAAAGCGTGCTTGGCACTCGGACGATTCCTAGGCGGTCTCGGTGCTGTGGATGCCGCTGATCCGGATTATTCCGAGGGGTGGATTCAGCTATCACCGATATCGCAACGATAGGCGCGCGCGCATAGTGGCTGTATGTCTGATCTCCAAGTTCCCGTCAGGGTTTTTCTGGCCGACGACTCGGCCCTGATCCGCAGTCGTGTGGCCGCGATGCTCGGCGTCAATGAGATGACCATCGTCGGTCAGGCTGAGACGCCGCAGGGATCAATCGACGGCATTCTGGCCACGGCGCCCGATGTGGTGGTGCTCGACGTCCAGCTGGACGGTGGTTCGGGCCTGCAGGTATTGCGCGCCGTGCGTCAGGCCGCGCCCGAAATCGCTTTCGTCGTCTTCAGCAACAACGCGGGCCCGGCCTACCGCAAGCGCTACCTGCGGGAGGGCGCTGCCCGCTTCCTCGACAAAAGCACCGAATCCGATCAACTTGCCCAGGCTGTTGCGAGAGCATCGCAACACCCTGCGCATTGACGGCCGTCTCATCAAGGGGAAAATCATGTCAACCGCCACACTCATACGCACACAGGAGCGCACACAAGAGCGTACGCAGGAAACACCCGCCAGCGACCTGCGGGTCATTCCGATTCGACAGGCCATGGGGGATGCGCAGGTCGCGCCTTTGGGGACACCCTGCTCCAGCTGCCACCTGTGCGATCTGTGCCTGCCCTGCGGCATGACAGACGGCGACGTGGAGTGCCTGGACAGCCTGACGTTCGGGCGTCGCAAGGTCAAGGCCGGCCAGACGCTCTTTGACGAGGGCGACCACTTTCAATTCATGTATGCCGTGCGCAGCGGCACCTTCAAGTCCAGCCTGATGCTGGCCGACGGCCGCGAGCAGATCAGTGGCTTCCACATGGCCGGTGAGCTGATTGGCCTGGACGGCGTGGCCTATGGCAAGCATGCCAGCACCGCTACGGCGCTGGAGGATACCGAGGTCTGCGTCATTCCCTATGCGCAACTGACCCGGCTGGCCACCGGCAACGCCAGCATGCAGAACATGGTCAGTCGCCTGATGAGCCGCGAGATCATCCGGGAACACAGCCTGATGCTGTTGCTGGGCAGCATGAACGCCGAGGAACGGCTGGCGGCGTTTCTGCTGAACCTGTCGCAGCGCCTGAAGGCCCGCGGCTACTCGGCCAGCGAATTTCACCTGAGGATGACGCGCGCCGAAATCGGTAGCTACCTGGGCATGAAACTGGAAACCGTCAGCCGCACATTCTCGGCCTTCCAGCAGCAGGGTTTGCTTGAAGTCGACAAGCGCCACATCCGCATCGTCAACCTGGACGGCCTGACGCGGGTCTTCGAGATGCACCTGCACTGAAGGCTGCATCGGTATGAAATACAAGGACTATTACGCCGCGCTGGGTGTGCCACGGGACGCCGACACCGAACAGATCAAGAAGGCCTACCGCAAGCTGGCGCGCCAGCACCACCCGGACGTCTCCAAGGCGCCCGATACCGAAGCCCGGTTCAAGGAGGTGGCCGAGGCCTACGCGACGCTGAAGGACCCCGAGAAGCGCGCCGCGTACGACGAGCTCGGTCGCCGCCCGGCCGGTGAAGAGTTTGCGCCGCCACCGCAGTGGAGCCATGAGTACGCCTCGGACGGGCAGTCGTTCGAGGACATCGACCTGGCCGACCTGCTGGCCGCGCTGGGCCGCGGGCACCGTGGTTCGCGGCACGGCCCGGTGCCCATGCATGGGCGCGACTATGAGACGGTCGTGCGCATCAGCCTGGAAGAGGCGCACCGGGGCACCCGGCTCAACCTGGATCTGGCGCACGAGGCGGGCGGCTCGCGTACCCTGGAAGTCACCATTCCGCCGGGGGTGAGTGAAGGCCAGAAGCTGCGCTTGCGCGGCAAGGGTGGCAAGGGCAGCCATGGCGGCGCCGACGGCGATATCTATTTGCACATTACGCTGGTACCGCATCCGGTGTTTCGCGCCGACCACCACGACCTGTACTTCGATCTGGCGCTTGCGCCGTGGGAGGCGGCGCTGGGCGCTGACGTGGAAGTGCCCACGCTGGACGAGCCGGTGATGCTCACGGTGCCGCCGGGCACGCGCTCGGGGCGCAAGCTGCGCCTGCGCGGGCGCGGCCTGGCCAACGGCCGCAGCGGGCGCGGTCATCTGTATGCCGTCACGCATGTTGACGTGCCCGCCACCCTGACCGGGCGGGAGCGCGAGCTGTTCCAGGAACTGGCGCGCACCTCGCACTTCAACCCACGCCGTCGTGGTCAAGGAGAACCGACATGAAACCACAGCCGCTTGAATACACCTGGCTGGACGCCCGCGAAACCGTGACCGTCTCCGACTTGTCCCGGGCCTGCGGTCTGAGCGCGGCCGAACTTGACGAACTGGTGGAATACGGCGCGCTGCAGCCGCTGGAGCAGCACCGGGCGGAGCGCCTCTTCAGCGCCGAATACGTCATGCCGCTGCGCAGCGTCGGCAGGCTGCGACTGGACTTCGACCTGGACCTGTTTACCGTGGCGCTGCTCTTCGGTTACCTCAATCGCATTGAGGCGCTGGAGCGCCAGGTGCAGTCGCTGCAGGCCCAGTTGCCCGGGTATGAGCTGTCCACCGGGGAGGGCGCAGACACATGAGATTGAGCCGGGCCGGCCTGTCGCCACCCGGGGCTGTTGCTTGTTCACCTTGACTTTCACGATTGGAGTTAACCATGTCATCTCTTCATCAAACCGTACTGGGCATCGCCCTGGCTGCAGCCGCCATGGGCTCCTGGGCCCAAACCGCCGCGGAACACGCGCAGCATCACCCGATTGTTGTCGCGGCTGGCCAGCCTCCGGCCGGGCAGGCAGGTCCTGCCCCCGGGCCAGCCAGTGCCGATCGCATGGCCGCCATGGACCGCCAGATGAAAGTCATGCGCGAGATGCGCGAAAAAATGGCCAACGCCAAGACGCCGGAAGAGCGCAATGCGCTGATGGCCGAGCACATGAAAACCATGCAGGATGGCATGGCGATGATGAACATGATGGGCGGCCCAGGCATGGGCCCCATGGGCGGCATGCAGGGCGGCAAACCCATGACGGGCACCATGAACGAGCGCCAGCAGATGATGGAAAAGCGCATGGACATGATGCAGTCCATGATGCAGATGATGATGGATCGCCAGCCCCCACCGGCTACCAAATGAAGGCGCTCTCATGATGAACCCGACAACCCTGCCGCCCCTTCGCACGGGCATTGCGCTGGCCATCACCGTCGGGGTGTTTTATGCCCTGTGCGCACTGGCCTGGGCGCTGGCACCCGGCCCGTTCCTGGGGCTCATGAACAACCTGTTCCACGGCATGGACTTCAGCCCGCTGGTGCAACAGCGGCCATTCGCCTGGGCCGGATTCCTGGTGGTGCTTTTCGTGCTCGGCGCGTGGGCCCTGCTTGCCGGGGCATTCTTCGCCTGGGTGCTCAACCGCCTGACGCGTTGATCGCCTTGCATTTCCGGAGAAACAAATGAACCACGACCAGAACCTTGACCGGCATGACGTTGAGCCCGGGGGCTTCTGGCGTTCGCGCTACGCCCTCGGCCTGCTCGTGCTGGGCGCCATTGCCGCGTATTTCCTGCTCAGAGAACACCGTGCCCACGTGTTCGGGGCGCTGCCGTATTTGCTGCTGCTGGCCTGCCCGCTGATGCACCTCTTCATGCATCACGGGCATGGCCATCACCATGGCGATCACCGGCCCGGAGCCGGGCCGGGAAGGCCAGGCCGGCCGGATCAGCCAGACCCGGGAGAACCATCATGAGCCACGATCAACCGGCCTACGGGCTGTGGCTGCTGGTCATCCTCAACTCGGCCGTCTTCATCCTGTTTGCCTTCAGCTTCTTCAAGCCGGCCACGGCGCGCGACTGGCGAAGCTTCGGGGCATTCTCCGCCTTCATCGTGGCCCTGTTTGTCGAGATGTACGGATTCCCGCTGACCCTTTACTTGCTGTCGGGGTGGCTCCAGACCCGGTATCCGGGGCTGGACATCCTGTCCCATGACACCGGTCACCTGTGGTCGACGCTGCTGGGCGCCAAAGGTGATCCGCACTTCGGACCGCTGCACATCGCCAGCTATGTCTTCCTCGGCGGCGGCTTCTGGCTGCTGTCCAGCGCGTGGAACGTGCTCTACCACGCCCAGCGTAGCGGCGCACTGGCGACCACCGGCCCGTACGCGCGGATCCGACATCCACAGTACCTTGCCTTTGTGTTGATCATGCTGGGCTTTCTGTTTCAGTGGCCTACCGTGCTCACGCTGGTGATGTTTCCGATTCTGCTCGCCATGTACGGGCGTCTGGCGATCACTGAAGAAGCGGAAATGCGTGCGCAATTCGGCGACGCCTATGAACGCTACGCCCGGCGCACACCCCGGTTCCTCCCCCGCTGGGGTCATGTTTCAAGCGCAGGCTAGCCTGTGGCAACCAAAGGATCCCTATGTCTTACGTCCCTTACGGCTACATGATGGGCATGCACGCCCTGTGGTGGTTTTTCTGGATTGCGGCGGTGATTGCCGTGGTGATCGCCCTGGTCTTCCGGGATCGGGGGAGCCCCCCCGGATACCGGGAGCCACCGCGTGAGACGCCCCACGAGGTGTTGCGCCGCCGCCTGGCGAACGGCGAAATCAGCGCGGAGGAATACGAAAAACGCAAGGTGATTCTGGATCAGGATAGCTAGTACTCCGACCCAGAAATATCGAAACATGAAAGCGCGCCTTCGAACCCATGCCGTCGTTGCAAATCCTCGCCATAGCTACGGCTATGTCTGCGGTTTGCGCCTAGGCCTGGGCTCGAATCCATCACTTTCATTTTGTTCCGATACCTCTGCGTCGAAGTACCAGCAGGCAATGCCGTGAATTTCAGGCTCAGGCATAGACATGAACCCTCACACGCCATCCTTACGTTCGCCAGAACCCATGCAGCCTGAAACGGCAGACAGCGGGCACCCCGTCATGCCCCATGCGCATGGCGCTGGGGCCGCTGAATCAACGTCCCTGAAAGACCCGGTTTGCGGCATGCCTGTTACCGAACGGTCCGCGCATTGGCACGAGCATGAAGGCCGGCGCTATTACTTCTGCAGCGCGCATTGCAAGAACAAGTTCGGTGCAGACCCGGGGCGATTCGTCACCCCGGAGCCGGCGCTTGCGCCAGAGTCGGCAGCGCCCGCCGGCACGATTTACACCTGCCCGATGCATTCGGAGATACGCCAGGACCATCCCGGCAATTGCCCCAAGTGCGGCATGACGCTCGAACCCCTGCTGCCCGAGCTCGAAGATGGCGAGAATGCGGAGCTGGTCGATTTCCAGCGGCGCTTCTGGTGGACGCTGCCGCTGACCGGGGTCGTGACGCTGATGGCGATGTTTGGCCACAGGCTGAACTGGTTTGACATGGCTACGCAAAGCTGGCTCGAGTTGGTCCTGTCCCTGCCTATCGTGCTGTGGGCCGGCTGGCCGTTCTTCCAGCGTGGCTGGCAGTCGGTGGTGAATCGCAGCCCCAACATGTGGACGTTGATCGGCCTGGGCACCGGTGCCGCCTTCGTCTACAGCGTGGTCGCGACCGTCGCACCCCAGGTGTTTCCGGCCTCGTTCGTGTCCATGGGGCGGGTCGCCGTGTATTTTGAAGCGGCTGCCGTGATCATCTCGCTGACGTTGCTGGGCCAGGTGCTGGAGCTCAAGGCCCGCTCGCAAACCTCGGCCGCGATCAGGTCCCTGCTCGGGCTGGCACCCAAGACCGCCCGGCGCATCCGGGCCGACGGGAGCGAGGAGGATGTGCCTTTGAATCACGTCCATGTGGGCGACATGTTGCGCGTTCGACCCGGCGAGAAAGTGCCTGTCGATGGCGTGGTGGTCGAAGGCGGCAGTTCGGTGGACGAGTCGATGCTTACCGGCGAGCCGATGCCGGTCACCAAGCGTGTCGGTGACAAGGTCATCGGCGCAACGCTCAACACCAGTGGGGCCATGGTGATGCGGTCTGAGCGGGTGGGCGCGGCCACCATGCTGGCGCAAATCGTCCAGCTGGTCGCGCAGGCCCAGCGCTCAAAAGCCCCGATGCAGCGCATGGCCGACGTGGTGGCCGGCTATTTTGTGGTCTCCGTGGTGGCGGTTGCACTGCTGACGTTCTTCGGCTGGGGGCTGTTCGGGCCCGAGCCGCGCTGGGTCTTCGGCCTGATCAACGCCGTCGCGGTGTTGATCATCGCCTGTCCGTGCGCCCTGGGTCTGGCCACGCCGATGTCCATCATGGTGGCCACGGGTCTTGGCGCGACGCGGGGCGTGCTGTTCCGCGATGCGGCGGCCATCGAGAACCTGCGCAAGATCGACACGCTCATCATCGACAAGACCGGCACCCTGACCGAGGGACGCCCGCGGTTCGACCGCGCCATTCCGGCCCCAGGGTTTGAAGCCGACGAGGTGTTGCGCCTCGCGGCGAGCCTGGATCAGGGCAGCGAGCACCCGCTGGCGGACGCCATCGTGGCTGCGGCCCGCGAGCGTGGCATGACGTTGGACAAGGTGGAAAACTTTGAATCCGGCTCCGGCATCGGCGTGCGCGGACAGGTGGCAGGGCATCAACTGGCGCTCGGCAATACCACCCTGATGCAGCAGATGGGCATCCCGGTTGATAGCCTGATGCCGCAGGCCGAGGCCCTGCGGGCAGAAGGCGCCAGCGTGATGCACTTGGCCGCCGATGGACGCCTGATCGGTCTGCTGGCTGTTTCCGATCCGATCAAGTCCAGCACGCCCGAGGCGCTGGCAACGCTGAAAGCGGCCGGCCTGCGTATCGTGATGGCGACCGGCGACGGCCTGACCACGGCCAAATCTGTCGGCGCGCGCCTGGGTATTGACGAGGTGCATGGCGAGGTCAAGCCGGCCGACAAATTGCGGCTGGTCGAGCGCCTGCAGAAGGAAGGCCGCGTGGTGGCGATGGCCGGGGACGGCATCAACGATGCGCCCGCGCTGGCCCAGGCGGATGTCGGTGTGGCCATGGGCACCGGCACCGACGTGGCGATGAACAGCGCGCAGGTCACGCTGGTCAAGGGTGATTTGCGCGGGATCGCCATCGCGCGTTCGCTGTCGGAAGCCACGGTGGGCAACATGAAGCAGAACCTGATGTTCGCCTTCCTGTACAACGCGGCGGGCATTCCCATCGCTGCCGGTGTGCTGTACCCGCTGACCGGCTGGCTGCTGTCGCCGATGATCGCCGCGCTGGCCATGAGCTTCAGCTCGGTGTCGGTGATCGGCAACGCGCTGCGCCTGCGGCGGAGCCGGTTGTGAGTCCACGTTTTCAGTTCCATCGGGAGGCAACAGCCGGTATTGCGGCCAGCCCCCAGGACCTGTTTGCCTTTCTGGATGATCACAGGCGGCTGGCGGCGCACATGGAAAAGCCGTCGCTGATGATGGCTGGCGCAATCATGAAAATCACGACCGACAGTCAGCAGGGCCAGGCCGTCGGCTCATGGATACGCATGGAAGGACGGGTCTTGGGCATTGCGCTAAGCGTTGAAGAGGTGGTGAGAGACTACAAACCCCCTGTCCTGAAAACCTGGGAAACCCGGGGCGAACCGCACTTGCTGCTGATCGGC
This sequence comes from Polaromonas sp. JS666, assembly GCF_000013865.1. Lineage (NCBI taxonomy): Bacteria > Pseudomonadati > Pseudomonadota > Betaproteobacteria > Burkholderiales > Comamonadaceae > Polaromonas > Polaromonas sp. JS666. The sequence goes on from NC_007948.1 coordinate 1,219,595, forward strand.
CCGTACCGGATGGGTTTTGAACTGGCGCCCAGGGAAGGGAAGACCCAGCTGCGCGTCTGGATCGACTACAACCTTCCGTCCGGTTTGCCCGGACGCTGGCTCGGCAGACTGCTGGGCACTGTTTACGCGGACTGGTGCGTGACGCGCATGGTCAGGGATCCGGCGAATGTTTTTTGAGGAACGGCGCAGGACTGCAGGGGCTGTGCCGCGCAGAGTATCGGTGTTGGTTTGGTCTTAACCAGGGGAGATCATGGTCGCAAGAAAGAATCTGTGGTGGTTGGCGGTGCTGCAGGCCGGGCTGCTGGTTTGGGCGAGCGCTGCGCCGGCCGCCGACAAGGTGTATGTGGCGAACGAGCGGGCTGACACGATCAGTGTGCTGGATGCCGCGTCGTTCAGGGTGGTGGCAAGCGTGCGCGTTGGCAGGATGCCGCATAACGTGCAGGTGTCGCCCGATGGCCAGACCGTTTGGGTGACCAACAATGGCGAACCCGGCCGGGCGGCCGACGCCCCGGCGCACCAGGGCATGGACCCGGGCGCACACGATGCGATGGTGAAGGCCGGGGCCGTCTGGGCCATAGACACGCGCAGCGATACGGTCGTTGCGAAGGTGCCGGTGGGCCTGCACCCGGCCCACGTCGTGCTGACGCCGGACGGCCGCTTCGCCTATGTGACCAACGGGGGCGACAACACGGTGAGTGTGGTGGATACCGCGGCGCGGCGGGTGGTGGAGACGATTCCGGTGGGCGAGTATCCGCACGGTATTCGAATCAGCCCGGATGGCAGTCAGGCCTACGTTGCCAACCTGAAGGACGGAACGGTGTCGGTGATTGATACCACCAGCAAGTTGGAGATGCTGAGAATTCCGGTAGGCAAGGGTCCGGCCCAGGTCGGTTTCACGCCGGACGGTCGTCTCGCCTTCGTCTCGCTGTCGGAAGAAAATGCGGTCGCCGTCATCGACCCGGTCGCGCGCAAGGTCACCCGCAAGATAGTGGTGGGTGCGGTTCCCATTCAGCTCTACGCGACGCCGGACTCCCGCACGTTGCTGGTGGCCAATCAGGGCACGCGCCAGAAGCCCGGCAAGACCCTCAGCATGATCGACCTCCAGAGCCTGACCGTCGCGAAGACCGTCGAGACCGGCGCCGGCGCCCATGGCGTGGTGATAGACCGTGACGGCCGCTATGCCTACGTCACGAATACCTGGGCCAATTCAGTGTCCGTGCTTGACGTGAAGGACCGCAAGGTCGTTGCAACGGTTCGCGTGGGCAAGGGGCCCAACGGGATCAGCGTGGCGCCCTGAGGCCCTGAGGCCCTGACGCCTGTCTCCGCGCCGTGGACGCTGGCGTGGCTTGATGCATGTCAAGCCGGCTGGCGCCCGGCGTCTTTAGTATCAGATCATTCATGAACAAGGGGATCAACATGGCAACCAACACGGCAATCGCCTCTTTGGCATGGCGTCGCCTTCCCGCGAAGAAGCTGCTCGTCCTGCTGCTTTTGCTGCCCCTGATGGCGGCGACGTTCAGCGTGCATGCGCAGGATGGTGCGCAGGCCGCCACCCAGACATCGGTCCAGCAAGGTGTGACGGTGAAGGTCACCCCCAGGGTGGTCGGCGCCGATAACGCGCGCTGGCAATTCGCCGTCGTGCTCGACACCCACAGCAGCGACCTCAATGATGACCTCGTGAACACCGCAACGCTGGTCACAGCCGATGGCCGGGAGATCAGGCCGCTGGCCTGGACTGGCGCGGCCCCCGGCGGACATCATCGTGAGGGCCTGCTCGAGTTCGCCATGACCGCGCCCTGGCCCAATGCGATCGAGCTGAAGCTGGCGCGCCAGGGCGAAGCTGCGCCACGCGTTTTCCGCTGGCAATTTTGAACCCCGGCTCGCTTACCCCAGCGTCATGAGGGCTGCGGCCACCGAGCCGGCAGCAATCGACAGGCCATAACCGGCGGCGACAGGGCGACCGAGCGGCATCCCGCCGATCACCGCGGCAATGCAGGCCTTCGCCACCATGTTGGCCGCGGTCGCGAGGCCCACGGCGACCACGGTGGTGGTCACTGCCAGGCTGCCTGCCGCCTGCATTTTCATCACGCTGATGATGATGGCGTCGACATCGGCCAGCCCCGACAGTGTGGCCAGCGCATACAGGCCGGGGTTGCCCAGCCACGCCTGGCTGGCCTGGGTCAGGACCGCCATCAGGCCGAGAAACGCGCCGAAGCCGAGCGCTGTGCTCAGGCCGAAGGGCGCGATAGGATCGCCCTCCGACGCGACAGCGCCAGACGTGCCGCGCTTTCGCTGCCACGCGGCCAGGCCGAGAAGGGCGGCGCCTGCAGCCACCATGGGAACCCCGAGCGGCCGCCCGAGCGCAGGCTGAAGCGTGAACACGATCACCGTCATGCGCAGGAACATCATGCCGCAGGCGGCCAAAGTGCCGGCCGCCGCGGCATCGGTGAGCGCCGGTTCCGCCCGGGCACGCCGGGCGAGCATGAGCGTGGCTGCGGTCGAGGAGGCCAGGCCCCCGAGCAAGCCGGTCCAGAAGATGCCGCGCTGGGGGCCGGTGAACCGCATGGCGACATGGCCGCACAGGGACATGCCGGCAATCAGGACCACCGCCCACCACAGACGATAAGGGTTCAGCGCGGCATAGGGGCCGTAGCCGGCGTCCGGCAGCAGCGGCAGGATGACGACCGACAGCACGAGCAGCTGCAGCGCCGCGCTGAGTTCGCTGTGTTCCATGAGTCGCAGCCAGCGGTGCAGCGTGGGCTTGAGATCGAGCAGCACCGCGATGACGACTGCCGTGCCGACCGCGATGGCGGGATGGCCTGTGCCGGCCAGCGCACCGAGCGAGTACGTCAGCAGCGCGGCGATGGCGGTGGTTGCGCTCAGGCTGCCATGGGCACGAACGTTCTCGCGATAGGACACTGCCCCCAGGAGGGACAGGCCGGCGAGCCCCATGGCCAATGGCCACGGGCCCAGGGTCTCGCTCAGGACGCCGAGCACGCCACCCAGCAGGCCAAACAGCGAGAACGTCCGCAGTCCCGCAACGCGGCTGCCTTCGGCGCGCTCGCGCTCGCGCCAGCCGCGCTCAAGGCCGACCACAGCGCCGGCGGCCAGTGCCGCGGCCAGCGCTGACACGGTGGACGTGATGGAGGCGGAAAAAAGTTCCAGGGGAAGGATCCCGTTGGTCATTGTGGAAACGGTATTGTCAGTCAAATTGCGCAAATCAGACCTGATCCGGGGCAATCGGCAGCCCTTGGTGTGCCCACGAACGCGCCATGGTGGCGTTCATCAACCGGGGGGTCTCAGCAGGCGCGCCGCCAGCAATGCTCGCCTGCCTGCCGCCGATGCGCCAACGCGCCGGTGGACGTCATGGAGGCGAGAGAAGCATCCCGCACGCGGCGCGGAGATTCAGACCATCATGGACGGCCCGCACGCAGCGGGACGAGACGCAGCCCGTGCATGGCCAACGACAGCTACGCCACCCAGGTGCACGCTGACCAGGTGCAACACCTCGATCTTGCGCTCGACCAGTTCGAGCAGTTCGAGCAGTTTTGCACCGTCACCCAGAGCGTGGGACAGGGGATTTCCATCGAGGTGGCGGTGCATGACGTGACCGACGTCCAGTTGAAATGACAAACCGGATTACCGCACAGACTGCGCTATGCGTTTTACCCGTATGGTGAATTTCCCCTCCAGAAATTGAGGGAGGGCGAGCATGAAACCGCATGAACTCTTCGCTTGATTCAGATCAAGCGTCTGCCGCTTCGTCCCTGTATGCTTTTTCCAGATGTCTTGGTCTTCAGGACGACGAGCCTCAACCATGACTGAACTGACGCCTTCCCAACGAACCCTGCAACTGCCAGGCGACGACAGATTTCAGAGGCGCGTTCGAATCATGCGTGAACGGCTGGACAAGTCCCCATCGCAGCCGGTCCGGCTGGCGATATCGTCTGTGGTGCAACGATTGAGAGAAACACAATGAGGCTGCCCTTCACCTTGCCCAGATGGGTCTGGTTGACAGCTGCCGGGGTGGCGGTGCTACTGGCCTTCGGCTGGGTGGCCACGGCAAGTGGGCCGCTCGCGCCGATCAAGGTGACTGTGACCCAGGTGGCCACGGGGACGGTGGCGCCGTCGCTGTTCGGCATTGGCACGGTCGAGGCGAGACGCGCGTATCTCATTGGGCCGACCACAGCCGGTCGGGTCAAGCGCGTGCTGGTCGACGTGGGCGACAGGGTGAGGGCCGGCCAGTTGCTGGCAGAAATGGATCCGGTGGATCTGGATGCGCGGGTTGGCTCGTCGGCTGCGGCGGCGGCCCGCGCCCAAAGTGCGGTGGCGACAGCGCAGGCCCAGGTGCGCGATGCGCAGAGCCGCCAGGCCTTGGCCGCCGGTGAGGCGCGGCGCTACATCGACCTCGGAAAACAGAACTTCATTAGCCCGAGCGTCGTGGAGGGCAAGCTGCAGCAACAACAATCGGCCGATGCCCAGCTGGTCGCCGCCCGATCGGTTCAGACGAGCGCCCGGCAGGACGTGAGCCGTCTGGAGGCCGAGCGTGAGGGGGCGCGACAGCAACGCGGGAATATCCGCCTGGAGGCACCGATTGACGGGGTGGTGACATCACGCGATGCGGAGCCGGGCTCCACAGTCGTGGCGGGTCAGGCGGTACTCAAGCTGATCGACCCCGCCAGCCTGTGGGTAACGACGCGGCTGGACCAGAGTCGATCCGCGGGATTGCATGAGGGGCTGCCCGCCGAAATCACGCTGCGGTCCAGCGCGCAAGGGAGCGTGCCTGGCAAGGTAGTGCGGCTTGAGCTCGTCAGCGACAGCGTCACCGAGGAGCGGATTGCGCGGGTGACGTTCGAGAGGCTGCCTGCTGGCGTGTCGACCGGCGAAATGGCCGAGGTTATCGTCCGACTGCCTCCCGTGCGCGACGCGTTGTTGATCCCCAATGCGGCGCTGCGCCAGCGTGGCGCCCGGGCGGGGGTGTGGCTGCATGACGATGGCAAGCTGCGCTTCGTCAGCGTCAAGACGGGCGCTGAAGGCCCGGACGGCATGGTGCAGATCATCGATGGCCTGAAGGCCGGCAACGAGGTGGTGGTCTACAGCGGGCGCGAACTGGAGGCCGGCAGTCGAATCAAGGTCGTGCCCTCGCTGGTCGAGGCTGCAAAGTGATCAGCCTGGCCGGCCGCGACATCCTGCACGCTTGGGGAAAGTTCGTTCTCACGGGCTTTGGGTTGGGGTTGCTGATCGGCGTCACACTGACCTTTGCCGGGGTTTACCGCGGCATGGTGGACGACGCCAAGGTGCTGCTCGCCAACAGCGGTGCCGACCTGTGGGTGGTACAGAAGGACACGCAGGGGCCCTACGCGGAGTCGTCCAGCCTGCGTGACGACGCCTATCGCAGCGTGCGCGGCCTGCCCGGCGTCGAGCAGGCCGCAAATGTCACTTACCTGACCATGCAGGTGCGCGGCAGCGCCGGTGACGTGCGCGCCATGGTGGTCGGCTTCGAGCCCGGCCAGCCGGGTGAGCCCGGCTACCTGATGGCGGGCCGGCGGATCACCCGCAGCCACTATGAAGCCGTGGCCGACGTGAAGACCGGCTTCGCGCTCGACGAGCGCATCCGCATCCGCCGCCACGAATACACGGTGGTGGGACTGACCCGGCGCATGGTGTCTTCCGGTGGCGACCCGATGGTGTTCATCCCGCTGAAGGACGCGCAGGAAGCGCAGTTCCTGAAGGACAACGACGCCATCGTCAGCGAGCGCGAGCGCACCGCTGCCAATCCGGCTTTCAACCGCCCCGGTGTGCCCGGTTTGCTGGAGGCCGTCACCGCCTCCCAAGCCAGCAGCCACAACGTCAACGCCGTGCTGGTGCGCATGGCCGATGGCCACTCTCCCGAAGCGCTGGTGCAAACCATCCGGCGCTGGAAACACCTGCAGGCTTACTCGCGCACCGAGATGGAAGAACTGCTGATCGCCAAGCTGATTGCCACCGCCGCCAGGCAGATCGGCATGTTCCTGGTGATCCTGGCGGTGGTCAGCGCGGCCATCGTCGCCTTCATCATCTACACGATGACGCTGGGCAAGATCCGCGAGATCGCCGTGCTCAAGCTCATCGGCACCCATGACCGCACCATCGCCAGCATGATCCTGCAACAGGCGCTGGGGCTGGGGGTAATCGGCTTCATCGTTGGCAAGCTGTCCGCCAGCCTGTGGGCGCCACTGTTTCCGAAGTACGTGTTGCTCGAGACGTCGGATGCTGTGCTCGGCTTCTTCCTCGCCATGGTGGTGTGCGCACTGGCCAGCACGCTGGCGATCCGGGTGGCGCTCAAGGTCGATCCGGCTGCGGCGATTGGTGGCTGAGGTGGCTGCCAGCATACCCGCCACCGTCGGCATCCGGATTGATGGGCTGAGCAAGCGCTATGGCACCGGCACGACCGCCGTTGATGCGCTGAAGGACGTCAACATGAGCGTGGCTCCCGGCGAAGTGGTCGGGCTGATCGGCCCCAGCGGGTCGGGCAAGACCACGCTGCTCAAGTGCCTGGGGGCGATTACGACGCCGACGCGCGGCCGCATGACGCTGGGCGGCGAAGTCATCTTTGACCAAGAATGGAAGATCACCGACCTCACGGCATTGCGGCGTGATCGCATTGGTTTCGTCTTCCAGTCCCCGTACCTGATCCCGTTCCTCGACGTCACTGACAACGTCGCACTCCTGCCAATGCTGGCGGGGCAGCCCGACGCGCAGGCGCGGGCGCGGGCCATGGAGCTGTTGCAGGGACTCGATGTCGCGCATCGCGCGAAGGCCCTGCCGTCAGAACTCTCCGGCGGCGAGCAGCAGCGGGTATCCATTGCCCGCGCCCTGGCTAACCGCCCGCCGGTGATCCTGGCCGACGAACCCACCGCACCACTGGACAGTGAACGGGCCCTGGCGGTGATGCGCATCCTCAACCAGATGGCGGCGCAGTATCAGACCGCCATCATCGTCGTTACGCACGACGAAAAGATCATTCCCACCTTCAAGCGCATTTACAACATCCGCGACGGGCGGACGGTTGAGGAGGCGGGGCAGGGGCGTGCGCTTCAGTAGTGAGGCTGCCGCAAAGTTACCTGATGGCGGGGAATGCCTCGCCCAAAGTGAGGCAATACACCTTGTCGAGGTGGCTGCATGAAGCGTTTCATTTGATCTGCATCAAATAGACCGCGGGTGGGCAACGTACTCTTCTATTTTCAACTGTGCGCATGGAGGCAATGCATGGACCTGCTGGACTGGGCGCGGGGCCCCCTGCTTTATGCTGCCTTGACGGTCTTCGTCCTGGGCGCGGCATGGCGATTTTATGCACTGTACCGGTTGCCGGTCACGCCTGTGGCTGCCCCGGTACGCAAGTCGTTCAGCGGGTCTGATGCGTTGCGAGCGGCGCTTGCGCGCATGTGGCCTCGCAAAGGATTCCGGGCGAGCGCCACACTGGTGACGTTCAACCCCTATGTCTTTCACATCGGTTTGGCATTGGTCTTTTTCGGTTACGCGCCGCACATCGCATTCATTCGCCGCCTGACCGGTCTGAGCTGGCCGGCGTTGCCGGACATGGTGATGTACGTGGCGGCAGCGGCCACCATCATGTCGCTGCTGCTCGCGCTGATGTTCAAGCTGACCGACCCCGTCCTCAAGAAGATATCCCGCGCCGACGACCTGGTGACCTGGGCTGTCATGATGTTGCCGCTCGTGACCGGTATGGCCGTGGTGGGCGAGCCCTCGTCGGCCCTGCTGGCGCAGGGGAACGCGGTGTATCGCGACCCGCTGGCGATCCATCTGCTCAGCCTGGAATTGCTGCTGGCCTGGTTTCCGTTCGGCAAGCTGATGCATGCGTTCCTGGTTCTGCCTGCACGCATGCAACTGGCCACATTCCTCGGCCGCCGCGGGGTGCCGCCATGATTGACATGCTCGTATTCAAGCAGTTCCAGGAGGCCATTGAGCATCTGGGCGAGATGGCCCAGCCCGAGCCCATCGCGGACGAGGAGCGGGTGTCCCGGGCCAAAGCGGTCATGCGGCGCAAGACCGACCGGGGTCTGGCGCTCGACCTCGAGGCTTGCGTCAATTGCGGCTACTGTTCCGAGGCCTGCCACTTTTACCAGTCCACGCAGGACCCGAAGTACACGCCGACCCGCAAGCTGGACCTGCTGCGCCGCGTGCACGCGCGGGAAAGCTCGGCGTTCGCCCCCATCGTGCGCTGGTTCACGCGCGACATCAGCCTGGAGGATCTGCAGGAATGGCAGGAACTCGTCTATGACTCCTGCGCCGAGTGTGGCCGTTGTAGCATGGTCTGCCCGATGGGCATCAACATTGCCCGCGGCGTCAACGTGATGCGCGAGGCGCTGTCCGAAGCGGGCCTGGCGCCGCTGGAACTGATGGCGGTTGCCCAGGAGCAGGCCGGTCGCGGAACGGTGTTTGGGGTCGGACCGGCCGAACTGGCGCAGGTGGTCAAGGCGCTGCGCGAGCAGGGTATCCGCGTGCCGCTCGACGAGCCACGGGCCGATGTGTTGCTGGTCACGACCGTGATCGACGTGCTGCTGTTCCAGGACGCGTTGGCTGCGACCGCACGAATCCTCAATCATCTGGGTGTCGACTGGACGCTGCGCAGCGCCGGGTTCGAGGCCGCCAACTTCGGGCTGCTGGCCGGCAACGAGGCCTTGCAGAAGGCGGCCAGCCAACGGCTCATTGACGAAGCGCTGGTGATTGGCGCCAAGGTCCTGATCCTTCCGGAATGTGGCCACGCCTACCCGGCTCTGCGCTGGGAAGGGAAGTTGGCCGATGGAAAGCCACTGCCGTTCGAGGTGCTGGCGGCGGCCGAGTTCGTTGGACGCGAGATCCGCGGGGGGCGCCTCGCACTCTCGCCCGGCGATTCGAACCGCAAGCTGACCTATCACGATGCCTGCAAGCTCGCGCGCCATGGCGGCGTGATCGACGAGCCCCGCGTCGCGCTGCGCGCGCTGGGCGTCGATTTCCGCGAAACAACGCCCACGGCCGAGCTGAACTGGTGCTGTGGCGGGGGAGCCGGGGCCTTCCTGATCAATCGTGCAGCGCCGCTGCGGCACAAGGCATGGGAAATCAAGCGGGCGCAAATCGATGCCACCGGCGCCGACACGGTCGTGGTGTCGTGCGCGAGTTGCCGCCTCAACTTCATGGAAGGCGCCGAAATCGGGCAGTCGCGGATGCGCATTGAAAGCCTGGTCGAGCTCGTCGTCGCCCAATTGCCAGGACTACCGGCTACCGTGCGCGAGCCATCCCCCGACCCGGATGTGTGAGCTCCTCGCCATGTCGGGCCGGCGCTCGACGCAGTTGAACTTCTCGCTTCAGACGCTGGCTGCCCACAGCGCTGGCGGCAGCACGACCCGCGACGGTTGGGGTGTCGCGTTCTATCAGGGCAACGATGCGGCCCTGTTTCGGGAACCGACGGCAGCGAGCGGCAGTCCCCTCGTGCGCTTCCTCCAGTCGCAAGGCCCGAGCACGGCGCTGGCCATCTCACACATCCGGCATGCCACGCGCGGGGCGCTCAATCTGTCAAATACCCAGCCTTTTGCGCGCGAGCTTGCCGGCCGCATGCATGTGTTCGCCCACAACGGGAATCTGGTGGGGATCGAGCGCGCCGGGAACCTGGCGTTCGATCGCTACCGCCCCGTCGGCACGACCGACTCAGAACACGCCTTCTGCGCGCTGCTGGAGCGCCTTCACGGCCTGTGGAACCGCGCATCGCCGCCTCCGCTCCCAGAACGCCGCGCGGTTATAGCGGAGTTCGCCGCCGATCTGCGCAAGCTCGGGCCCGCCAACTTCCTCTACGCCGATGGCGACATCCTGTTCGCCCACGGGCATCGACGTATCCAGTCCACCACCGGCCGTGTCGCGCCGCCCGGTCTTTGTCTCTGGTCGTGTCACTGCACGGACCCCGGCGAGCCCGTCCATGCCAGCGGGGTGACGGTCGCACCCGGCTTCCAGGAGATGGTGCTCGTGGCCAGTGTTCCGCTCACGGGCGAGGTATGGCGCCCGCTCGAAGAGGGTGAACTGGTGGTGGTGGTGTCGGGTGGAAGACTGCTTGATGACAGCGGACCGTGATCGGGCCGTTCGCGGACTTTGTTTGCGCTGGCGGGCTATGGGGTTGAATCAAGACTGCGCGAGGCCGGCGGGACTTTGAGATTGCCCTCAATGGTCCTTAGCGGCGCGGCGTGGGGCAGCTGTTGATGCCCAGCAGGCTGTATAGGGGGCACATGCCAACAGCACCAGTCACCAGGGGGATGATGCCGATATAGCCCCAGAGCCCGACTGTTCCAGTGGCAGCCAAGCCGATCAAGACGAGCCCTGCGATGACGCGCAGACTGCGGTCGATAACGCCTTCATTGATTTTCATTTGCGTTGTCCTTTCAGGTTGAAGCGCAATTGCGCTTACGGGACAGGTTAAGCCTTCATGACCTTCGCCTCACTGATGTAGATCAACCAGGCTTTGTCATGCAGCCCATCCACGGCCAGTAGGTCAGCGCGAGGATGACCAGCAGCGCCGTGGCATTGGCAAACCCGAGGTGAATCAGGAACAGCGGCAGCAGCATCAGGATGGCAAAGGCGCTGGCTATGGTTGCTGCTGGCATCCACAGGACGGCGAGCCGGGCGGCAGCGCGGCAAACAGGCCGGCGCGCTTGACAATCTCCCGGTGGGGACCGGCAAGAGCCGATTCGCTGGCAGGCTGGGTGGACGCCGGGATCATTTGAGGATCCACTTTTTGTGTGGTGAAGCTACACGACTTCCTTCGAGGTCAACATTGATTTTCCTTGGGGAAGAAGGTATTTTTTCAAGACACGACCCACCAGCTTGCGCAGTTCGCTGAACCACAGCACCACGCTGCCCATCGCGGCGCAGACCAGCCACTGATGGAGCGTCAGCGGCACGGTGCCGAAGGCGAGATTGAGGAAATCGAGGTTGACGACCGCCGCCTGCAGCAGCGCCGACAGGGCAACCGCGCCCCACAGCCAGGGGTTGACGAACAGGTGTGTGAACGCGCTCGTGGTCTCGGAGCGGGCGTTGAAGCAGTTGAACAGGTGGGCGAAGACCAGCACCGTGAAGCCCGCGGTGCGTGCGGTGGCGAGATCCTGCGTGCCTTCGATCAGCCCGCCCGGCAGGTACACGTCCATCGTCAGCAGGGTCACCATGGCCACCACCACACCGATCTGGAGCACCCCGGCCCACATGCGGGCGTCGATGATTCGCTCACCCGGGTGGCGCGGCTTGCGGGCCATGACGTCGTCGGTTGGCGGGTCCACGCCCATCGCCAGCGCAGGCCAGGAGTCGGTGATCAGGTTGAGCCACAGGATCTGCGTGGCCAGCAGCGGCAGCACCACTGCGCCGCCGCCGGCGGTCTGCGTGCCCGTCAGTCCGATCACGCCGGCTCCGACCACACCGAGGAACACCGTCAGCACCTCGCCCATGTTCGAGGACAACAGGTAACGCAGGAACTTGCGGATGTTGTCGAAGATGCCGCGACCTTCCCGCACCGCCTCAATGATGGTCGCGAAGTTGTCATCGGCAAGGATCATCTTGGCCGCCTCCTTCGTCACTTCGGTTCCGGTCATGCCCATCGCGATGCCGATGTCCGCCGATTTGAGCGCCGGCGCGTCGTTGACGCCGTCACCGGTCATCGCGACGATGTCTCCACGGGCCTGCAGCGCGTCGACGATGCGCAGCTTGTGCGCTGGCGCCACCCGGGCGTAGACGGACGTCTTGCGCACCGCCTCCGCAAACCCCGCATCGTCGAGCGCATCGAGCTCGGCGCCTGTCAGCGCCGCGGCGTCGGCATCGACGATGCCCAGGTCTGCGGCAATGCGGGCCGCGGTGCGCGGGTGGTCGCCGGTGATCATGATGATCCGGATGCCGGCGCGCCGCGCTTCGGCAATGGCCTGCGCCGCCTCTTCGCGCGGCGGGTCTATCATGCCCACGGTGCCGACGAAGATGAGGTCGCGCTCCAGGGTGTCCGTGGCCTGCGGGTTCTCGTTCGGGCCGAGGGGGCGGTAGGCCACGGCCAGGGTGCGCAGCGCGGCATCGGACAGCGTGTCAACGTCGGCCAGAATCTTCGCCCGCAGCGCTTCGTCGAGTTCGACCGACTCCATCCCCACCCGTGCCCGGCTGCACCTCCCCAGCAGGACGTCCGGTGCGCCCTTGGTGACCACGACGACCGCGTCGCCGTGTTCGTGGTCGAGCGCTATCGTCGACATCATCTTGCGCTCGGACGTGAACGGGATGTCACCAATGCGCTCGAAACGCCGCTCGCGCCGCTCGCGCATTTCGGCGTGGCCCAGCTTGCGTTCGGCCACCAGAAAGGCCGCTTCGGTGGGGTCGCCGTGGATCTCCCAGGCACCGTCCTCGCTTTGGCGCAGGTCTGCGTTGCCGGCCAGACTGCCCCCGCTGAGCACCACCACGTGCTCGGCATGCAGTGCACCGGCACCGAGCCTGGCGCCCTCGTGCTCCACCTGGCCGTGGGGAGCGTATCCCACCCCGGTGATACGGGTTTCGCCGGAAGCGGTCATGACCCGTTCAATGGTCATCTCCGAGCGGGTCAGCGTGCCGGTCTTGTCCGAGCAGATGACCGAGGCGCAGCCCAGCGTCTCCACCGACGAAAGGTTCTTGATGATCGCGTTGTGCCTGGCCATCCGCTGCACCCCCAGGGCGAGCACCACCGACAGGATCGCCGGCAGCCCTTCGGGCACGGCCGCCACGGCCAGGGCGACACCCAGCAGCAACACGTCAATGACATCGGCCGCACTGTGGATCTCCGACAGCAGCAAAACGGTTGCGACCACCACCAGGGCAATGATGATCACCGCGATGCCCAGCATGCGCCCGATGCGGGCGACTTCCTTCTGCAGCGGCGTGCTTTCCTGGGCGGTCGCCTTGAGCATTTCGGCGATGGCGCCCACCTGCGTGTCCATGCCGGTCGCCGTCACCACGGCCCGGCCGCTGCCCTGCGCGATGGCGGTGCCCTTGAAGACCATGTTGAACCGGTCGCCGAGGGTGGCCGGTTCGCGCAAGGTGGCCGCATCCTTGAGCACCGCCTCGCTCTCGCCCGTCAGCGAGGCTTCCTGTACACGCAGCGAGGTGGCCAGCACCAGGCGCCCGTCCGCTCCGACGGCGTCACCTTCGCCGAGCACCAGCAAGTCCCCGGGCACCAGATCGGCACTCGGCACCCGCAGCACCTGCCCGTCACGCACGACCGCCGAGGTCACCGCGGTCATCCGGGCCAGCGCAGCCACGGCATCCTGGGCTTTCGCTTCCTGCGCGTAACCCAGGACTCCGTTGAGGACGACGATGGCCGCGATCACGATCGCGTCGACGGGCCAGCCGACCCAGCCGTCGATCGCCCAGGCGATGAGCGAGATGGCAATGGCGGCCAGCAACAGGTAGATCAGCGGATCCTGGAAGTGCGCCAGGATGCGGCGCCAGGCGGGTGCGCGCGGGGTTGCGCGCAACTCGTTGGGGCCGCTTTCCGAGAGCCGGCGCGCGGCTTCCTGCGACGTCAGCCCGCTGTCGAGGTCTGCCCCGAAAGCCCTGGCTACTTCGTCAGCGTCCCGGACGGACGGGTCCTTGAATTTGCCGGTTTGCATCATCACCCGATGTGAGCTCCCGGTGCGTGTTACGGGCATGGCACGACTTTGGTCCATCGGCGAGCGGCGGTGACATGCATCACTGCGCTTTCAGTCCCAGTCGCCGCAGCTTGCCCAGCCACCGCTCCGCGTCGCCTGCCTTGAAATTTCCCACCATCCCGATCAGCGTCTCATGCACGGGCGCGATGCCGGCAAAACCCAGAATGTTGCGTTCCAGTGACTTGACGCTGTGTGCGCGGAAGTACCAGCGGTAGAGCAGGGCGGGCATGCCCATCGTGACCACGACGCGGGCCGAGCGGCCCGTCAGCCCCTTTTTCGTGAAGGCGGTGCTGCCGCCCTCGCGTTCAAAGGCAAAACCGGGCCGGGCTACCTGTTCCAGAAAGCCCTTCAGGAGCGCGGGCATGTCGCCCAGCCACAGCGGGAAGAACAGCACGATGTGCTGGGCCCAGCGAATGTCGTCCTGCGCCTGCTGCAGGCCGGCGGGCAACTCGCTGTCCTCCCAGGCTTTCTGGCTGCGCAGCAGCGCAAAGTCGAGCTCTGCCACGATGAGCGAGCGCACCACATGGCCGCCCTCTTGCGCGCCGCTGGCGTAGGCCGCGGCCAGGGCATGGCACAGGTGGTGAGCGGACGTGTCGGGGTGACCCTGGATCAGCAGGACCTGTTTGGACGTCATGGTGGCTTGCCCTGTGTACTGTGGTGTGAGACGGCGAGCACGGCCCTGGCCAGCAGCGGCGCCAGGCGGATGGCATTGGAGGTGTGGGAAATCGTATCGCAGGTCACCACGCGTGTCACGCCCGCGTCCTGCAGCCGTTGCAGTGCGCCGCTGTCAAACAGGGCATGCACGCCAATGCACAGGGGTGCGGCCATGCCGGCCTGCGTCAGCGCCGTGGCAGCGGCGACCAGGGTCTGGCCGGTGGAGATGATGTCGTCCAGCAGCACCGGCGTCTTGCCGGGCCAGGGGCCGCCATCGGCCAGCGTGACCTGCACATCGCGGTCGCCCAGGCGGGTCTTGCCCAGCACCGTCCAGGGGGCATCCGTCAGCCGGGCCACCTCGGCAACCCATTGCCCGCTTTCCTGGTCAGGTCCGATCACCAGCGGATGGTCGACATGGCTGCGCAGCCAGCGCGCGATCATGGGGGCTGCCGCGACCGCCTGCGTGCGGATCGGATAGATATCGCCCAGATTGCGCCAGCGATGCAGGTGCGGGTCGACCGTGACGAGGAAGTCAAGTGATGCCGAGAGCAGCCGTGCATAGCTGCGCGAAGTGACCGCCTCGCCAGCGTTAAAGCGGTGGTCCTGCCGCATGTAGGCCAGGTAGGGCGCCACCAGGCCGACCCGCGAGGCGCCCAGCTCGCGTGCCGCGTCGGCGGCAAACAGCAGGGGCAGGGTCTTGCCGTCGGGCTGGTTCAGGCTGCCGGCCAGCACGACGCAGCGGCCCATCACCGGCGCGTCAATGCGCACCAGGGTTTCCCCGTCGGGAAAACGGTGCAGCCGCAGCTCGCTCCAGCCGCAGCGCAGCAGGCGCGCCAGCCTGCCCGCGAGCCGGGCCTCACCTGGAAGGGCAACGATCAGCATCAGGCATCCTCCAGCACATGCACGGTCTCAGCCTGCGAGGCCGCGTATTCCAATGCATAGGCCAGCTCACCCGGCGTGGCTGCGTGCAGCGTGAACAGCGGCTGGCCGCGCTCGACGAACTCACCCGGCCGAACATGCAGGTCGATGCCCGCGCAAGCCGCCCCGGGGGCACCGGCCAGTTTGGCAATGCGGGCCAGGCGCCGGTTGTCGATGGCGAGAACGCTGCCGCTGCGCAGGGCATGCACCGCCTGCTGGTGCGCGGCTACGGGCGGCTCGCGCAGGCCACCCTGAGCCGCACAGATGTCCTGGAACTTGCGCCAGGCACGCCCGTCGGCCAGCACGGCGCTGGCCAGCGCCAGCCCGCCACCGGCCGGCGCGGCACCACCGAACTCGAGCACTTCACCGGCCAACAGCAGCGAGCGCTGGGCCAGGTCGGCCGGCGCGGTGGCCAGGTTGCGTAACACGGCCAGCACGTCGCGCGCCTCCAGCGCGGGGCCTATGCCGCGGCCCACCGGGGCCAGGCCGTCAGTCTGCACCACGCGCATCCGCAGTCCGAGGGTCTGCCCCACCTGGCCGAGCAGCCGGCCCAGCAAATCCGCCGCCTCGGCGCTGCGAACCTTGGCGGTGGGCCCCACGGGCATGTCGATCAGCACGTGGGTGGAACCCGCCGCCACCTTCTTGGACAAAATCGACGCCACCAGCTGGCCCTGGCTGTCCAGGTCCAGCGGGCGTTCCACCCGGATCAGGATGTCGTCCGCCGGGCTCAGGCGTACCGCGCCGCCCCACACCACGCAGCCGCCGGTGCGTTCCACCACCCGGCGGATCTGCGCCACATCCAGGTCCACCGGCGCCAGTGTCTCCATGGTGTCGGCCGTACCGGCGGGGGAGGTGATGGCGCGCGACGAGGTTTTGGGCATGCGCAGTCCGCAGGCCGCCACGATGGGCACGATCACCATGGTCGTTCGGTTGCCCGGCAGCCCGCCCACGCAGTGTTTGTCCATGACCAGGCCCTCACCCCAGTCAATCCGCTCGCCGGCGGCGACCATCGCGCGGGTGAGCGAGACGGTCTCTTCCTGGTCCAGCCGGTCGCCGGCACAGGCTGTGACAAAGGCCGCCAGCTGCAGGTCCGAGTAGCGACCCGCGGTCACGTCTTCAATCACGGCCGTGATGGCGGCCTGGGTGAGGTGCCGTCCATAGACTTTGGCACGCACATGACCCAGTGATTCGATCGGTGCGGGGTGGCGCGGCGAGACCATGTCACCTTCTTGCGCCCCGAGCAGACGCCACGCCGCCTCGGACAGGCCGGCCTCGTCGGGGGCCAGAAAGTCACCAGACACCACATTCAGCGTGGCGACAATGGTGCGGTCGCCCAGCGCGAGCTCCACCCGGGATTGCGCCTCGAAGCCTTCCGAGTGGCAGACGCGGCAGTCGCGATGCATGTAGAGCACCGGCTCCTGGTAGGTGTCTATGCCCAGCCGCCGCAGGCGCAGCTTGTGCGGAGTGAGTGAAGAAAGCGGAGTCGGCGGGGTTTGCATGATGGGGGCCTGTTCCGGTTACTGTAGGCAAGGCAGGTGCGCGCGGCCTTGACAAAGCTCAACGCGGGGCGCCGGTTCCGGTGGCCGGGCGGGACGAGACGGAGCAGGGCAGCAAAATGATCACGGGACCCCGTCCCCGGGCATGGCCTGGACAAAGGCAAGCTCGTCGCTGGCGAGCGGTTCGGCAACCGCGCGCAGGCGCTCCAGCACGGCGGTGTCTGCCTCGGACGGGTCCCCCCGGCGGCCCAGCAGGCGCGCGCGCAGCACCGGCAGCGCCGCCTTGCAATCGATGATGGCGAAGGGCACGCTGAGCGAACGCGCCAGCGCCAGGGCCTGGGCCCGTTCCGCACGGCGCAGGAACGCCGCATCGAGGATCACTGGGTAGCCTGCCTGCAGCGCGGTGCGCGCCGTCTCGAACAGATGTTTGTAAGTGCGCGCGGTGGCGTCGGCGTCGTACAGGTTCAGTCCCTGCGCGCGCGAATCATCGAGCATGCCGAGCCCGAACAGGCGCTTGCGCTCTACGTCCGAGCGCAGCCGGATCGCTCCCTGCTGCTCCAGCAACTGCTGTGATGCGAAGGTTTTCCCGGAACCCGGCAGGCCATGGGTGATGAATAGCCGCACGTCACCCGGCCGTGTCCAGCCAACGGCCGCCTGCAGGTAGCGTTGCGCCTCGGTGCTGTTGGCCCGGCGCAGGTGTTCCACCTGCGCCCGCACCAGCGCGCGATAGACGAGCGAAAACCGCAGCGCGGGCAGGCCGCCATGGTCGCCGGTGCGGTCGAGCCAGCCGTTAAGCAGGCGAAAGGCGAGGTCGCGGCGGCCGCGGGCGTCGAGGTCCATCACGGCGAAGGTTACGTCGTCGAGCACATCAACCCAGCGCAGTGCCGGGTCAAACTCGATGCAGTCAAAGGCCACCACGCCGCCATCGTGCGTGACCACATTGGCCAGATGCAGGTCGCCATGGCATTCGCGTACGCGGCCCTCCGCCTTGCGGGAGGTCCACAAGGCTGTCAGCGCGTCAGCTCCGGCTTCGAGCCAGGCCCGGAGCGCGGCGAACACGTCCTCGCTCGCCAGCGGCCGCACGCCTTCGAGTGCCGCCAGCGCGCTGGCGCGCCGCCGTTCGGGGCTGGCGAAATCGCTCGTTGCGTCAACCCGCGGCGCACCCGCATGAAACCCGGCGAGCAGGGTGGCCAGCCGATCGATGTCGTCGGCACGCAGCGTGTCCGAGGCGAGCTGCTCGCTGAACAGTGCACCCGGCGCGAAGCGCCGCATGCGCACCGCGTACTCCAGCACGGGCCCGGAGCCGTCCAGGACGGGCGCCCCGGGCGCGCCGGTGATACGCGTGACCCCCAGGTACAGCGACGGCGCCAGCCGCTGGTTCAGCCGCACTTCCTCTTCACAGAAATGACGCCGCGCCGCCAGGTCGCCGTAATCCACAAAGGCCAGCCGCACCGGTTTCTTGATCTTGTAGGCGGTGTCGCCGGCCAGCAGCACCCATGAGATGTGGGTTTCGATCAGCTCCGCCTGCAATGCCCTGGACAGGCTGTTGACCAGCGCGGCAGCTTCTCCCATGGGCCTGCCGCCCTCAGGCGGGGTGCCGTCAGCTTCCAGACCGGGCGCGGCGTTCACGGGAAGCTCTCTCGCAGCGTGCGACGGGGAAGAAAATGCAAATACACCGCGGTGCTCAACAAGGCGGCAAAGAAGCACCAGACCGAAATGAACCAGGTGGTGTAGAAGCCATAGGCGACAGCAAAGGACAGCAGTGACAGGGCGCCGAAGACCTTCGCTTTCGGATGCGTGGACAGCATCAGGCTGAGCGTGGTGGACACCAGGTACAGCGTTGATGCGGTAGCCAGAAAGTGCGGCGGCGAGACGTACTGGATGTGTTGCCCCGTCAGCCGCGAGCTCACCGGGTAGTCGACCAGGTGGTACAGCAGGAAGGCGCCCACCGCGACCCCTATGCCCACCAGCGCGAGCAGCGCCCGCCGGCGCGGCCCGGGGGGTTCGATCAACAGCACGGCGACCGGGACATAGATGGGCCACAACACATGGGACATGAAGGAATACACCTGTGTCATGGCCTCATTGAGCCAGGGTATGGCGGGCTCGAAGGTCAGCCAGAGGATGCCCTCGCTCAACTGCTGGACGGCGAACAGCAGCGGGATGGCGGCGAAGGCCAGTTCGCGCGGATGGCGCGGCTGCTTCAGGGTCAGCGTGCCGACCCCGAGAAGGTAGGTGCCCACTGCGAAGCTGGCTGTGGCGGAAAAGCACATTCAGCCTGCTCCTGCTGCAAGGCCGGTGCGCTGGCGTGGGCATGCCCTGTCACGCAGCGTCCTGGCATGGACTGCGGCACTGTCCGGAATGAAGGGAAGGGCATTGCGCATTGTCATGTTGCTCCCTTCGGGTGGTGATGGGCGTTCGTCGCATACAACAGCATAGGAGTCTGCCGGTCCCTTCCATTGATGCAGGTCAACTGGCAAGCCGTACACACTTGTACACCCTTTTCGCCAGGCTGCGAAGTGGGCGACGCCGCCGGGGGAGTGCATGCGCGGGCAAGAGGACACATGACTGCGTGACCTGACGCGGGCTTGAGATATCTCAAGTGCACGCGTCCTTCCGGGATACAGAATTCACCCGTCCGCCCGGATGGCCGGCGGCGGGCACTCTCCTGGACCGGCCTGTAAGGAACCCACTATGTACCACCGAATCCTCGTTCCCCTCGATGGCAGTGCTACGGCTGAGCGCGGCCTGCGCGAAGCCATCGGCCTGGCCGCCGAGCAAAAAGCACGGCTGTCCCTGCTGCACGTGGCGGACAATTTTCCGATGCTTGTGGAGATGTCGTCCGTGACCAGCTCCCAGGAAATGCTGAACGACCTTCGCCGGTACGGAGAAGACGTGCTCGCCAAAGCCAAGCGTGCTGCCGCCGATGCCGGTGTGCAGGCCGACACCCTGCTGCGCGAGGTGACGCAGGGGCGCATTGCCGATGTGATCATCGATGAAACCAAAAAGGCCGGTTGCGGCCTGATCGTGATGGGCACCCATGGCCGTCGCGGCTTCAGCCGCCTGACCCTGGGCAGCGAGGCCGAACGGGTGGTGCGCAGCAGCACGGTGCCCGTGTTGCTGGTGCGGCTGGACGAGCCGAAGTCGTGAGCCGGCGTCTCACAGGTTACATACCGGTCACACATACGCGCTACAGTGCTCCCTGGATACTGACAATTTGCGGCCGCTATTGCGGCGCGGCCTCTGCACGCAGCCTTCGCCAGCCGGAGTAATGGGCCTGTGCGGGGATCGTCTGGTCGCCTCGCCCCGGGTTGGTGCTTGATCTGGCTCAACGGGTCAACGGGTATTGGCTTGACGCCGCTACGCTAATATCGTCATGCGAAGGAGTGGCATATGGAAACAACGCGACGCATCGCCGTGGTGACCGGCGGAACCGGCGGTCTCGGTGAGGCGATCTGCAGGCGCCTGGCCGACGATGGCTTCACCGTCGTGGCGCTGCACTCGGCGGGGAACAAGCAGGTGGACGACTGGCTGGTTGCGCAACAGGCGCTGGGCTACCATTTTGCAACCGCCGCGGTCGACGTCACGCGCTTCGCCTCCTGTGCCGCCGCGGTGGAGGCCATACGCCAACAGCATGGTCCCGTGTCGGTGCTGGTCAACAACGCCGGCATCACCCGCGACGCGAGCTTTCGCAAGATGTCTGAGGAAGCGTGGGACACGGTGCTGCGTACCAACCTCGACTCGATGTTCAACATGACCAAGCAGGTCATTGAAGACATGCTCCTGCTCGGATGGGGCCGTATTGTGAATATCTCGTCTGTCAATGGCCAACGCGGCGCTTTTGGTCAAGCCAACTATGCGGCGTCCAAAGCCGGAATCCATGGGTTCACGAAGTCGCTGGCCCTGGAGTTTGCCAGCAAAAACATCACCGTCAATACCGTCTCGCCGGGCTACCTGAAAACCCGCATGGTCGAGAAGGTGCCGCCGCAGGTGCTGCAGGAGAAAATATTGCCGGAGATTCCCGCCGGACGGCTTGGTGACCCGGTCGAGGTCGCGGAACTGGTGGCGTATCTGGTGTCGCAGCGCGCGGCCTTCACCACGGGCGCCAATTTGTCGATCAACGGTGGCCAGCACATGTACTGACTGTGCCGATCTTCCCTGATGAGGTTGTACGCGATGCTGCACCGCCGTCGCGGGGTGCGGGCAAAGCGGTTTCCCCTGCGGGTTTTCAAATGCGCCAAATACGCACCCGTTCTGTCGCGGGCGCCGGCTAGTGCAGTGTTGCACGAGGCCATCGCACGGTTTTTCCCCACGTGCAGCAGACCATCCGTCACGGATGGTCTGCTGCTGTGGACAGGGCCCACAGCGTCGGCAGGGGGCAGCCCTTACTGCACGGTCAGTTTCTTGGACGCCGCAGTGGTTTTTTTTGGTAGTTCCAGCGTCAGTACGCCGTCGGCATACTTTGCCACGGCCTTGGCATCGTCCACGTCCTGAGACAGGCTGAAGGTGCGCGACACGCTGCCGTAGTAGCGCTCGCTGCGCAGCACCTTGTCATCGCTGCCCCTGGTTTCCTTTTCCTGCTTGACCTCGGCGTCGATCTGCACGATGTTGCCGTCGATGCGCACATTGATATCTTCTTTCTTGACGCCGGGCAAGTCTGCCTTGACCACGTAGGCGTCTTTTTTCTCCGAGA
The DNA here is from genome assembly GCF_000013865.1 of Polaromonas sp. JS666. Lineage (NCBI taxonomy): Bacteria > Pseudomonadati > Pseudomonadota > Betaproteobacteria > Burkholderiales > Comamonadaceae > Polaromonas > Polaromonas sp. JS666. The sequence goes on from NC_007948.1 coordinate 1,241,026, forward strand.
CGTCCAGGCGCATCTGGATGGCCTGGGGGTTGATGTCCAGCGGGACCGGCGAGAAGAAGCGGCGCAAGGCCGACTCGAAGGTGTCGCTGATGCCGGGTTCGAATACACGCAGATGAGTTGTCATGATGGTCCTCTTGGTTGTGGTTGAAAAAACGCGACTGAAAATTTTTCCTGAGACACGGAGACGGGCCAGGCCCAATACGGTTCAGTCAAGTTATTCACCCTGAATCGGAATGATCAAAACCTTGACTTGTCATTGCGGGCCTGACCCGCAATCCATGGATCCCGGATCAAGTACGGGATGACAAACCAGGGGCAAGGGCTTAACTGAACCGTATTGGGGCTAGTACTCCGACCCAGAAATATCGAAACATGAAAGCGTGCCTTCGAACCCATGCCGTCGTTGCAAATCCTCGCCATAGCACGGCTATGTCTGCGATTTGCGCCTAGGCCTGGGCCCGAATCCATCGCTTTCATTGCGTTCCGATACCTCTGTGTCGAAGTACTAGGCACCGACCTCCAGCTTGTCGATCACGCGCGAAACGCCACGGGCGGCGAAGGCGGCACCTATGGCGGCGTCATGCTCCGCCAGCGAGTGCACCTTGCCCTTGATCGTGACGACGCCGCCTTCGACCTCGATGTCGAGGTGCCGGGCCTCGCGCGTTGCCTGCCGTGTGAGCGCCGCGGTGATCCCCGCGCCGATGTCCCTGGGACTTGCACGGGGCTTGATATGAATATGGCTGGTCAGACCACGTACACCGACCAGCGGACGGATGCACTGCTCGGCGCTGGCGAGCTGGTAGCCCCAGTCAACCTCGCCGGTCAGGGTCACCCAGCCGTCTTCGACCTCGACCTTCACCCGCTCGTCGGGAACCAGCGAACTCCAGCGCAGTGCTGACGACGCGGCCTGCGCGATTTCGGAGTCGCTTCGCTGATGCTCGGCAGACAGTTTGACGTCCAGCTCGAGGGCAATGCCGCGGACTCCCGAGACGCGGCGCACCGCGCGCTCCACGGCACGCTTTTCAGCAAAGGTGTCGAGGTGGCCCGTGAGTGTCACCACGCCATCCCTGGCAATGACCCCGATGCCTATGGGGTTGATGGCCGCGTCCCAGGCGAGTTCCGCCGTGACGTCGGCCTTGAGCTGTGCATCTGTTTTCATGTTCGTACTCCTTGAATCGTGGTCAATCGTGGGACGCAGGATGTGGTTACTGGCCGCTGCGAATTGCGGGCTCAATTCACTCTATGCCGTTGGCTTTTTCTGTCTTTGACATTTCGCAAATCGGCACACTGCACCTGACCTGTCGAGATAAGTGTTTGATCTGCTTCAACGGCATGAGTGCCCAGCCGCGGGGTGACGCCTGTGGCGATGGCCAGGACCGCAAAAAAATACAGTGATGTGTCCAGCGGTGTGTTTGATACGGACCGTGGGCGGACCCGGCGCGACAGGCGCCCAGCTCAGGGAATGAGCACCGCGGCCCCGTTCACCGCCCCGGCGCGCAGCGCCTGCACCGCAGCATTGGCGTCGCGCAGTGCGAAGGTCTGCACATGGGTTTGCAGCGGCAAATCCTCCAGCAGCCGGAAGAAGGCCTCACCGTCGGCGCGCGTGAGGTTGGCGACCGACTTGAGTACCCGTTCGCCCCAGAGCAGCCGGTAGTCGAAGGCGGGGATGGTACTCATGTGGATGCCGGCGCAGACCACGGTCCCGCCCTTGCGTGTGGCGGCCAGGGCCGCCGGCACCAGTTCGCCCGCAGGCGCGAAGATGAGTGCCGCGTCCAGCGATGCCGGTGCGGCGTCCGGGGAACCGCCGGCCCACACGGCGCCCAGGCTGCGGGCAAAATCCTGGCCGGCCTGATCGCCGGCGCGGGTGAAGGCGAACACTTCCTGCTCCCGGGCCACGGCGATCTGGCAGATGATGTGAGCCGCAGCGCCGAAGCCGTACAGGCCCAGGCGGCGCGGCATGTCTGCGCCGGCCAGGCACCAGGCGCGAAAACCGATCAGGCCGGCGCACAGCAAGGGCGCTGCATGGGCGTCGTCGTAGCGCGCCGGCAGGGCCAGGCAGAAACGCTCGTTGGCGGCAGCGTACTCGGCGAAACCGCCGTCGCGGTCATAGCCGGTGAACACCGGAACGTCGCAGAGGTTTTCGCGGTCCATGGCGCAGAAGGCGCAGCGGCCGCAGGCGCCGCCCAGCCAGGGGATGCCGACACGCTGCCCGACGGTGAACCGCCCGGCCCTGGCGCCCAGGGCGACCACCTGCCCGACCACCTCATGCCCCGGAACCACCTGGGGCCGCCGCGGCGGCAGTTCGCCGTCGATGATGTGCAGGTCGGTGCGGCAGACCCCGCAAGCGAGCACGCGCACCAGCAGGTCGTGCTCGCCGGTGGGCGGCAGCGGTTTGTGGGCCGCCAGCAGTCGCCGTCCGGCGGGGTCGGCGGTCATCGCGAACATCGAGGTCGGCAACATGCCACCATGGTACGCAATCCACCCCGGCATGGGTGGGTTTGGCAGGCTTGTCCTTGACCTGGCGCAAGCCGAAAATACGGTGCAGGTGGAATGATGTGCAATATGTGCAATATGTGCAACATGTGCATGCGGCTGTAGCATGTGGTGACCATCGCCACCGAAAGGGGGTTTTCATGGCGCTTTCCAATCCGCGTCCCGAGGGGCAGCACGCACTGCCTCCCATGGACGTTCCCCTCAAGCTCTGGCTGGCCCGGCAGGCACACGGCATCTCGCCGGCGTCGCTTACCCTGGCCTATACCGACTGGCTCAGCCACCTGCTGGTTTCTCCGTCGAAGCAGGCCGAGCTGGGCGCCAGCGCCCTGCGCAAGTGGCTGCTGTGGCTGCAGTACGCGCCGCAGCCCTGGCAACAGGATCGCCCCGTGAGCGTGGAGTCCCCGTCGCAGGACAAGCGCTTTTCGCGGCCCGAGTGGCAGGCGCCGCCGTTCAACGTTCTGGCGCAGGCCTTTTTGCAGCAGCAGCAGTGGTGGGCCGAGGCCATGACTGGCGTTCGGGGTGTGTCCCGGCACCATGAGGAGGTGGCAGCCTTCATCACCCGCCAGTGGCTGGACATGCTGTCGCCTTCCAATTTCATCGCCACCAATCCCCAGGTCCTGAAGGAGACGCTGGCCAATGGCGGCGTCAACCTTGCCACCGGGCTGGCCAACTGGTCGCGCGATGCGGTCGCCGTCCTCACCGATGGCAAGCCGCGCGGCGTCGAGGCCTTCGCGCCCGGACAGGGCGTGGCGCTGACGCCGGGCAAGGTGGTGTTCAGAAACCACCTGATCGAGCTGATCCAGTACGAGCCCGTCACGGCCGAGGTGGACACCGAGCCCGTGCTCATTGTCCCGTCATGGATCATGAAGTACTACATCCTCGACCTGACGCCCGACGATTCGCTGGTCAAATACATGGTGGCGCAGGGGCACACCGTCTTCATGATTTCATGGCGGAACCCCGACAGCGGTGATCGGGACCTTGGCATGGATGACTACCTGGAGCTGGGGGTGATGGCGGCCCTGCAGGCTGTGCGCTCAGTGCGGCCACGTGCGCGTATCCACGCGATGGGCTACTGCCTGGGCGGAACACTGCTGGCCATCGCGGCAGCGGCCCTGGCCGGCAGCAGCCCCAACCTGCTGAAGACGGTGACGCTGCTGGCGGCGCAGGCCGATTTCCACGAGCCTGGCGAGCTGGGGCTGTTCATCGACGAGAGCCAGATCGCGTTTGTCGAAGACCTGATGGCCGAGTGGGGTTACCTCGACGAGCGGCAGATGGCGGGTGCCTTCGCGCTGATCAACTCCAAGGACCTGGTCTGGTCCAAGCTGGTCCATGAATACCTGATGGGGGCGCACACGCCCATGACGGCGCTGCGGGCCTGGAATGCCGATGCAACGCGCCTGCCCGCCCGCATGCACAGCGAGTACCTGCGCAGCCTGTACCTGCACAACGACCTGGCCGCGGGCCGCTACCGCGCTGCCGGCCAGGTGGTGAGGCTGTCCCACATCGAGCTGCCGCTCTTTGTGGTCGCGACCGAGAGCGACCATGTCTCGCCCTGGCACTCGGTGTACAAGATTCACCGCCTGACCTCCAGCCCGGTCAGCTTTGTGCTGAGTTCCGGTGGCCACAACGTGGGCATCGTCAATCCACCCGCAGGGCCTGCCGCCCATCCGCAGGCCAGCTACCGCATCGCCTCCCATGCGCCGGGCAAGGCGCCTGCCCATCCCGGGGACTGGCTCGACACGGCGGCGCGGCGTGAGGGGTCATGGTGGCCGGGCTGGCATGACTGGCTGAACAAGCACTCATCGGGCAAGGTCAAACCACCCCGCGTCAACGCGGTTATGTTCGAGGGCGCTCCGCTGGCAGCGCCCGGCCGCTACGTGCACCTCGACTGACAGGCGCGACCGCCCGGGAGAGCGGTCGGAGGCCGCGGGGCGGCAGCTTAATGCGTCGTCGGCCGGCTTCCCGCGCCATCCAGGGAGGCGGAAAGACTGGCTTGCCAGGCTTCAATCGCCGGCTTGAAGCTGTCGCCGGCGCTGGAGCCCAGCAGGTGGCTGGCGCAGCCCATCATTTCCAGCTGGGTCTTCATCATGGCTGTCGCGATCTGCTGCCAGTAGTGGGCCGCCTCCTGCATATCGAAACGCAGCAGGTCCGACTCAATGGTGAGCAGCTCGGCAGGCCCGTGCGGGTCGCGCAGCCTTTGTGCAGCCGACTCGTGGTGGACCGCGGCCTGGTGCGCGGCCTGTTGCTGGACTTTGCGGATGGCTTCGGAACCGCGGAACATGGCGCTCGCGCTGTCAGCCATCAGCGCGAACTGCAGGCGACCGAGGTTGGCGAGCAGGTTCCAGGGGGCGAAATCGGCAGCGGTCGCCTCGTGGGGCGGCGCACGCTGAGTGGTTTTGGTACTCATGGTTTCCTTTCGTTTTCAGGGTGGGTGGAGGGATCAGCGCCGCAGCGCCGGCTGCCGTTCATGCTCATGAATGGCCTGGCAGGCGGTGCAGTAGGGGGTGGCCGGCAGGGCCGCAAGGCGTCGCAGATCGATGGCCTCGCCGCAGTCCAGGCAATGGCCGTAGCCCGGGGATTTGCCGTTGGTGGCGTCGTCCAGCCGGCGAAGCGCGGCCAGCACCTGCTCGAGTTCATGGGCGGCATGGTCCACCTTTGCGTCGGCGACCGTCGCCAGTGACTGTTCCGTTGCCACGTCCTTGAAATCCGTAACATCGTGTGACTCGGATTCGGCAGCTTCGTCTGACAGGCTGCCGGCGGCGCGCAGGACCGCGCGCAACTCGGCCTCGCGCTGGGTGAGAAGCAGACGAAAACGCGGTGCCTGGCTGCTGTCGTAGGTTTCCATGGAGCATCCTTGTTGAGGGTGTCGTCCATTTTGTGGCGCGCCAGCGCCGCAATCGTTGATCTAGAGCAAATGCGGACGCTGCCCGGGCGCTAATCTGGTCTGGTCAGACGGGATGGCCCGCCTGCGTGCAAGGAATCCCATGAGCGTACGTCATCTTGAAGCCCTGTTCCAACCTGCGTCGGTGGCCGTGATTGGCGCCTCCGACCGCGAGGGCAGCCTGGGGTCGGTGGTGCTGCGCAATCTCAAGCTCGGCGGCTTCAAGGGGCCGGTCTGGCCGGTCAACCACCGGCATGCGAGCGTGGATGGCGGCCCGGCCTGGCCCGATGTCGAGTCGCTGCCGCAGGCGCCCGACCTGGCCGTGGTCTGCACGCCGGCGCACACGGTGCCGGCATTGATCGCCGACCTGGGCCGCAAGGGTACGCGCGCTGCCATCGTGCTCACCGCAGGGCTGAAGCAGCCGGCCGCAGAGGGTGGCTCCGCCGGTGGGCTCTCAGGTGGCCTCTCGCTGGAGCAAGCCATGCTGGACGCTGCGCGGCCACACCTGCTGCGCATCCTGGGGCCCAACTGCATTGGCGCGCTGGTGCCGGGTGTCGGCCTGAATGCCAGCTTTGCGCCCGGCAATGCCCAGCCGGGCCGGCTCGCATTTGTGACCCAGTCCGGCGCGCTGGCCACCGCCATGCTGGACTGGGCCAACAGCCGCGGCGTCGGTTTTTCGCATTTCATCTCGCTGGGCGACAGCGCCGATGTGGATTTTGGCGACGTGATCGACTACCTGGCCAGCGACGGCGGGACCCGGGCCATCCTGATGTACGCGGAATCCATCAAGGCGGCGCGAAAGTTCATGTCGGCCGCGCGTGCGGCCTCGCGCAACAAGCCGGTGATCGTGGTCAAGGCCGGGCGCGCACCCGATGGTGCCCGGGCGGCCGCCTCGCACACCGGAGCCCTCGCCGGCTCCGATGCCGTGTTCGACGCCGCCATCCGGCGGGCCGGCATGTTGCGGGTCGACACGCTGGAGTCGCTCTTCGATGCCGCCGAAACGCTGGCCCATGCGCGGCCCTGGCGCGGCGAGCGGCTGGCCATTCTCACCAACGGCGGCGGTGCCGGGGTGCTGGCAGCCGATGCGCTGCAGCTGGGGGGCGGCAGCCTGGCGCCACTGGATGAGCCGACGCTGGCCGCTCTTGATCAATGCCTGCCCGGAACCTGGTCGCACGGCAACCCCATCGACATCATTGGCGATGCCCCGGTCAGCCGTTACCAGGACGCCTTGCGCGTACTGCTGGCTGCGCCGGACGTCGATGCCGTGCTGTTCATGCATGCGCCGACGGCCATTGTTGCGTCCAGCGAGATCGCGCTGGCCTGCCTGCCGATGATGCAGGCTTCGGCCAAGCCGGTACTGACCTGCTGGCTGGGCGGTGCCGCCGTGGCGGCTGCGCGCCAGTCCTCCGCGGGGGCGGGCATCGCCTCCTACAGCACGCCTGAACGCGCCGCCGACGCATGGCTGCAGCTGCTCGGCCATGCGCGAAACCAGCAAGCCCTGCAACAGCTCCCGGCCGCCACGCTGGACGACTTCACGCCGGACCGGGCGCAAGCCGGTTTGCTGCTTGAACAGGCGCTGCATGAGGGCCGCGAGTGGCTCGACGGGGCGCCGGCCCAGGCGCTGCTGCGGGCCTACGGCATCCCCGGCGTTGAAGCCGTGCAGGCCCGCGACGTGGAGGAGGCGGTTGCCGCCGCCAGCCGGATCGGCTACCCGGTGGTCCTGAAGATTGTGTCGCCGCAGGTCATCCACAAATCCGATGTCGGTGGTGTGGTGCTGGGTCTGGCTTCCGCCGAAGCCGTCAGGGCCGCGGCCGTGAAGATGTCCGGGCAGGTGACGCGCCTGCTGCCGCAGGCGGTGGTGCTGGGCTTCACCGTGCAGGCCATGGTGCAACGCCCCGGCGCCCATGAGCTGATCGTGGGCATCGCCACCGACGCCGTGTTTGGTCCGGTCCTGCTGCTGGGCGAGGGCGGTACGGCCGTCGAGCTGCGCAAGGACCATGCGGTGGCCCTGCCGCCGCTCAACACCAGCCTGGCCCGTGACCTGGTCACGCGGAGCCGGCTGGCGCCGCTGCTGGCCGGTTATCGCGGCCGTCCGGCGGCGGACGAGCAGGCGCTGCTGACCACCCTGCTGCGGGTGTCGCAGATGGCCTGCGACCTGCCCTGGCTGGCGGAACTCGACATCAACCCGCTGCTGGTCGATGAGCGCGGCGTGCTGGCGCTGGATGCGCGGGTCAGGCTGCGGCCGGTGCCGGCGGGCGAGGGCAGCCGGCTTGCCATCCGCCCCTATCCGTCGGCTCTCGAGGAGCGCGTCCAGTTGGCGGGGGGCGAGCTGCTGCTGCGCCCGATCCGTCCCGAAGACGGCCAACGCCTGATGGCCTTTTATGCCGGCGCATCGCCCGCCGACATGCGCCTGCGATTTTTCATGGCGCGGCGCGAGGTGCCGCATTCCGAACTGGCGCGCTACAGCCAGATCGACTACGACCGCGAGATGACTTTCATCGCGCTGGCGCCCCAGGCGTCCGGTGATCGCGTCGGTGATCAAGCGATGGTGGCGGAAGCGCGGGCCGTGTGCGACCCGGACAACCTGCGGGCGGAGTTCGCCATCCAGGTGACGTCCGGCTGGCAGGGCAAGGGCCTGGGCCGCCTGCTGCTGGACAAGCTGACCGCCTACCTGCGCGAGCGCGGCACGACCGAAGTCGTGGGGCAGTGCCTGCTGGAGAACACCGGCATGGCCGCGCTGGCACGGCAGGCTGGCTTCGAGGTCTCAACCGATCCGTCCCGGGACACCATGACGATGCGCCTGCCGCTGCGCTGAAACCTTTTCAACTCAGGAGCCACCATGTCCACCTACCATCAAATCCTCGTGCCGGTCGACGGCAGCCCCACCTCGCAAAAGGCACTCGATGAAGCCATCAGGCTGGCCCAGCTGACCGGTGCCCGGCTGCGGCTGGTCCATGTGGTGGACGAACTCAGCTATGTCAACGGCTTCGAGCCGGCGATGAACTACCTCAATGAAATTATTCCGCTGATGCGGGAGGCGGGCGAAAAATTGCTGGCGCATGAGCGGCAAAAGGCCCTGGACAAGGGCGTGGAGGTCGACTCCGTGCTGATTGTGGAAGGCCCTGGCCGAATTTGCGACCATGTGGCGGAGCAGGCCAGGCATGTCAAGGCGGACCTGATCGTGGTCGGCTCCCACGGACGCCGCGGCATCGGCCGGGTGCTGCTGGGCAGCGATGCCGAGCAGATCGTGCGGCACGCGCCGGTACCGGTGCTGGTGGTGCGCGGCGGCGAGGCTGCTGCCTGATGGCCTGATGGCCTGATGGCCTGATTGCTTGATTGCTTGATGTTTCCGCTCTTCATCGAGTTTGCCCTGAACGCATCCTCAACGCACCCTGAAAGCCACCCGTTCGGCTCGCCCATGATGCCCAGGCAAGGCCGCACCTTGGGTGATGCGGATGGGTACAGATCATGAAACCTTCACGCCGCACGGTGGCGGGTTGACGATGCGTTGCAGCGCTGCCGTGTCCAGGATACGCACACGGCGCCGCCGCACGTCGATGATGCCATCCTGCGCAAATTTCGAGAAGCTGCGGCTCACGGTTTCCAGCGTCAGGCCCAGATAGCTGCCGATCTCCTCACGCGTCATGCGCAGCAGCAGCTCGGGGCTGGCCAAGCCGAGCGCATGCAGGCGCTGCGCCAGGTTCAGCAGAAAGGCCGCCAGGCGTTCCTCGGCCCGCATGCTGCCCAGCAGCAGCATCACACCGTGCTCGCGCACGATTTCGCGGCTCATGATGCGGTGCACGTGGTGCTGCAGCGCATCGACCTCGCGCGCCAGCTCACTGATGCGTTCGAACGGCATGACGCACACCTCGGAGTCCTCCAGCGCCACGGCGTCGCAGGTATGCTGCTCGTTGACGATGCCGTCCAGGCCGATGATCTCGCCGGCCATCTGGAAGCCGGTGACCTGGCCACGCCCATCGTCGGCTGTGACGCAGGTCTTGAAGAAGCCGCTGCGGATCGCAAACAGCGAACGGAAGGCCTCGCCATGGCGAAACAGCATGGTGCCGCGCCTGACCTGGCGCCGGGTTAGCACGAGCTCGTCGATGCGGGCCAGCTCGCCGGCGTCCAGTCCCAGCGGCATGCACAGCTCGCGCAGGCTGCAGCTGGAGCAGGCCACCTTGAAGGTACGCACATCCACAGGCCGCAAGGCCGTGGCGGTTGGCCGGTTCTCGGTCTGTTTCTGGACGGGAATTTCCTTCATGGCTGGTGCCCTTCTGATCTGGATCAAATTGTCTCCAGTCCACGCATGGAACGACTGATTTAGATCAAGCCGGTGGGCTGCGGGACGCGGCACACTTTGCTCCATGACCACTGTTTCGCCCGATCTTTTGCGCCGATTCGACGTCCCCGGGCCCCGGTACACCTCCTATCCGACGGCCGACCGCTTCGTCGAGGCATTTACCGCCGCCGACTATGGTCAGGCGCTGGCCCAGCGCCGCAGCGGACCGGCCGCGCTCGGGCAGCCACAGCCGCTGTCGCTGTACCTGCACATCCCGTTTTGCGAATCGCTGTGTTACTACTGTGCCTGCAACAAGATCATCACCAAACACCACGAGCGGGCGGCCACCTACCTGCGATACCTCAGCCGCGAAGTGGACCTGCACACGGCCCGGCTGGGCCTGGAGCAGCCCGTCACGCAGCTACACCTGGGCGGCGGCACGCCGACCTTCCTGTCTGACGCCGAGCTCGGGGAACTGATGGCCATGCTGCGGCGCAGTTTTGCGCTGGTGCCCGGCGGCGAATATTCGATCGAGATCGACCCGCGTACCGTGGACGGCGCCCGCCTGGCCACGCTGGCCGAACTGGGCTTTAACCGGATCAGCTTCGGCGTGCAGGACTTCGACCCCGACGTGCAGAAAGCGGTGCACCGCATCCAGCCTGCCGAGCAAGTGTTCGCGCTGATGGAGCAGGCCCGTGCGATCGGTTTCGACTCGGTCAACATCGACCTGATTTATGGCCTGCCGCGGCAGACGCCGGAATCATTCGCGCGCACACTGGCCCAGGTGCAGCAGCTGCGGCCCGACCGCATCGCGCTGTATGCCTACGCCCACCTGCCCGAGCGCTTCAAGCCGCAGCGGCGCATCGTGTCCGCCGAACTGCCCGGCGCTGCGGCCAAGCTGGCGATGCTGTCGCAGTCGCTCTCGGCCTTCGAGGCGGCGGGCTATGTCTACATCGGCATGGACCATTTCGCGCTGCCCGGCGACGCGCTGGCCGTGGCCAAGCGCCAGGGGCGCCTGCACCGCAACTTTCAGGGCTACAGCACCCAGCCCGACTGCGACCTGATCGGCCTGGGTGTCTCGGCGATTGGCCGCATAGGCGCCACCTACAGCCAGAACGCCAAGACCATGGAAGAGTATTGCGACCACCTCGACCAGGGACGGCTGCCCGTGGCACGCGGTCTGGCCTTGAGCCGGGACGACCTGGCCCGCCGGGCCGTGATCGTGGCGCTGATGTGCCAGGGCCAGGTGCTGTTTGAATCGATAGAGCAGGCGTGGCTGCTGGACTTCCAGACCTACTTCGCGGCCGAGCTCGAGCAGTTGGGCGAACTGGCCGAAGAAGGCCTGGTGGTGCTGGACGACGCTGGCATCCAGGTCACGGCCAAGGGCTGGTTTTTTGTGCGGGCCGTGGCCATGGTGTTTGACCGCTACCTGCAGGCCGACCGCAACCGCGCGAAGTTCTCGCGCATTATCTGAAGCGCGCCAACTGTCATGTCGACCACGTTGGCTGTCACGGCGCTGCTGATGGGGCTGGCCGGTGGCCCGCATTGTGTGGCCATGTGCGGCGCGGCCTGCGCCGCCATGTACCGGCCGGGCCAGGGCTCGCCCACGCTTATACCCATATCCCCATCCCCATCCCCATCCGCGTCCGCGTCCATGCCGTCGCACTCACTCTGGATCTTCCTGGCCGGCCGGCTCGCCGGCTATTCCGTGGCCGGGGCGGCCGCCGCGCTGGCGGTGGAAAGCTTTGCCTGGCTCACGGGCCATGCCGCGGCGCTGCGGCCGGTCTGGACGCTGTTCCATCTGGCGGTGCTGGCATGGGGGCTGGTGTTGCTGGCCCAGGCGCGCCAGCCGGCCTGGGTGAATGCGGCCGGCCGCTCGGCCTGGGCGCGCATCCGCCCGCTCGCGGCGGCGCGTGGCGGTGTGTTTGCCACGGGCGCGTTGTGGACCTTCATGCCCTGTGGCCTCCTGTATTCGGCGCTGCTGGTCGCCTCACTGAGCGGCGGCGCGCTGCAAGGGGCGCTGTCGATGGCGCTGTTCGCCGCCGGCAGCGGCGTCTCGCTGGCGTTGGCGCCCACGTTGCTGGCGCGCCTGCGGGGCGCGGGTGACCGGCTTCGGCAGGACTGGGGCACCCGTGCGGCGGGTGCCCTGTTGGCGCTGACCGCTGCGTGGGCCCTGTGGGCAGACCTTGCCGCCCGCGTGGCCGTCTGGTGCGGGCTGGCCTAGCCTCAATACCGTTCAGTTAAGCCGTTCGCCCTGAACTCCGCCTGTCCTGAGCCCGTCGAAGGGTCGAAGGGTCGGATCGCAGGTCAACAAGGCTTCGACCCCTTCGTCTTCGCTCAGGACAGGCAGCTCAGCCCGAACGGAGTTTGGTGCTTAACTGAACCGTATTGGGCCTAGCCTGAATGGTCGTGAGCCGGCCCGGAGCCGGTCAACGGTCAATTGAGGGCGACCGTTTCCAGGTAGCAAGGCATGTGGCAGGTCCAGTGCAGCTCGCGCTCGATGCGCTGGCGCATGGCATCGGCGGCTGGCGGTTCGCCATGCGTGATGAAGGTCTTCTTCGGCGCCGCCTTGAAGCCCTTGAGCCAGCCGATGATCTCGGCCGCGTCGGCATGGGCCGACAGGTCGTCGAGCATGGCCACTTCGGCATGCACCGGAACGTCTTCCCCATGGATGCGTACGGTGGGCGCACCGCCGGCAATGATCGCGCCGCGCGTGCCGCCGGCCTGGAAGCCGGCGAACAAAATGGTGTTGCGCGGGTCGGGTGCGAAGGCCTTGAGGTGATGCACCACGCGCCCGCCCGTTGCCATGCCGCTGGCGGCGATGATGACCATCGGGCCCTTGCGGGTATTGAGCAGGCGCGACTCTTCCGGCGTGCCCACGATATGCGCCGTGTGTGTCATGGCCTTGCATTGCGCGGCCGTCAGCCGCAGCTCGCTCTTGTGCTTGAGGAACACCTGGGTGGCGTTGGCGGCCATGGGGCTGTTGAGGTAGACGGGCAGGTTGTCATGAATCACGCCCTGGGCCTTGAGCAGATGGATGCAGTACATCAGGCTCTGCGCCCGGCCGACCGCGAAAGCCGGGATCACCACCACGCCGCCGCGCGCAGCGGTTCGGTTGATCACTTCGCCTAGCACCGTCAGGGGATCGGAATATTTGTGCAGGCGGTCGCCGTAGGTGGATTCGACGACCAGGTAGTCCGCACCGTCCATCTGCGACGGCGCCTTGAGCACCAGGTCGTTCGGGCGACCGATGTCGCCTGAAAACAGCAGCGAGCGCGAGCCATTGTCCAGCCGCACAAACGACGATCCCGGCATGTGGCCCGACGGAGTCAGGCTCGCGTTCAAGCCCGGCGCCGGCTGCCAGTGTTTCCCGTAATCGACCGGGTGGAGCAGCTTGAGGCAGCGTTCGGCATCTTCCCGCGTGTACAGCGGCAGCGCGGGCGAATGCTTGGACAGGCCGCGCCGGTTGGCGTATTCGGCTTCCTCTTCCTGCAGGTGTCCGGAGTCCGGCAGCAGGATGCGGCACAGGTCGGCGGTGGCGGGCGTGCAATAGACCTTGCCGCGAAAGCCCTGGCGTGCCAGCAGCGGCAGGTAGCCGCTGTGGTCGATGTGGGCGTGGGTCAGTACCACGGCGTCAATCGCTGCCGGCTTCACCGGCAAGGGCGACCAGTTGCGCAAGCGCAGCTGTTTGTACCCCTGGAACAGGCCGCAATCGACCAATACCCTGGCCTTGTCGTGCTGCACGAGGTACTTGGAGCCGGTCACCGTGTCCGTAGCGCCGAGAAACTGGAGTCGCATGGAAATCCTGGCAGTTGGAGGGAATCAGTTTCCGGCCGTTGTACCACGGGTGGATTGATTTCGATCAAGTGCAGTCCCTGGAGCGAAAAAATAGGGTTTGAAACATGCAGCAGTCGACCCATTGCGGTCACTGAGAATTGGGCTTTGAACGACGGGGCTGCAGCGGAAGGAGTCATTCAGGCGCAGCCTCTGCTGGGCTATAGTGCTTGCATTGCGAAATGTCGGACAGCTTGGCTCGGTGCCAATGCGCCAAGGTAGGCGACAAGATAAAGGGGGACTGTAGTGACACTAGCGTTTCAGGAAAAGCCTTTGCAAACCTTGGCTGCATGCGGCTTGCCGCCCAATGGACTGATTCGTATCCAGTGGCGGAATTCTGGTTTATCTGGTCGGATAAGCTGGGATTGCCAGAATATCCGACGGTCTACATCACGTTAGGCCTTTTAGGGACGAATCATGATCACCGAATGCCCAGGATGCGAAGCCAAGGTTGACTGCGAAGAGAGGGGTGACGTCAACATTGACCTCGAACACACCGGTGTGCCGACTCGGTACGTACTACTTGAGTGCAAGGTATGTCACCGAGCTCTGCTAGGAATCACTGAGCTAATCCAGACCGGGGCTGACACTTGGGAATGGGACTCAGCCTCTAGGGTGTGGCCGAGCACAGACGACGCCATTGACTGGAGCATTCCAGAAATTGCCCGAGACTCCCTAGTCGAAGCTCAGGTTTGCTTCAAAGCCAAGGCCTATCAAGCGTGCGCAGTGATGTGCGGCCGTGCTATCGAAGGACTTTGCAAGCATCACGACGCAAAAATCAAGACGCTAGCGGCCGGACTGAAGAAGCTAAAAGACGATGGCGTGATCGATGAGCGGATTTTCAACTGGGGCGAGGCGCTTCGCGAGAACAGGAACTTGGGAGCGCACGCGACGGCTATCAAGGTAACTAAGGAAGATGCGCGAGACCTTCTTGATTTTGGTCTGGCCATCTGCGAGTACGTCTATGTTCTCAATGAAAAATTCAACCGCTTCCAAGAGCGTCGCGCAAAGGCCTAACCCTTTACTGGGACTTCTCACGTAGTCAAGTAACGGCGGCGATAAATTTTCCTTGGTGACGGTTTTCCTGCACTGGCGTGAAGTGAAGCGGCGGTGAAACGAGGAACAGACTGCACATCTACTGTCGGCCTTGTTGCACATTTTTTCAGTGCGGACCCAGATACGAACCGCTCAGCGGGGCTCCATTCCTATCACGTGGTCATTGCCAAGCGAATGCCACAAAGGGTTAGTCGAGCTTGCCCGCTGCCGGTCTGACCTGTTTACTGCATCTTCGAACTCACGTCTTGCAAGGAAACGAACAACTTTTTTTTTGACGGCGCTACGCCGCTGCGCCCGCCATGCCTGGCTTGACACTTACATGGCGCGCATCAAACGGTTTGCCCCGCACGAACACCGCCCACAGGATGCGTGCGTTCTTGTTGGCCAGGGCCACCACCGCCTTTTGCCAGCCCGATTTCTCGCGCAGCTGGTGTGCCCATTTGGAGATCGGGTCGGAACGTTTCTGAGCCGTCATCACGGCAGACTTGGCACCCTGAATCAACAGCATGCGCAAATACATGTCGCCGCGCTTGGTGATGGAGCCCAGGCTGTTCTTTCCTCCACTGGAGTTCTGTCGTGGCGTCAAACCCAGCCAGGCGCCAAACTGCGCGCCGTCCCGAAACTGCTTGAAGTCTCCCACCGTCGCGACGATGGCGGAGGCCGTCACCGGTCCCACGCCCATCAGTTGTTCAGCTTGGCGCACCTGCTCGTTGCCCTTGAGGTGGGCTGCAATGCGTTCGTCGCACCAGGCCAGATGCGCATCGAGTTCCTGCCACTGCGCCCAGGCACGCTGCAACGCAAGCCGGGCCAGGGCCCCCAACTCGTTGCTTGCGTCTTCAATCACATCGGGTAAGGCCTGGCGTAGCACGGCGGGCTTCTGGGCGAACACCAGACCAAACTCGGCCAGCAGACCGCGAATCCGGTTGACGCAGGCAGTGCGCTCGGCCTTGAAGCCTTCACGCAGGCGATGGATGCACAGCATGCTTTGCTGATCGACAGTTTTGACGGGCACGAAATGCATTTGCGGGCGCGAGGCGGCTTCGCAGATGGCGGCAGCATCGTTGGCGTCGTTCTTACCCGACTTGCCCTGCAATCGGTAGGGCGCCACCAAATGCGCGGCGATGATGCGCGCATCCAGCCCTGATGCCACCAGCCGACGAGCCCAGTGGTGGGCACTGGAGCTGGCTTCCATGGCAACCATACAGCCTGCGGGCAATTGAGCACACCAGGTAATGAACTTGTCGCGCACCAGCGCTCGACTGGTAACCCGCTGGCCAGCACCGTCAACGGCGTGAACTTGAATGACGCGCTTTGCCAGATCAACGCCAACTCGTGTAATCTCGCTCATGGGACTTCTCCTTCCAAAGGTTTCAGATTGACTTTCCAAAACCAATCTTGGCACTCGATGCCGTTACCCGGAAGTGGGAAGTCCCTTCGTATTCTTTACAGGGACTTCCAAGGGCTAGCGCCCTTGGCCGCCCCGCATGTCAAATGTTAAAGCGCACGATGAGCTCGAGCCCGCACGAACCATATGTCTCCGAACTGCGGCACATCGTAACTGTCGCCGGGTTGAATTACGAGATTTGGTGGGCCTTGAAAAGCGATCAAACGCGGCCGCAGTTTGTTGACGTGCTAAATCGCTACCCCATCTATTTTCAGACGGCAATACACGCGCACTTCGTCGCACTGCTGGTGAGTCTTTACAAGCTGTACGAGACGCGAACGGACACCTACAACATTCCTCGCTTCCTGAAACTGCTGCAAGCTGGAGCGGCACTGGAACCCAGCGTGCTTGCCAGCCTGGACCGACAGTATCAGGAGGCGAAGCCACTTTGGGTCAAGGTCAGCATCCTTCGCAATAAGGTGTTCGGGCATCACTCCACGGCGCACTCAGTGGAGGATGCATTCCGAGAGGCGGCCGTCACTCCAAATGAACTTCGCGACCTGGTGGCGAAGACCAAGAGCCTCCTCAATGAGCTTACGCAGAACCTTGATCGCAGCACTCACGCATTCAATCTCGGTTCGGGTGGTGAAGTGGTCCAAGTCCTAGAGGCGCTCCAACGTGCGAAGCGTGCGCCTTAACATGTCAATCGACACGGATCCACACCTGCAGGTGGCGGCTTCGCCGCAAACGGTGGTGGTCCGGTCATCTTCACGTTGAGGCTGTATTTTTAGTCCAGAAACTTGAAATGAATTCTTCAATGAGAAAACTGACCTCTCAGAATCGCGCATACGGCGCGATCGGAAACTCGGGAATGGTAAGGCACTCTCGATTGGAGGTGTACTTAATGTCCTGGAAGTGGGAGGAGATCGAGCTCCCTGCGCTGAACGCGCTGGAATCCACGGGGCAATTACGCCCCCTCGATCGGACGCAGTGGCCGTACTGGGCGCGAGAAAGTCCTAAGTTTTCCGGCGCCTGGATCACCCTGATGGAGGGAAGCGTCGCAGAGTCAACAACCCAGTTATCAACTTCACACGTTACTGCATCTGTCGACTTTGAGCGCACCTCAACGTCTGGGATGCCGCTCCGGTACTACCGCAACTTTTATGCGCAAATGCAAGATGGCCGTGTCTTTCAAGCGGGCACCTTTAAGAACTTGGATTACGAACGTCATAGGAACGAAAGGCCGCCATGGTTGACTACTTACACAACGGAGTCGTCGAGTTAACGCCTAACTCCGCGCTGAAGGCGGAGCCATTTGGGCTCCGTCGCGCCCGACAGCGGTTCCATTGCATACCGTGCATACCGGAAGTCCCTGATCGCCGCAACCTTGCCGTCTCTCCAGTCCAGCACAACCACATAGGCTGCCGCACCCGCTCCTTCATCGGCTTCGGTGTTCACCCACAAGGCAGGGCGGCCTTCCAGGCTCATGGGTGTCATGCGTAAACCCTGCGTCTTGGCATAGTTGGTGAAATATTCGCCGCCGCGGGCCTGCATCGGCTTGCGCCGCGCCACCAGGTCCAGCCGAACGTCCTGAGCGAGCATTTCGCGCAGGCCGTCGAAGTCGCGGGCGTTGAAGCGCTCGGCGTAGGCGGTCAGCAAAGCCTGGTCGCTGGCCGACAAGATGGGCGCCGGAGCCGCGTCTGCCGGCTGGTGCGACAACTCGCGCAGGCGCGCCCTGCCACGATGCAACGCCGCCTTGACGGCTGGCACGGTCGTGCCCATCACTTCGGCCGCCTCGTCCAGGGCGTAGCCCAGGACATCCGCCAGGATCACCGTGCTGCGCTGCGCCAGGGGCAGGCGCATGAACGTGCGCAATGCCGCTGTGGCAACGTGCCGCCGATCGGCGTCGGTCAGTGTGTCGGCCATCGCCTCAACGTCTTCCTCCGCAAACACCCCTTGTTCCCGTTTGCGCCGGCGCAGAAAGTCCATCGCTGTGTTGTGCGCTATGCGAAACAACCAGCCCTCCACGTTCTGCACTGTGCGGGCATCGTAGCTCTCGTTGGCCTTGATCAAGGTTTCCTGCACCACGTCCTCGCCGTCCAGCATCGACCCCGTCATGCGCGCGCAGTAGCGGTGCAAGCGGGCGCGCAGCTGGCCCATGAGCTGCGGAAAGTCGGGATCGGGAAGGGTGAGCGCGGAAAGGTTCATGCGGTCCATGGTGTGCGTCCTGAAAAAGGCATTGTGATCGGCGTGGTGCTTTTGTGCTGTCAAAAGGTCGCGTTACAAACGAGACGATCGGCAGGCGCAAAAGGATGCGGTTCGCCAGAAAAAATATTTCCGCATCGTTTGTGGCAGTCGCCTCGTCTTTGGCAGTGGAAGCGGTGGCGTTCGGCCTGCCGCCACAACCAAAAAGGAAGATACCTATGCAAGGCGATAAGCAGTTCCCGGGATTCACGCCCTCCCAGCGGTGGGTGCTGGGCCTGGCCGCGGCCGGCTCGTTCATGGCGGTGCTGGACGCGATGGTAGTGACGACTGCGCTGGATACGTTGCGGCACGAGCTGTCGGCCTCGGTAGCGGCGCTGGAATGGACGGTCAATGCCTATAGTCTCAGCTTCGCGGCGCTGTTGATGACCGGAGCAGCGCTGGGCGACCGATTCGGGCGGCGGCGTATGTATGTGCTTGGGTTGTTGCTGTTCGCGCTGGCTTCGGCAGCCTGCGCCGCGGCTCCCAGCACCGCCTGGCTGATCGCGGGGCGGGCGGTGCAGGGCATGGGCGCGGCGCTTGTGATGCCCATTGCGATGGCGTTGCTGGGCGCTGCATTTCCGCCGCCGCAACGGGCCAGGGCCTTGGGTATTTTCAGCGGCATCACCGGGCTGGCGGTGCTGTCGGGGCCATTGTTCGGCGGGGCCATCGTACAAGGGCTGGCATGGCAGTGGATTTTCTGGATCAACCTGCCGGTGGCGCTGGCAGTGGCATGGCTGATGCTGCTGAAGGTGCCCGAAGGCAAGACTCTGTCGGCGCCGCTGGACTTGCGGGGCGCAGGGCTGATGTCCGCATCACTGTTGGGGCTGGTTTGGGGTCTGGTCCATGGCAATCGCGCCGGCTGGGGCAGCGCCGAGGTCCTGACTTCGTTGGGAGCGGGCGCTGTGTTGGGCGCTGCATTCGTGGCGTCGCAACGCGTGAATACCTGGGACGCCATGATTCCGCCGCGCCTGTTTCGCTCGCCGGTGCTCGCGGCGGGGCTCACCGTCAGCTTGCTGTTGACGGCGTCGCTTTTCGGCACGCTGTTCTTCATGGCGCAGTTCTTCCAGGTGACCCGGGGCCTGTCACCCCTGTCAGCGGGCGCGAGCATGCTGCCGTGGACGGCCACGCTGTTCCTGGTCGCGCCGGTGGCGGGTGCGATGATCACGCGCATCGGCGAGCGCGCGCTGGTGGTCGCGGGCCTCGGTATTCAGGCCGGGGGGATGGCGTGGCTCGCCGTGCTGGTGCGCGCCGACGCGCCCTATACGCTATGGGTGGTGCCGCTCATGATCGCCGGTGCGGGCATTTCGATGGCCATGCCGGCGGTGCAGAGCGCCGTACTGGCTGAGGTGGCGCCGAGTGACATGGGCAAGGCGGCGGGGCTTTTCAACACGCTACGTCAATTGGGCGGCGTGATTGGTGTGGCGCTGGTGGTGGCGGTGTTCACGCGAGTTGGCGGCTACGGCAGCGCGCAGCAGTTCAGCGCCGGCTTTGCCACGGTGTTGGGAGTTTGTGCGGCACTCTCGCTGGCTGGCGCCGCCGTGGGCTTACGGTTGAAGGGGCGTGGGCAACGCGCCGCCGCGTCGAACGCCAACGTCCACGGGGCAAAGTCATGAAAACGGTGGTCGTGCGCTACCAGGTCAAGCCCGAGGCGGCTTCGCAGAACGAGGAATTGATCCGCCAGGTATTCGTCCAGCTCGAACGCGAGCGGCCCGCAGGCCTGCACTACCAGGTATTCAGGCTGCAAGACGGCCTGGGCTTTCTTCATGTTGCGTCATCGCGGGGCGATGGCCCGCAGGCCAACCCGCTGACAACGCTGGACGCGTTCCGCAACTTTGTCGCCAACATCAAAGAACGTTGCACAGAGCCGCCGCAGACAACGCTGGTGCAACTGATCGGAAAATACGACGGTTTGGGGTGACCCCGTCCTTTTCAAAAAGGACTACGTAACGTCTATTGATATCGGGTTGACGCGGCTACTTGGCCTCGGACCAAATTGGCGCCATGGGGCACATGAGCGCATCTGGGGGTATATGCCCGCAAAGCTCTACCTGGTGCCCCCCGAGATGCCCCCGTATTGCATTGGAACGGATTGGGCTTGTTTCGGCTTCAATGGCACGTAAAAATGCAGCCTCCAGAGGGGAAGAGATCGATTTTGGATCTCGTTGGCTTGCGTTGGAGTTTGACTTGGTACCACCAACAGGAATCGAACCTGTATCTAGCGCTTAGGAGGCACTCGTTCTATCCATTGAACTATGGCGGCACTTTTCTCTGCTTCTGTACTTCTTTCGAAGAACTGGAATTGTATGCGCTGGCTCCGGGGAACCGGGACGGGTGCTTGGTTGGATGCGGCTCAGTTGCCAGGGTTCAATCGTAAGGCACGGTAAAGATCAGGTCCACGGCGCTTTG
Source organism: Polaromonas sp. JS666 (assembly GCF_000013865.1). NCBI lineage: Bacteria > Pseudomonadati > Pseudomonadota > Betaproteobacteria > Burkholderiales > Comamonadaceae > Polaromonas > Polaromonas sp. JS666. Next base: position 1,261,606 of record NC_007948.1, read on the forward strand.
CTGGCCTGTTTGTGCGCGTACCGTGAAGCGCTGCGACAGGTCGTAAAAAATATACAGAGTGCCCAGCGCACCGGAAATGCTGCGCTCGTAGGCGGCATAAAAATTACGCGAAAAGCGCTTGCCCAGCGTGACGGCGCCCTGCGTGGTCGTGCCGTCCGCATTGCTGGAGGCGCCGCGAAACGACAGCTCGTCCAGTCCCAGCGACGAGGCCAGCCCGCCCGACATGCCGCCGCCTTTGCTGCCCAGCAGGGCCAGCGCCGCCTGCTGCAGCAGCGCGGCTTCCGCGCCTCCGGATGCCGATGCCCGGCCGACCACCAGCCAGGACAGTTTTTCGGCATCGGGCAGCTCGGGCTGGGCATACAGGCGCACGCGGGGCAGCAGGGCGGTACCGGTGATTTGCACGCCCACACGCTGCGTCAGGTTGGGGCGGATGGCCAGAATGTCGAGGGCCGGGTTGTCGAGGGGGCCGGTGAAGCGCAGCACGCCCTGCTCGACGTCCAGGCGCTGGTTATAGGCGCGGTACTGTCCGCCCGCGGTGTTGACGGTGCCGGTCAGGCGCGGTTCGCGGAGCGACTCGCCGTACAGGCTGAGGGTGCCGCGTATCCGCGTGTCGATGCCTTTTCCCTGAACGCGAAAGTCATCGCCCAGGCCCAGTTGCAGCGCCAGCTTGACGGGCCGGGCGTCCCTGTCGGCGCTGGCGCCGCTGGTTTGCGCCGGTGCCTTCTGGCCGCTTGCGCTGCCGCGGGTGCTGCGGACCACGACGTCTTCGCCCAGCTGCGGCGTGCCTTCGTCGGGCAGGATGATGCGGGCCTGATCCACCACCAGTTTGCCGGTGAGCTCGGTCTGCGCGCCCTTGAGGCTGGCCTGCACGTCGCCGGAGACGGTCAGCTGCCTGTCGGTTCGTATGCTGGCGCGCAGCCGCTCCAGCCGGGCCTGCAGCTGCACCTGCGGCTGGCCGTCGATCCAGCCCGCTTCGCCCCGGGCCGTCAGGCTGCCGCCCGTCCCCTTGTCGCCGGCCCCCTGCAGGGTGAATTCGTTGATGCGCATGCGCGTGCCGTCGAGCCGCGCGCGCAGGCGGCCGTTGCCAAACTCGATGCCGTCCACGACGGAGCGCAAGGCCAGGTCGTTGGCCTGCAACTCGCCTGCCAGCTGGGGGGCGGCTCGCGTGCCGCTGATCGTCACATCGGTGCCCAGTGAGCCGCGAAGCCGCCAGCCGGGCGGCGACAGCACCGACCAGACACCGATGCGCGGCAACTGCGCACGCAACTGGCCGCTCAAGGGCGCGTCTGCGGGCCAGAGCCACCCGCCGCCCGCGTCGGCCGGAGCGCGTGCCAGGCGGGTGCGGAGCTGGCCGTCGGCCGTGCCGCCGCGTTCGCTGTCCCAGCGCACAGCCAGGGTCAGCGCTTCTCCCTCATTGACCAGCGACAGGCGCGCTTCTTTCACGCCTGCCGCCACCCGCGTTGGCACGCCCTGCACGGTTTCTGCTTGCACGCTGATGTCGCCGCTGCTGCGGGCCAAGGTGGCTTTGAGGCGCAGCGTGTCGCTGAGCGTGGCCTCCCACTGGCCGTCGAGCAGCAGGTTGCCGCCCAGCCCGGCGCCGGCCATTTGCGGGCCTGCCAGCAATTCAATCCAGGCCAGCGGCAGGCCGGTGAGCTTGCCGGACGTGATGAGTTCGCCGGGGCGCCAGCGCACGGGCTGCCAGGCCAGGACGGCCGGCGCGGAGGCGATGCTAGGTCCGCCTGCGGCGGTCTGCGCCGGCGCGCTCAGCAGGGCCTCTCCCGCGCCGCTTTCGAAGGCGCCGCCCCGCGCCGGTGTCCATGTGAGCGGCACCGTGCCGCGGGTGACGAGCCGCCACGCACCGCCGCCGCTGCCACCACCGCTACTGCTACTGCCACCCAGAGCAGGGTCTTCCACGCTGAGGCTGAGCTGCTTGAGCAGGCCCTGCCACGCGGATTCACCCAGCGGCGCCTTGCGCGTGGCAGGGGTGCGCCCGCCTTCTGCGGCCAGCTGCAATGCATAACGCCGTTGCCCGGCTTCCAGGCGGCCCTGGGCGTTCAGCTGCATCTGGCTGAGCCGGCCCGACAGGCTGATTTGCAGGGCGCGGATCTTGAGCGTGTCGCCTGCCTCTGCCGTGCCCGCAGCTGCGGGTGGGCGTGGGGCAGCGCCGGCAGCTGCCTTGGCGGGCGCGTACCAGTCGAGTGAAGGCACCTCCAGCCGCGCCTGCACGCCGGGGTCTTGCCAGCCGCCGTCCCAGCTGGCCTGCAGTTCCGCGCTGCCGCGGGCAGAGGCTGTCTGCAGCGCGGCGGGCAGGCCCGGCAGTTGCTGCAGCCAGCGCAAGGCCAGCGCCGCATCGCGGCCGCGCAGGCTGAGGTTTCCCTTGCCGCTGGCCTGCCGCAGTTCGCCCTGCAGTGTCGCGTCCAGTCCGGGCGCCGTCAGGGCCAGCTTGCCCTTGCCACCCCAGGCCTTGGGCTGGGCTTCGAGCTGGCCTGCCAGTTCCGCGTCATCGGTGCGAATGCGCAGCGCCGACAGCGCCAGGGTGCCGCCGGCTTGGGCCGGGCTCCAGGTGCCCGTGGCGCTCGCATCGCGCAGGCGCAGGGCGCCAGGGGAACGTGGGTCTGCCGCCTTGGCCTTGGCGCTGGCGGGCGGCTTGATGCCATGGCCTGTGGCCTGCAGGCTGGCGTCGAAGCGGGTGTTTGTTCCTTCGCTGGCCACGGTAGCCCGGCCGTCCACAGGCTGCGGCGCAAGCTGGGAGTACAGCAGTGCCGGGTTGATCTGCTGCAGGGTGGCCTGCAGCTTCCAGGCCGGCGCGACCGTAGCGGGTGGAGTGGGTTGGGCGGAGCTTGGAGCGGAGGCACGCGTTGACGGTGGTTTGGGTGGCGACGCAGTGCCCGCGGCCGGCGCCCATTCGCCCGTGGCCACCAGCTCGCCGCCACCCAGCCGGGCCTTGAGCGTGCGAACCAGCGCCGCGCCGTCGCGCCATTCGCCCTGGGTTTCCAGTCGTTCAATGGGCAGCCGCCTCTGATCCCAGGGGCCGGGCAAGCCGTTGGCCATCTGCAGTTGAATCAGCCAGGCCGCGCTGGCGGCCGTGGCCGTGTCAGCAGGGCGTACGCTGGCGTTACCGGTCAGCAGGGTTTGCGGCATGTCGGGCCACAGGCCCGCCATGTCGAGATCGCGAAAGGTCGCATCTGCCTGCGGCAGGGGTTGTGCCGCCCAGGGCATGACACGCGCCGTCGCCGTCGCGTGGGGTTGCGCGCGGCCGGCAGGCGCGTTGCCTGTCATTTGAAGCTGGCCCTTGACCTGCATGTTGGTGATCGGTCCGCTGGCCGTGGCGGTGAATGCCAGCGGCAAAGGTTTTTGGCTGTTCGGAAGTTCGGCGGACAGCGCACCCGACAGACTGGCTTCGAGCGCGACCGGGCCGCGCGCCGACAGCCTGGCGCGGCCCTGGTAACGGCCTTGAGCCAGCTCGGCATCCAGCAACTGCAGCTGATGCGCCAGCCCGTCAAATTCATAGCGCCCTGAAATGCTGGAGGCTGTGACGGCTGCCCGGCCCTGCAGGGCGAACCGGCCCACCGAGAAGTGATCGAGCACCACCCGCAGCGGCAAACCGAGCGCGGTGGGCGGTGGCGACGGAGCTGAAGGCGGGCGCTGGTCGTGCACCTGCACACTGCCCACGGCCAGCCGGTCCAGCCGGAGCGTGCCGTGCAGCAGCGACCAGGGCTGCCAGGCCAGGCTCACATCGCGCACCTCGACGCTGAGCCCATCCTGCTGCCAGGTCAGCCGCTCGACGTGCCCGCCTTCGCGCAGCGAACCCGTGGCCCGCCCGGCTGCCAGCGGCTGTGACTGCGCCAGCCAGCGAAGCGCGGTGGCCAGCGAGCCTTCCGTGCCCGCCCACCACCAGGTCAGGGCCACGGCCAGAACGGCCAGCAGCAACACGCTGCCCACCGCGATTGCCACCCCTGCCAGCCATCGCCGCGTGGACTGTGCCCGATCCGCCCCGGCTTTCGGCGGGGCTGCCTTGGCATCGGCTTGCTTCGGCGTGCTCATCAGAAGATAAACCCCACACTGACATGCAGGCGCACATGCTTGACCTTGACGCCGTAGGCCAGGTCCATCTGCAGGGGGCCGATCGGGCTGCGCCAGCGCACGCCGGTGCCTACGCCGACCGAGGGGCGCAGGTCCTGGGGCTTGTCGGCCACGGCGCCGGCATCGATGAACAGCGTGTGTTCCCACTCGGTGGTGACGCCGCTGCGAACAATCGGGCGTTGCCATTCCACGCTGCCCACGGCGAGGTAACGGCCGGGGCCGATGATGCCGTTGTCGAGCCTGATGCCGATGTCGCGGTAACCGTAGCCGCGCACGGTGGCATCACCGCCGGTGCGAAACAGCTGCGTGCCCGGGATGCGTGCCGCGTCTTTGGCCAGCACGGCGCCGGCCTCCGCGCGCATGGCAATGCGCCCGCGCTCCAGTGACTTGATGCCCAGCCAGCGGCCGACGGCGCGGGTGAAGGGCTGGCGGTCCTGGCCCAGCGTGGTGCCCCCGCCCAGCTCGAACCCCAGCCCATAGCCCCGGCTGGGGAAGGGCACGCTGTCAAAGTAGCGGCCGGTCCATACGTAGTTGGCGGTGAGCGCCGAGCCATCGCCCGTGTCCGCGGCGGTATTGCCGAGCTGGCCGGCACCATGCACGCGGGCCCGGTCGTATTGCAGGTACATGTTGCGGTCTATGCGGTCGCCGGATTGCGTCCGGCCAAAACGCAGCCGTTGGGCCTGCGTGATCAGTTCGTTGTCGTCGAGGCGTTCCACACGTCCCAGCGCGACCCAGCGCCAGTTGTCCTCATTGGGTATGGCCGTCCACTCGGTTTGGGCAAAGGGATTTTTCTTTTCGGCCTGCAGCTTGGTCACGGCACGCCAGCCAATGCCGGGAACGCGGTGATGGGTGTGCTCCACGGAAGCGCGCGGTCCGCTGTCCGTCGTGATGCCGACGCCCAGCGTGACCTTTTGCAGTTTGGCCTCGCGCACCTGCACCTGTACCGGCGCCGCGAGCGGGTCGCTCTCGGGGTCGACAAAGATATAGGCCGAATCAAAATAACCGCTGGAGGCCAGCCGCTGCTGCGCCTCCACCAGCTGGCTCTGGTTGTAGATGGCACCGGCGTTCAGGCGGGCCAGCCGCGGCACCAGTACGGGGTCATAGCGCTCCACGCCGCTGACCTGCATGGGACTCAGGCGGTACAGCGGGCCGGAGTCGAGCTTGACCGACAGGCCGGCGGTTCGGGCCGGCGCATCCACATCGGCCAGGCTGTAGGCGAGTTTGCCGGCGGGGTAGCGGCGCGCGACCAGCTGCCGCAGTGCCTGCGTCTTGGCGCCGTCCCAGGCGTCCTGCGTGAAGCGCTGGCCGGTGGGCAGCCGCCAGTCGCGGCTGATTTCGGCGCGCTGGGCGATCGCGTCGGGATCGGGCGAGTCGGCAATGTCTCCCGCGAAGTCGATGGCCACCGCACCTGTGAGGGTGGCTTCACCAGGATCGACCGCAACCACGATGGTGGGGCGCTGGTTCACGCCGCCCTCACGCGTGATGCGGATTTCCGGGCTGAAGTAGCCCAGCGTTCCCACGAGGTTGCGCACATTGCGTTCGGCGAGCACGACCAGGCGGTTCAGTTCGGCTTCGTCGAGGTCTGTCACCGCGCGGTAGCGCTGCAGCTCGATATGCTTTTCGAGCAGTTCACGCACGGCGGGAGGTGCCCGCACGGCAATGTCAAAGGCTGTCACTTCCTGCGCTGCGCTGGTCGGTCCTACCGCGCCCTGGGGTGTGGGGCCCGGTGTTACTTTTTCCGGAGGTGGCGCGGGTGGCGGTGCGGTCTGTGCCGTGCCGGACGGTGGCGTTGTCACGGCAGTGGCGGCCGGGTCGGCAGCAGGCAGGGGCGCACCCGATTGCGCCCTGGCTGCGGGCGGGGAAAAAATCGCGAGGAAGGCGATGACAAGGGCGAGGCTCGCAGTGGTCAGTCCTGCCGGTGTGGCCGTCCGCGCGCAGCGGGTCCTGGGGTGGGTCACACACCCAGTTTACTTGAGCCCTACTTGGAAAGCAGGCGCATCGCTTCTTCAAGTCCCTTGATGGTCAGGGGGTACATGCGCTGGTTGACGAGCTGCTGGATCACGCTGATGCTCTGGCGGTATTGCCACACGCCCTGCGGCTCGGGATTGATCCAGGCGAACTTCGGGAAGGCATTGGTCAGTCGCTGCATCCATTCGGCGCCGCTTTCCTCGTTGTTGTATTCGACGCTGCCGCCTGGCTGCAATATTTCGTAAGGGCTCATGGTGGCGTCGCCGACAAAGATCAGCTTGTAGTCCTTGTTGTATTTGCGGATGATGTCCCAGGTCGCGAATTTCTCGCTGAAGCGGCGGCGGTTGTTCTTCCACATGAAGTCGTAGACGCAGTTGTGGAAGTAGTAGAACTCCAGGTGCTTGAATTCTGCCTTGACCGCCGAGAACATTTCCTCGACGCGGTGGATGTGTTCGTCCATGGTGCCGCCCACGTCCATCAGCAGCAGCACCTTCACATTGTTATGGCGCTCGGGCACCATCTTGATGTCCAGCCAGCCGGCGTTGGATGCCGTGGAGCGTATCGTGTCGTCCAGGTCCAGCTCTTCCACATTGCCCTGGCGGGCAAACTTGCGCAGGCGGCGCAGCGCCACCTTGATGTTGCGCGTGCCCAGCTCCTGGGTGTCGTCGTAGTCCTTGTAGGCGCGCTGGTCCCAGACTTTGACCGCGCTTTTATTGCGGCTTTTTTCCTGGCCGATGCGGATGCCCTGCGGGTTGTAGCCGTTCGCGCCAAAGGGCGAGGTGCCACCGGTGCCAATCCACTTGCTGCCGCCTTCGTGGCGTTCCTTTTGCTCTTCAAAACGCTTTTTCAGCGTTTCCATGAGCTCGTCCCAGCCCATCTTTTCGATCTTTGCCTTGTCCTCCGGACTGAGTTCGAGTTCCAGGTTTTTCCGCAGCCATTCCAGCGGAATGTCCTTGGTGAAATCGGCAATCATCTCCACGCCCTTGAAGTAGGCGGCGAAGGCGCGGTCGAACTTGTCGTAGTGCTTTTCGTCTTTCACCAGTACCGTGCGGCTGAGGTAGTAGAAGTCGTCGATCTTCCAGGCGCCCTGATCACCGCCACCGGCTTCGTCTTGCCCGCTGTTCGGACCGACGACCCCGGCCTCCAGCGCTTCCAGCAGCATCAGGTATTCCTTGACGGAGACCGGCAATTTGGCGGATCGCAGGGTGTAGAAGAAGTCAATCAGCATGGGGAACCCTCTTGCGGAATTTTCCCGCCGGGCCGCCCCAAGGGAAAAACGGCCCCTCGGGGGCAGCGCATTACACGAAGTGAAAAGCGTGGGGGCTCTTCATACCAGCATGGGCCGCGGGACTGGCTTTGCCAGACCGCAGGCGCAGCGGCCCCCTCGGGGGGCAGCGCATTACACGAAGTGAAAAGCGTGGGGGCCATATTAAGAGCGTGGTTTATCGAGCAGGTACAGCAGCTGCGCCTTGACCTCGGGCCATTCGCCAGCGCGCAGGCTGTACATCACGGTGTCGCGTATGGTGCCGTCGCGCCGCAACGCGTGGCCGCGAATCACGCCGTCCTTGCGCGCGCCCAGGCGTTCAATGGCCCGCTGGCTGGCGAAGTTGAAATTGTCGGTACGCCAGCCCACCACATGGCAGCCCAGCGTTTCAAACGCATGGGTGAGCATGAGCAGCTTGCAGGTGGTGTTGACGTGGGTACGCTGGCTGCTGGCGGCATACCAGGTGTAGCCAATCTCGACGCGCTTGACGGCTGGCACGATGTCATGAAAGCTGGAGCTGCCCAGCACCTTGCCCGTGCCGGCGTCGGTGACCGCAAAAGCCAGGCGGTTGCCGGTTTGCAGGGCGGTTTCTATATAGGCCCGCGTTTCATGCGGCTCAGGTACCGACGTGATGCGCAGCTTCCAGAGCTCGCCATCGCTGGCGGCGGTCCGCAGCCCGGCTTCGTGTTCGAGACCCAGGGGCACCAGCCGCACGCCGCGTGCTTGCAGGGTCACGGGTTCAACAAAGGCCATGCTCAGTTCTCCTCGTCGGCTTTCTGGCGCTTTCTCCAGCGTCTGGCCAGTTGCAGGCCCAAGCCACCTCCGAGCCCGACCAGCACGATGCCGGCGATGGCGCTGTTGCCGTAACCGTCGGCAAAAATGTCCAGGTTCAGCAGGCGCCCGATCCAGTAGCCCAGGAGTGCGCCACCTATGAAGCCAATGGCGTCGGACAGGCCTTCAAGCAACAATGATTTCTGGTTCATGAACGTGAGCCCCGCTTCAGCGATTGTTGCGCTGCATGAAAACCAGTTTCTCGAACAGGGTCACGTCCTGCTCGTTCTTGAGCAGCGCACCCACCAGCGGCGGCACGGCCACCTTGTCGTCCTTGCTTTGCAGGGCTTCGAGCGGGATGTCTTCGGCCAGCAGCAGTTTGAGCCAGTCGAGCAGCTCACTGGTAGAAGGCTTCTTTTTGAGGCCGGGCAGGTTGCGCACGTCATAAAAGGTTTTCATGGCGGCGGCCAGCAGTTCCTTCTTGAGGTCGGGGAAATGCACGTCGACGATTTTTTTCATCGTGTCGGCGTCGGGGAACTTGATGTAGTGGAAAAAGCAGCGGCGCAGGAAGGCGTCGGGCAGTTCCTTCTCATTGTTGGAGGTGATGAACACCAGCGGCCGGTGCTTGGCCCGGATCAGCTCGCGCGTCTCGTACACATAGAACTCCATGCGGTCGATCTCGCGCAGCAGGTCGTTGGGGAACTCGATGTCGGCCTTGTCGATCTCGTCGATCAGCAGCGCCACCGGCTGGTCGGCTGTGAAGGCCTGCCACAGCACGCCCTTGACGATGTAGTTGTGGATGTCCTTGACCTTCTCGCCGCCGTCGACGGTGCTCAGCTGCGAATCGCGCAGGCGCGACACGGCGTCATATTCATAGAGGCCCTGCTGTGCCTTGGTGGTCGACTTGATGTGCCATTGCAGCAGGGGCAGGCCCAATGCCTGGGCCACTTCCTCGGCCAGCATGGTCTTGCCCGTGCCGGGCTCGCCCTTGACCAGCAAGGGCTTTTTCAGGGCGGCGGAGGCATTGACGGCCAGCATCAGGTCCTGGGTGGCGACGTAGTTCTGTGAACCTTGGAATTTCATGTTCATGGGTCAAATGAATGGGGTGATGTAGACGGTGATGTAGACGCGAATGGAGTGCTCTTGCGCGGGCCGCCAGCGTGCAGTCACCGGCCCTGGCAGGCCCAGATATAATCCACCGTTGTTTTATACGATGAATTCTCACCTGATTGTGCGCGCAAAATGAATAAGCTGTTGACCACGATATTCGCTGTAGCTGTCTCCTGTGTGACGGTCTCAAGCCTGGCCCAGGAAGTTAAGGGCGATGCCAAAGCCGGCGAAACCAAGAACGCCATGTGCATTGGCTGTCACGGCATCAAGGGCTACCAGGCCTCGTTCCCCGAGATTTACAAGGTGCCGATGATTTCCGGCCAGGGGGGCAAATACATCGTGGCCGCGCTCAATGCCTACAAAAAAGGTGAGCGCAAGCATCCGACCATGCGCAGCATTGCCGAGTCGCTGAACGACCAGGACATCGCCGACCTGGCTGCTTATTACAGTACGCATGGTGCGGCAGCAGGTGCCGAGCTTCCTGCCAAGCCAGCCAAAGAACCCAGCGCTGATGTGCAGGCCCTGCTGAACAAGGCCAATTGCGCTTCATGCCACGGCGCCAATTTCAGCAAACCGGTCGATCCGGCCTATCCCAAGATTGCCGGCCAGCACAGTGATTACCTGTTC